>QHZQ01000206.1:0-17810 GCA_003224725.1 Acidobacteriota bacterium | reverse complement strand
GCTACCGTGACTACCCGAACCGTCATGGTGACAGCCCACGGAGCTTCTCAGAGAACCCTGACCTTAGCGAGGGCACGAGGGTTAGACGTGCTTGAGGCCACCTGTCCGCTGGTGCACCTGGCACATCGTTCCTTGGCTGCACTTCGGCAAGCAGGATATCACCCCGTGGTCATTGGAAAACGAAATCATGTGGAAGTTCGCGGCATGACCGAGGACCTGGATGAAGTTGACGTAGTTCTTTCGGAAGCGGACGTGAATTGTCTTAAGGAACGGCCTCGTTTCGGCGTCGTGGCTCAAACGACTCAGCCTATCCTCAAAGTTCGTCACCTGGTGAGGCTCATTCAGGAACGCTTCCCTCAATCGGAGGTCCAGTTTAGTGATACGGTCTGCCAGCCCACCAAACAGCGACAGACGGCCGCCATGGAAGTCGCTCGGCAATCCGATGCAGTGGTGGTAGTCGGCGGTGCCGAGAGCAATAATACGCATGAGCTGGTAACGACTTGCAGCCAATTTTGCCGACGAGTCTTTCATGTTCAAGAAGCGAGCCAGTTGCATCCCGAGTGGTTCGTGGAGGCGCAAACGATTGGTATTACCGCCGGTACGTCAACTCCAGCAAGAGTGATCGATGAGGTAGAGCAATGGCTGCGGCAACGCTTTGTATCGCCCTCCACGTCATCCATCTCTGGCACATTTCGAACTTAGGGCTTAAAATTGATTGAGGCCACGACGTGCCAACTTAGAAAGCGGGCTGTTGGAGCATCAGATGTTTCTGACGTCACCCGTGGCAGGCCAGCTTTGGGCAACTCCTGGCCTCTGTAACTGAGGCATTAGAAGAAATCAGCCTACTGGGTTTCAATCTTTTGTTCGCCGGGAGGACAGGATGTATGACACCAACCGTTGGACTTTCGTCGTCTTATTTGCGGTAGCCATGTCTTGGCTGGAATCGGCAACGGTCGTGTATCTGCGAACCTTATTTGACAGAATCAATCCTTATCAACCCTATCCATTGCCGGTGTTTGGCCGGTTAGACCAGGTCGAGCTCATCCGTGAGGCGGCCACTCTGATGATGTTGTTTACGGTGGGTTGGCTGGCTGGTAACACTTCGCGAACCCGATTGGGATACGGAGCTATCGCCTTCGGTGTCTGGGACATTTTTTATTACGTGTTCCTGAAGCTGACCGTCGGCTGGCCGAGTTCCCTCAGGGACTGGGATGTCCTGTTCTTATTGCCCCTGCCTTGGTGGGGACCCGTGATCGCACCCATTACTATTTCAGCCCTGATGATTGTTGGTGGGACCCTGGTCACGCAATTCAGTCTTCCTGCTCGGCCGATCTGGCCAGGTCATTTTTCCCTGGTCCTGGAACTGTGTGGAATGTTGCTGGCGCTCTATGTATTTATGGCCGACGCCATTCGATCCATTGGCGGTGGGCCCGAGGCCCTTCGCCATGTCCTGCCCACCTGGTTCAACTGGCCGCTTTTCCTGGTGGCTCTGTTCCTGATGGCCGCGCCGATCATCGATGTTACGGCGCAATTCTTAGCCAATCGCCCCAACCGCAGCCCTTCTATGAGAACCACTTGAAAAGCTCTTCCAGGATAAGAAGGTTGAGTGACCAGATGCGACTCGCCTGGGCGTTGCGGGTAAATTAAGCGTTTCGTTGCTCGAATCGAGATTCATGCAACGAAGCGTCTCTTTCCCCGAAGGGGATACATAAATCAGCCCAGGGTTGCGGCCCAACCGCTACCCTGGGACAGCTATATAGCCACCTTCCCAATTCCCTGAAGGGGATAGATAAACAAACGCCTCGGCGTATTCATCCCCTTCAGGGATGGAGCGAATGGAAACGGACCTCTTCCCAGGGTAGTGCGTTGCCGCACAACCGTGGGCTGATTTATCCATCCCCTTCGGGGAATAAGAAATGTCCAAACTCGAGACCCCTGTTGGCTGACTTTTTCGATGGGCATTTTTTTGATCAGTGATAGAATTGCGTCAATGTTGACGATCTTGTCACTATGAAGTGTCCATTTTCTCAACCTTCATTGAAGCTAAAAATTCCAAAAAATCAAGTATCTGAGGTTAAGGGGATGAAACGAAGAGTATTTTTTGTTCTTGTTGCAGCCTTGATTTCCCATCCTTTCTTTGGAGACGGGATACAGTCCATCCGGACGCTTAACATTGGAGCCGCGGCTCCTGATTTTGGTTTGCCGGGAGTCGACGGGCGCAGTTACTCGCTCCGAGATTTTGCCAGAGCGAAGCTGCTCGTGATTGTGTTCACCTGTACACACTGTCCTACGGCCCAGGCTTATCAGGAGAGGCTCAAGAAACTGATCGTGGATTACCAGGACAAAGGTGTAGCTTTGGTGGCGATTTCACCGAACGATCCCGGGTCAGTCAGGTTGGACGAACTTGGCTACACCGATCTGGCCGACTCGTTCGAAGAAATGAAAATACGAGCACTTCATAAGCAGTTTAATTTTCCCTATCTTTTCGATGGAGACAAGGAGGAAGTCTCAAGAGCTTATGGACAGACGGCCACTCCTCATGTGTTCATTTTCGATGCGGACCGCAGACTCCGCTATGTTGGCCGGTTTGATGACAGCGAGCGCGAAGAATTAGTCAGGACCCATGATGCGCAGAACGCCCTGGATGCCCTGTTGGCCGGTCGAGAGGTGAAGATCCGGCAAACCAAGGCCTTTGGCTGTTCCATCAAATGGGCAGGTAAACAGGAAGAAGTGAAGAAGTACATGGCCAAACTGGCTGCCGAACCGGTCATGGTGGAATTAGCTAATATTGAGGACCTGAAGAGTCTGCGCGGGGGCAATTCGGGAAAACTCCGGTTGGTCAACTTTTGGGCAACCTGGTGTGGTTCCTGTGTCACAGAATTTCCAGAGCTTGTAACGATCAATCGCATGTATCGTCATCGCGCCTTCGAACTGGTGACGGTTGCTGCCAATTTCCCCGATGAAAAGAAAGAAGTGCTAGCCTTTCTTGAGAAAAACCAGGCTTCCAATCGCAACCTGCTGTTTGGAGATACCGATAAGTACAAGCTCATGGAAGCCTTTGATCCGGACTGGAATGATGCCCTTCCTTATACGATGCTGATAAGCCCGACCGGTGAAGTGCTCTACAAAGTGCAAGGGCCGGTTGATCCACTGGAGTTAAAGCGGATTATTGTTAAATCTCTAAAAGAAGACCGGTTCAAATGAGATTGCAGAATCGCCAAGTTCGCTTCCTGGTGAAAGGTGTGAAAGAAAATCGCTCGAGGCACACTGGCTGTAACGCCTGTGTAACTGATCACAGGCGTCCGCCGATATCGTCCCGACTCTCATCCCAGGTTTCTTAGAGAAGCCAGGCTACAAATGACTAAGAAGATCAAAAATCCGCTGCATCTCTTGCTCGTGCAGGATTCAGAACAGGACGCTGCACTCATCCTGGAAGAGTTTCGACGGGCTGGTTATGATTTGAAATATAAGCGTGTTCAGACCGAGGAAACGATGGATACCGCTATGCAGAAGCAAGCCTGGGATATCGTGTTAGCCGATTACACCATTTCGCACTTCGATGTCATAGCAGCATTAAAGTTGTTCCAGAAGAAGGGGCTCGATTTACCTTTTATCATTATTTCCGGAGACACCTGTGAAGAGACGGCTGCAAACGCCATGAAGGCAGGTGCCCATGACTATCTTAGCAAAGCGGAACTAAAGCGACTTGTACCGGCCGCGGAGCGCGAGTTATTGGCAGCATCAATACGGCAGGAAAGAAGGCGCGCTGAGGAGGAACTCCGAGAAAGCGAAGCCGGCCTTGCGCTGGCACAACGTATCGCCCGGTTGGGAAATTGGGAATTAGACCTGAAAACCCGACATCTGCGGTGGTCTGATGAGATCTATCGCATCTTTGGTTTTTCCCCCAATGAATTTGTGGCAACGAGCGAGCTATTTTTTAAGTCGGTTCACCCTGAAGATAGAGAATTTGTCAGGAAATCGGTGGATCAGGCCTTATCTGAGGGCAGGCCCTACAGCATTGACCATCGAATCTGTTTACCCAATGGTTCCGAACGCGTCGTGCACGAGCAGGCTGAAGTGCTCCAGAATGAGGCTGGAAAGCCGATTCGGTTGGTTGGAATTGTTCAAGACGTTACTGAACGGAAACAGGTTGAGGAGGCCCTGGAAAAATCGCGGCAGAAATATGAAGCCTTGGTAAACTCTATTGATGGCATCGTATGGGAAGCAGATCCCAATACTCTCCAATTTACCTTTGTCAGCAAGCAGGCGGAACAGCTCCTCGGCTATCCTCTGGAACAGTGGTTCACGGAACCCGGTTTTTGGAAAGAGCATATTCACCAAGAGGATCGGGAGGGGGTCATAGCTCTGTGCCTGAAAGCAAGGGAAGAAAAACGAACGACCGATTTCGAATATCGAATGCTGGCATCTGACGGCCGCTGGCTGTGGTTGCGCAATATGGTCAGCGTGGCCTTAGAAAGTGATCGAGCCGCCAGGCTTCAAGGAGTGATGTTGGACATCAACAAGGGCAAGCAGGCGGAAGAGGCGCTGCGCCGGAGTGAACAGCAGTTCCGGCAATCGCAAAAGATGGAAGCGATCGGTCGACTGGCCGGAGGGATTGCTCATGATTTTAATAATTTGCTGACAGGCATAACCGGTTATAGTGAGCTGCTATTGAACAGCCTAAGGCCCGAGGATCCGATGCGGGGAAACCTGGAGGAGATTCGGAAAGCCGCAGCGCGGGCGGCTTCACTGACCCACCAACTGCTTGCCTTTAGCCGGCAGCAGGTGCTTCGACCCGTCATATTGGATCTGAATGCCTTGCTGGCTAACCTCCACAAGATGCTACGGCGGCTGATTGGAGAAGATATTGAATTGGTGACCCTTTTAGGGCCAGGTCTGGGGAGGGTAGAAGCGGACCGGGGTCAAATGGAGCAGGTCATCATGAACCTTGTCGTGAATGCTCGCGATGCTATGCCTGAGGGCGGCAGGCTTATCCTGGAGACGGCCAACGAGGAATTGGATGAAGATTATGCTCGCACCCATCCTCCCACCGAACCCGGATCCTACGTGATGCTGGCCATCTCGGACACCGGGTGCGGGATGGGTCCAGACACTCTGGCACGTATTTTTGATCCCTTTTTCACAACCAAAGAGCAAGGCAAAGGAACCGGATTGGGCCTATCCACGGTTTATGGAATCATCAAGCAGAGTGATGGCTATATCTGGGCCTACAGTGAGCCTGGGCAGGGTACCACTTTCAAGGTCTACCTGCCCCAGGTCCAAGGAGAAGTATCCGTTGAGGCCGAGACGGTTCCGGCGCCGGTCGAGTTGCCTCTTGGATCGGAGACGGTGTTGCTGGTAGAAGACGAGGATTCGGTCAGAAATCTGGTTCGGACAATTCTGCGGAAGAACGGATATACAGTGCTCGAGGCGCGCCATGGGGCGGAGGCGTTGCGAGTTGCGATCCAGCACACAGGTCCAATTCATCTGATGCTGACCGACGTGGTAATGCCGCTGATGAGCGGGCGCCAATTGGCCGAGCGGCTGGCGCCCCTGCGGCCAGACATGAAAGTTATCTACATGTCAGGGTATACAGACCAGGCGATTGTTCATCATGGTGTGTTGGAACCAGGCACAATTTTTCTGCAAAAACCTTTTACCCCCAACAGTCTCGCCTGCAAAGTGCGCGAGGTCCTCGATGCCTCACAATTGACCTAAACCCTGGTTCACAGTTAAAGAGAACGTTCCTGCTAATGAGTCGCATTCTCACTTCCAAAGAATTCGCGGTGTTGATACCCGTCAGCGTGGCTTCTATTCGGAGGCCTTCTCTCATCTAACGGTCGTGTGCTCCCCGGGCACAGATGGCGGGTCCAACGCCAACCTTACCTGTCTAACTAACCAAGGGCTCGGTCCCTGATATCCCTGGCTTGGGTAGCCACGATTAACGCGTCTTTTGCGGTAATCGTGGGCAGTCCGCGACGAAAGCCCACGGTCAGCAAAAGCTGCTGACCGTGGCTACCAAAACGAGAACGAAATTCTCGTAACGTGGCGCATAACGGTCTAACCAAGGACTTGGTCCTTGATATTCCTGCGGGAATGGGGGAGTCAGGATTCAAGAGCCAGGAGTCAGAATGGCTGAGTGTTTGTCCAAGCCCCGCTAGGGGCGAAATATTAGTAGCCCAGGGTGGAGCGCTAGCGGAACCCTGGGTTTGCGGCCCTATTCCCAGTCTTCTCCCTCTCCCCGCACAGGCGGGGAGAGGGTTGGGGTGAGGGGCGTGAGTTGAGAAGACGAGAGCAAAATTCTCGTGTTGCCCAACATAACGGCCTAACCAAGGGCTTCGCCCTTGATATCCCGAACAGTATCGGTAGCCACGATCACCGCGCAGTTTGCGGTGGTCGTGGGCAGTTTGGTACAACGTGGGGAAAAACCCACGGTCAGCAAAAGCTGCTGACCGTGGCTACCAAAACGCCGAGGACAAAATCTCGTTTCCATCCACATAACGGCCTAGACTAGCCAAGCTTGCGGTGAAAGTTCTTTTTCTTTCAAACCAAAGCCCTGTAATCGAGGGTTGTGATATCCTTCACGCCGAGGACTTTTGAATTACATTTTAATTAGGAGGAAATTATCATGCCGCAAGAAAGGGCTGGAGCAGCCACGTTTTTGGGGAATCCTCTAACGGTTATCGGTCCGGAACTGAAGCCAGGTAACAAGGCGCCCGATTTTACGGTTCTGGCAAACGACCTTTCACCGGTCACTTTGGCCAAGACAGCCGGCAAGGTTCGTCTCATCAGCGTCGTTCCGTCGTTGGACACACCCGTCTGTGACGCACAAACGCGCCGCTTTAACCAGGAGGCGGCCAGTTTGGGGGATAAGGTCGCGATACTCACCATCAGTATGGATCTGCCGTTTGCTCAAAAGAGATGGTGTGGCGCCGCCGGAGTCGAGCGTGTACAGACTCTTTCCGATCATCGAGAGGCATCCTTTGGCCTAGCCTATGGCACGCTTATCAAAGAGCTGCGTTTGGAATGCAGAGCCATCTTTGTGGTAGATTCTAACGACACCCTGCGGCACGTGGAATACGTGAAGGAAATTTCGACTCATCCCAACTACGAAGCCGCTTTAGCTGCCGCTAAAGGAGCCATCTCGGCCAGGGCTTAGACGGACTGAGGATAGAGAATCGAGGATGGAGGATCGCGATCTTCGATCCTCTACCCTCTTCTCTTCGGTTAAGCTCTGATTTCATTCCAAGGAGGACCTTTCATCTTGCCGGATGTCCGAGTTCGTTTTGCTCCGTCGCCTACCGGCTACCTACACGTTGGAGGGGCTCGCACTGCGCTATTCAACTGGTTGTTTGCCAAACATTATGAGGGGAAATTCATCCTTAGAATTGAGGACACCGATGTGGAGCGGTCCTCATCCCAAATGGTCGCAGGGATTCTGGAAGGATTGAGCTGGTTGGGGCTACAATGGGATGAAGGTCCATGCTTTCAGTCCGAGCGCATGAATCAATACCAGGCAACCGCCAGGAAGTTGTTGCAGGAGCAAAAGGCCTACCCTTGTTTTTGTTCCCAGGAGCTGCTCTCAGCCAAAAGGGAGGCGGCGGCAAAGGCGAAGATGGCCTGGAAGTATGATGGTACGTGCAGGGAACTCTCTGAAGCTGAGGTTCGACACAGAGAGGAACAGGGACAGACCTGGACGATTCGATTTAAAGTTCCTTCAGACGGGAAAATTGATTTTGACGATCAAGTTTTTGGTGCCATCGAGCACGATTTCCAAAATATAGAAGACTTCGTTTTGCTGCGTTCCGACGGCATGCCAACCTATCATCTCGGGGTGGTGGTCGATGATATTGACATGCGAATCACTCACGTCATACGCGGCGCCGATCATATTTCCAATACTCCCAAGCAGATTCTGCTATATCAAGCGCTGGGCCAGCCCGTTCCCCTATTTGCCCACGTGCCACTGATCCTGGGCCCCGACAGGACACGCTTGAGTAAGCGTCATGGCGCCACATCGGTGACTGCCTACAGGGATCAAGGTTATCTTCCCGAGGCCTTCCGAAATTTTCTGGCGCTCCTGGGATGGGCTTCCGGAGATGACAGGGAAAAAATGACTACCCAGGAGCTTATTCAAAAATTTTCTCTTCAGGGGATCAACAAGAGCAATGCGATATTTAACCTGGAAAAGCTGGGATGGCTCAACAGTCAGTATCTGAGCTCAACTCCTGCCGCAGAGCTTTTCCCTTACGTTAAAGCCGAAATGGAGAAAGCCCGGTTGTGGGGTCCAGAATATGAAAGCAACCAGAAACAATGGTTTTTAAGTTTAATCGACCTGCTTAAGACTCGAGCCAGACTATTGCCGGATTTTGTAACCAATGGCCGAGCCTTTCTCAGTGATGAGTATGAAATCGAGGCTTACGCCCAGGAGAAGTTTCTCAAAGAGCCTTCTTTAAAGCTTTTGTTGCCTGAGCTCGCTTCCCGCCTGGACGCCCTCTCTGGATTTGATAGTGAAAGTTGCGAATCCACTCTGCGAAAGTTCGCTGAGGAAAAACAGGTAAAAGCTGGATTGCTCATCAATGCGGCACGCGTTTTACTCACAGGAAAAGCAGTGGCCCCGGGAATCTTTCAGGTCATGAATGCTCTTGGTCAAAGACGGACCGTGGCAAGGTTGAGAAAGGTTTTTTGAAAGGAGTCGGATCTATTTCGTTCCCTTGTCGGGACGCCAGCAACGATGAAAATGAGTCGCCTTGGCAACTGAGCATGTCCCACATCTCGGCTGGGGACGCAGGGGGTGTTGGAACGCCGCACGGGTAGCGGCTCTTTGCCCTGTAAGGGCTACAGAAAATAGCCCAGGGCAAGGGAGCCTGGCGACCGCCGCCCTGGGTTCTCGATATCATCCCTATTTTCCCTCTCCCCCGCGCCTAATTGCATGCCGTTGAAACCGGGCCCTGACGCGGGGGAGAGGGCCAGAGAGTGGGGGCCATCGAATATCTTGCCACAGCCGCCCCCTGTGTCCAGCCGAAGATGTGGGTAAAGATCAGCCTTTATAGGGGGAATTTCAGAATATCAAGCCACCAGCACATCTCATAACCGGCTTCAAGGATGCAGAAATCAATTGTGAGGATGATCTATGAAAAGCGTTCGCTTCAAGCTTTCCTTGATGATGTTTTTGGAGTACTTCATCTGGGGCGCCTGGTACGTCACGATGACAACCTACCTGGGCAAAACGCTCAAGTTTCAGGGCGGCGACATCGGGTTAGCTTACAGCACCGTTTCCATTGCGGCTATGGTGTCTCCCTTTTTTGTCGGGATGGTGGCTGATCGATTTTTCGCAACGGAAAAAATTCTGGCGTCGCTCCATATCCTGGGTGGACTTCTCATGTACTGGGCCTCGAGCCTCCAAACCTTCAGCTCGTTCTTTCCCACCCTGTTGGGGTACACCCTCTGCTACATGCCAACGCTCGCCCTGACCAACTCGCTCTCATTCCATCACATGAAAGATCCCTCACAAGAGTTTCCGCGAGTCCGGGTTTTAGGCACCATGGGTTGGATCGTAGCGGGACTGATCGTGGGCAGGCTGGGCCTGGAAGCGGCCTCCACACCGATGAGAATAGCTGCTGGAGCTTCAGTCTTGATGGGTCTGTATTGCTTAATTTTGCCCCATACGCCACCCAAGCAAGCCGGGGCTCCAGTTACGTTCGGCGGCATCCTGGGCGTAGAAGCCCTTCAGTTGATGAAGGACCGTTCATTTGGTATTTTTGTGATTGGCTCCTTCCTCATCTGCATTCCCTTGCAATTTTACTACGCCTTCACCAATCTCTTTCTGAATGAGGTGGGGGTCTCAGAACCGGCCAGTAAGATGACTATGGGACAAATGTCAGAGATCTTTTTCATGCTNNNNTAAGAAAATGCTGCTGATTGGGATGGCCAGTTGGGTTACTCGGTATCTCTTATTTGCGTACGGCAACAACGAATCGCTGGTGTGGATGTTCTACCTGGCTATCCTGTTGCATGGCATTTGCTATGATTTCTTCTTTGTTACCGGGCAGATTTATGTGGACCAGCAAGCCCCGGTGAAGATTCGTGGAGCGGCCCAGGGATTCATCGCCTTTGTGACCTTCGGGCTGGGATGGTTCCTAGGATCCTGGTCCTCCGGCAAAGTGGTTGAGTATTATAGCCTCACTCAGGCAGCCGACGTTCTCAGCCATCAATGGGACAAAATCTGGATGGTCCCAGCCTTGGCTGCCGCCGCCGTACTCATTATGTTTGCCTTCTTCTTTCGTCCCAGGATCAAGACCGAGTTGGCGGGAAGCCAACCTTCGACCTACGCTGAACCAGCCAAGTCGTCGTGAAGCACCATACCAAGTCGTGGCTAGAGCCATGGGTTGGAGTGAGGATGCCTCTTCATCATTTCCCATTTCCCTGGCATGAAGGCTGAGCATGTCCCACATGTTTTTGCTGAACACAAGGGGGGGTGTTGGAACGCCGCATGGGTAGCGGCTCTTTGCCCTGTAAGGGCTACAGAAAAATAGCCCAGGGCCAGGGAGCCTAGCGACCGCCGCCCTGGGTTCTCGACCTCATCCCTATTTTCCCTCTCCCCCGCGCCTAATTACATGCGGTTGAAACCGGGCCCTGACGTGGGGCAGAGGGCCAGGGAGTGGGGGCCACCCGGAATCTTGGCACTGCCACCCCCTGTGCCCAGCCGAAGGGCATGAAGGAGGGGTTGCCCAGAAGTGGAAATTTTCCTTAATATTATTGCTCTGGTGGCGATATTGGGGGGAAGCGCATGGATCACGAACTGGTTTGTTCGCACCATGTACAACCGCTGTCGGAACTGTGGTTCCCTCAATGCCAAACGAAGAAAGCAGTGCAGAGCTTGTAATCAAGTGATGAGCTGAGCCAATTTGCGCTTAGAGAGATGACATCAACAAAGCTTTGTCGATGTTGCGGATCGTCCTCGTGCTCGTACTCGACAAACCGAGGACGACGACGAGGGCGATCACGAGGACGAAGCTCTTTCTGCTCAGGCCCAGGGCCACTTTTTTGCAGCTTTGTCTGGTCTCCTGCTTTTCAATGTCCTGTTTTCGCCTTCCAGGCGTGCCACCTTCTTCAAATCTCTCTTCCATAGGATCCCTCCCGGAGTAAAGGTTTCACCTTAGATGAAAAGTTGAATTTGGGAAATCTTCTGCCTATGATGACGACTAGCTGGCTTTCGGCTGAAATTACATCCAGGTTAAGGAGAAGAAGACATGTTGCTCGGCAGGCTCAAGGGAGTTCACGATCTGGCACCGCTGATTCTAAGACTCGTGCTGGGTCTTATTTTTATTGTACATGGCTACCACAAATTCTTCGGCGAGATGGAAAGGTTTATTGGTACGGTCACGGGAAGACTGGGAATGCCCCTATTTATGGCTTATGTGGCCGCCTTTTCAGAATTTGGGGGTGGGATCCTTTTGGTCCTCGGGTTGTTCACCCGTTGGGCTGCCTTGTTTATCTCTGGGGTGATGGTTGTTGCCATCACCAAAATCCATTGGCACCAGGGGTTGGTGAAGGGTTATGAATTTCCGCTCAGCCTTTTAGCCGGAGCGGTGACACTCATGATATTGGGCGGTGGATGGTTGTCGGTGGACAAACTCACGAAGAAGGAATGGTAAGAAAGAAAATGAGGCGTCATGGAGGCATGGCGAGGGAAACACTACCAGGCTGGAAGACTTGTCTTCATCGGACCTGAAGGTCCTCAGACGGCCCTAATGCGCTGATCGTAGCGGCGATTCTTCTTTGCCAACGGGAGCTGCCGGGGACAGCGGCCCCCAGGTTTCGGGTCGAAGAGTTGCCCTAGACGTAGCGAGCAACCTCAGACCGCCCAGGATTACGGCTCCATCGGCAACTGACCCCTCACCCGGCCTTCGGCCACCCTCTCCCAATGGGAGAGGCATGGGAGCTTTGAGAAAGCTCCCTGGGTGAGGGGACGGCAGGTTAACAAACTCGACCAAAGTTTGAACTTCATCGCCACCTAGTGGAACTAGAATTCTTTCCCTGCAAACACGCTACCGCGATTATCGGTAACGCTATAAACCCGGCTGATGGCAGAGAGAGGCTGATTGTTGGTAGAGCGAATTTCCAGAGGGCCATAGGCGCTGCTGAGGCCCAAGGTTGTCAAAATGTCCTGGTCACTATAGAAGCCATGGGCATCAATGGTGATGGTTTTTTGGGTTTTCACATTTCCACCAACATCTCGGGAGATAATATTGACGTTGGCCTGCGTTGAACCCTCGTTAAAGACCACTAGGGAAGACTTAAAACGAACCAGGTTGGTTGCCGAAGCAATTGCCAGGTGCAAGCCCCTTGGAGCCATAGGAATGATCGATGGGAAATTATTGGTATTCTCGATCATGGAAGCAAATGCCTCGACGTGTTGATCAGGATCCAGCTTTATTGCTCCCTCCTCTTCTTCGTTTCCTAGGGAAGGATTGATTCGGTTAACTTGGACAAAGCCCCGAGCCGGAACATGGATTGACTGTTCGTAAATATCCCCATCCGCTCCAAATACTCGAACCAAAACCCATCCAGGAAGGTTGGTCAGATTTTGGATGCCCAGGTTGGACCGGAAAGTCTCGTTGTCAATGGAATACGGGATACTGGTGAGCTGGTTGGCATCCGAGAGTTGGCCACGAATTGCGCCACCAGGATTATCCGACGTATGGAGGTTGACATAAAACCCCGGCGGATTGGCAATGATCGATTTGAGCGTCGTCAATGTCGTGTCATCGGTCGGCAGGGAAAGGATTCTCGTAATTCGTCCTGTACCGCCTGAATCAGTGAAACTCGCCAACCTGGAGTCTATGACGACTGGACCATTACTACCAGCCAGCCCCTGATGGATGTGAAAACCGACAAAGGTGACGGGTGGTTGTGCGACCTGATAGTTCGCATCAAACATAATGGCGCCGGAGGTGACGTTACCAGAACTATCGCGAGTCAGATCCAGGGTGACCAACACAGAGCCACTGGCGTTCAAGTCGGTAATAGCAGGAACCTGGTTCTCGGGCAATAGCGTCGCTTTGTAGAAGAGCGTTTCTGTGGTTACCTGTCCTCTAATGGCTCCAGAAGGATGGTCTGAGGTGTGTGCGTTGATGTAGTAAAGCTGAGGAGTGGTCAGAAGGCCATTCAGTGCTGTGAGTTGGTCCGGTGTGTTCAGCGTGACTGCAGGAAGCACGATGCTGCCAACGCCCGTCGCGTCTGATGTGGCACCCAGCCCGGAGTTAATCACCACCGGACCGGATTCACCTACGGCCGCTGAATGGATGTGAAAGCCCACCAAATTGACGGCGGACGGAAACTGGTAAGCTAGCTCAAACACCGCGCTGCCCGAGGTAATGAGTCCTCCGGAATCACGATTCACTGTGATCTGGACGCGAGCAGAACCGCCGGCATCCAGCCCCGCAACAGCCGGGACCTCGTTATCAGGGCTAAGCTTGGCCTTGACGTAAAAGGTTTCTGTCGACTGGGCCATAGTGCTCGCAACGGTTTGCGAAAAAATCAACCCCACCAGCAATAGAGCCAAGACAGTGCAATAAAGGCGTTTCATGGTATACCTCCTGGTTTGATGGACCTCCTAAATGGGTCCGTCACTTTGCTTTAAACTTTCGGTTTGTAGTCCTGGATACCTTCGGACAGAAGTCTATTCAGGGACTCATTGAGGCTTCAACTCAGGAAGCAACGAATCCGCCAAATTGTAGGGTGAACGGTTACTACACCTGTCTGAATTGCAAGACCATTCTCCTGGCAAACTTCGCCGCCAGCCCCCTCGAAGGGGATTTTCAAGAGAGACGACGCGGAAAGCCAGTCCAGCAAACTTGACAGAGCCGCTTAGAATTATGCTAATCTTTCTCGGATGTTGGGCACCAGGTCCGTAACCTTATTGTAAAGAGGCATCAAAGAAAAGAATTGACCGTTAAGCCATAACTTATGTGGAAATATATTCCTTTCACCTTTAAGAACTCGCTTCGCAACAAAAGACGAACGATTTTGACCATTGCCAGCATCAGTGTTTCCCTCTTTTTGCTGGGAATGCTGGTGGCCGTCTACCATGCTTTCTATTATCGCGAGGCCCCGCCCGAACAAGCTTTGCGTCTGGTGGTGCGACACCGTGTGTCGCTTACGTTTCCATTACCTGAATACTATGAGCAGCGCATCCGGCAGGTTCAGGGGGTACGTGAAGTCTGTCCCTACTCCTGGTTTGGAGGGGTTTACATCGATCGGCGACCCGAACATTTTTTCGCTCGTTTCTCCACCGACCCGGAAAAAATTTTCTCGGTGCACAACGAATTCAAGATTTCCCCAGAACAGCTCAAGGCCTTCCAATCAGAACGGACAGCCGTGGCCATGGGCAAATCTCTGGCGGAAAAGCTAAACCTCAAGCTAGGTCAGAAGATCACCATCAAAGGAGATATCTATCCGGTGGACGTGGAGTTGACCCTCCGCGCCCTCTTTGAGAGTGACGTCAAAGGGGCCGACTATGTCATGTACTTCCATCGGAAATACCTGGAAGAATCACTGCCCACGACCCGCCGAGGAACGGTGGGAACGTTTGCTGTTTTGGCCGACTCGCCAGAATCGGTACCTCGTATTGCCCGCGAAATCGACGACATGTTCCGCAACTCCGACAGTCAGACTAAAACCGAGTCGGAGCAGGCCTTTCAGTTGGGTTTTGTGGCCATGCTGGGCAATGTGAAACTTTTCTTGCTCAGCATTTGCGGCGCCGTGGTATTCACCATCCTGCTGGTATCAGGAAACACCATGGCCATGTCAGTGCGTGAACGAATTAAAGAAATCGGCGTGCTCAAAACCCTTGGATTTACGACGAGCCAGGTGCTGTTGATGATCATTGCGGAATCGGTGATTATCGCGATGCTCGGTGGAATGGTCGGGTGCGGACTGGCTTCTGGAGTGTGTTTTGGGCTAAGCGGAGCGCAACTGCCTTTCATGCCGCTGGGATTGCCGATGCCACCGGTTGTGCTGGTGATAAGCCTGGCCGTGGCTTTTGCCATCGGGTTTTTCAGTTCCGTTGTTCCCGCGCTCAATGCCTCGCGCTTTCCCATTACAGAAGCGCTCCGACACATTGGCTAGCAGACGTCTGCTGTCCTAGCAAATCCGAAATCTCTTATGGCCATTCCTTTCTCTTACAACTTTCGCAATCTACGCGTTCGCAAAACAACAACGGTGATGACGGCCCTGGGCATTGCCTTGACCGTGGCAGTGCTGCTGGGCATCATGGCCATGGTTGTGGGGTTAAATTTAGCCTTACAGGCCACTGGCCACCCTCTTCAGATGATTGTCGTAAGAAAAAATTCCAACTCGGAACTAGGAAGCCAGGTGGCTCGAGAAGCTCTCTTGAGTATCAAGTATAAGGATGGAATTCAGAAATTCCCCAATGGCGAGCCCATGGTTTCCGGCGAGATAGTGCGGGTGATCAATCTACCGCGCAAGAACAATCCTGAGGGGGCTAACGTGAACATACGTGGGTTATCGCAACTGGGGATCGAGATGCGACCGGAAATACGTTTGGCTGAAGGACGCTGGTTTGAGGCCGGTCAGCGTGAAATCGTGGTTGGACAATCCATCGCCTCACGTTATGTTAATGCGGCCCGGGGTGACACACTCCGTTTTGCGCGAGGTGATTGGAGTATCGTAGGGGTTTTCGACGCCGGGAAAACGGCTTTTGATAATGAGATTTGGGGGGAACTGAACCAGATTGCTTCAGATTTCAATCAAAACGAAACTCTTTCTTCGGTATTAGTGCGGGCCACCGATCCCATTGCTCTTGAAGCTCTAAAGAATAGCATGGCCGATGACCAGCGGCTCTACCTGGAGTCGAAATCGGAGGTCGAGTATTATTCGCAACTCACTTCGTCGGCAGCTCCCGTCAAGTTCCTGGGCGTTTTTGTCGCTATCATCATGGCCATTGGAAGCAGCTTTGCCGCGATGAACACCATGTATGCGGCTGTGGTGCGGCGGGCTCGTGAGATTGGCACGCTGCGGGTCCTGGGTTTTTCCCGAGCCAGCATCCTCCTTTCATTTGTGGTTGAATCACTTTTGCTTTCCCTTTTGGGAGGATTGTTTGGAGTATTGCTGGTCATACCGCTCAACGGTCTGAAGAGCGGCATTGGCAATTTCGGCACGACCTTCAGTGAAATTGGTTTTGATTTTCGCATTACGCCGTTCATCGTCCTGGTGGGGATAGCGTTTGCTACGATTATGGGCATCCTTGGAGGTTTGCTTCCTGCCAGAACCGCGGCTAAGCAGGACATCTTGAATGCTCTTAGAGAGTTGTAGAACTATGCCAATTGAAACTAAGAATCTTGATCAGGATCTGAATAGTTTGCGCATCGACCGGAACCGGCGGCGCGAGCCCGAAAAAACCGCCAAGTGGGCGACTCGGTGGATAATAGCCGGTGTGGTACTCTTTGTCCTCTTAGGGGCCGCTGCAACAGTATTTCGCTTGACCAGCAAAGCCACAGAAGTAGAGACTTATCGCGTGACTGCCAAAGGCGCCGCTTCTGCGGATGATCCGGGTGTCATATTAAATGCCGCCGGGTACATCGTGGCCCATCACAAGATTCAGGTAACACCCAAAGTGATGGGAAAGGTCGCTTGGATTGGAGTGGAAAAAGGCGATTTTGTCAAAGAGAATCAGGTGATCGTGCGCTTTGAAGACGCCGAATATCGAGCCCAGCTCGACCAGGCCAAGGGTAACTTGCAAACCTTGTTGGCCCAATTGAGAGAACTGGAAAATGGTTCTCGTCCTGAAGAAATATCGCGCGCCAAGGCCGATCTGGAACAAGCTAAGGCGGATTTAGAGAATGCCCGGATCAACTTGGAACGAGTCAAGCGTCTGTTTCGGGAACAAGTCGCTCCACATCAAGATCTGGACAATGCCCAGGCGCGTTACGATGCCCAGAAGGCCAGAGTAGAGGCCTTGACAAAGTCTTTTGAACTGGTGCGCATCGGTCCGCGTCAGGAGCAGATTGAGGCCATGCGAGGCCGGGTCGAGCAGGCTCGAGGTGAAGTGGCGCTGCGCGACACCTATTTGGATGCGACGATTATTCGCGCTCCCATCACCGGCACCATCCTGGAACGGGCCGTTGAGAAAGGCGAATTAGTGACGACGATGTTTGTGGGGGAGAGGGGCGCCAAGGGATACGTCGTTTCCATGGCGGATCTAAACGATCTCCAGGTCGAACTGGATATCAGTCAGGACGATTTTGCCAAGTTGTTTATGGGGCAAAAGGCCGTCGTCACTACAGATGCTTTTCCAGATCGAAAATATGATGGCCAAATCGCCGAGATGTCTCCCGAAGCCAATCGACAGAAAGCGACGGTCCAAGTGAAAGTTCAAGTCCTCAAGCCGGATAATTATCTCCGTCCGGAAATGAATGCCCGGGCGGCTTTCCTGGCCAAAGAGGTTCCCAAGGGCAAGAGCCAGGCGGTCGTTCCGCGCCAGATCATCATTCCCACGGCTGCGGTTCGGGACAGTGGGGGTAAAAAATCCATTTTCATTGTCTTTGAGGGTAAGGCCACCGAGAAGTCGGTCAAGCTGGGGAACCCAACCTCGAAAGGGGTCGAGGTTGCCGAAGGGCTAATCGGGGGTGAAGAGATTGTGATTAATCCACCGCCCAATTTGAAAGATGGGGATCGAGTCTTGGTGAAGCAGAAGCAGGGATAGGACAAAAGGGGAAGACGAAAGCAACAAGACGAAAGGAAAAGGCCAAAAAAGCTGGCTGCTGAAAGCTGAAGTCAAATTATGG
>QHZQ01000205.1:2669-8753 GCA_003224725.1 Acidobacteriota bacterium | reverse complement strand
AGCCGTATGCGGGAGATCCGCCTGTACGGTTCGGAGGGAGGGGGAGCCGAAGCCAATCGGCCCTCCCTACCCCTATAGGGGTCAGTGGCCGACCTAGCCGCACTCCTCGGCGGTCTCTGAGGTCGCTCGCTGCTCCTTGGCTCGTTGGTCGAATGAACAAATGACAGGTGAGAAGCCTTCGAGCAATCACCCATCATCAATCTTTCGGTACTATACTCGGAAAGCATAGTATGCAAAAATGTCATGCGGCGAGCTGTGTGTTGCTTCTCTTGAGCCGTTATCTTATGTCTTCTCACAGGAAATTCCTATGAAACTTCTGCTTTCTTACCTGAGACATTACTGGAAGCTGGTAGCTCTGGCATTGTTATTAGCGGCTATCAACCAGATATTTTCCTTACTGGATCCGTGGATCTTTCGCTATGTCATTGACGAGTACGCCACCCGTTACCAAGAGTACACCACGAGCGAGTTTTTCAAAGGCGTCGGCCTCTTGCTGGCAGCGGCCGTTGGTGTGGCTTTTGTGTCGCGAGTCGCCAAGAATTTCCAGGATTATTTCATCAACGTCATCACGCAACGACTGGGAGCCCAAATTTATTCGGATGGCCTTCGCCACTCCCTAGAACTCCCTTACGCCGTTTTTGAAGATCAACGGAGCGGAGAAACATTAGGAAAACTGCAGAAGGTGAGGACTGACGTCGAGAAATTGATCACTGCGTCTGTCAACATTCTCTTCACATCTCTGGTGGGCATTGTTTTCGTCATGCTCTATGCAATTAGCGTCCACTGGCTCATTGCGCCTGTTTATTTTCTCACCGTGCCCCTGTTGGGGATGTTGAGCTCGGTGCTGAGCAAGAAGATCAAGAAAATCCAGAAAGTGATTGTGGCTGAGACCACCGCCCTGGCTGGCGCAACGACCGAATCGCTTCGGAACATTGAATTGGTCAAAAGTCTTGGATTGGCTCAGCAGGAAATCGGGCGGCTGAATAACACCACGGAAAAGATTTTGCAGTTGGAATTGAAGAAAGTGCGTTACCTGCGGAGTCTCAGCTTCGTGCAGGGAACAGCGGTGAACTTCTTAAGAACCAGCATCCTGTTCCTGATGCTCTATTTAATCTACGCGAGAGAAATAACGGTTGGACAGTTTTTCTCTTTGTGGATCTACTCCTTCTTTATTTTTGGTCCCCTGCAGGAGCTGGGAAACGTCATCAACACTTACCGGGAGGCTGAAGTCTCGTTGAAGAATTTTGAGACCATTTTGAATACACCAAAAGAACCCAAGCCTTTGAAGCCGATCGTGCTTACAGATCTTTCGCGGCTAGACTTTGAGAAGGTCAGTTTCAAGTATCCGTCGGCCCGTTCCCAGGCATTGCTTGATATTTCGTTTAGCGTCAGGCGTGGGGAAACGATTGCGTTTGTGGGGCCTTCAGGCTCCGGGAAGACCACGCTGGTGAAATTACTGGTTGGGCTATACACACCTCATTTTGGGAATATTCTCTATGATGGGTGCTCGTTGACCGAAATCGATCTCGATTGCTTACGCGGGCGGATTGGTTTCGTTACTCAGGACACCCAACTTTTTTCCGGCACCATCCGGGAAAACTTGCTTTTCGTCAATCCGAAAGCTTCGGACGAAGAATGTCGGGAGGTGCTGCACAAGGCTGCCTGCCAAAGTTTGCTGGCACGAGCGGACAAGGGGCTGGACTCCGTCATTGGTGAAGGCGGCGTGAAGGTATCCGGCGGTGAGAAGCAGCGACTGTCGATCGCCCGAGCCTTACTGCGCCACCCCAACCTGCTTGTGTTTGACGAAGCCACGTCCTCGCTGGATTCGCTCACCGAAGAAGAAATCAATGAGACCATCCGAGACATTTCGGTGAGGCAAGACCTCATTACTATCCTCATCGCCCACAGGCTTTCGACTGTCCTTCATGCCGACAGAATATACGTGCTGGAAAGGGGACAAATTGTGGAAGCGGGACGACATGAAGACCTGCTGGATCTCAAGGGTCTCTATTATGCCATGTGGCGGCAGCAGATAGGAGAACGAGAGATCACCACCACCGGGCCGCTGATGGCCGGTAGTCACTCCAGGGCGTTACCAGGATAAGCGCTGGTACAACATCAGCAAAGGATTCTCTTCAACTTTTCTCATTTGAAGGCGTACGTCCCCGAGCCCGACTATCTCCTGGCGATGAAGACGCTCGCTGCCAGAGTGGAGGGAACCGACAAACACGACATACAGTTTTTGATCAAACTGATGGGACTGACAAGTGCTGAAGAAGTATTCTCTATTCTCGAGACGTACTATCCCCATCAACAGATAAAGCCCGCAACGCAGTATTTTGTCGAGGAGTTATTTGAAAAATGATCAGGCTTCGAGATGTAAAGCAACAAATTGAATCTGATTCCAAAAATTGGTTGATTTGGTTGATGGATTTTGTGGACGACTTTCGTTATCACAAGGACCCCGTGGCCGTGGTTGAACCTTTTGAGTTCAACAATGAGAAAGTGGATGCTGTGCTAGCTTCGGTGGCAGAATATTTGTGTGATGAACTAAATATTGAATGTCCAGAATGGCTCTTAAAGGTCCCGGCTTGCAAGGTTCCTTGGTTTATATCAGGGATGGAGAATTTGAAGGCTATTGCCATTGTGGAAAGTCCCCTCCATTTTCGAATTCGTAAAATCTTTGTACTGGAAAATTTTCTGAACAGGGTCTGATTCTCTCGAACGATGCTTCAGGGCCATATGCTAGTCCTCAGGTTTCGGGGACGTTTTACCACGGTGCCATGGACCTTCGAGATCGAAAGCCGCCGCCCGGGCCGAAAGGCATATCCAATCTCCCCTTGTGGCTATTTGTAGCGAGCAACCTTAGACCGCCGAGAAGTGCGGCTCTATCGGCCACGGACCCCTCACCCGGCCTTCGGCCACCCTCTCCCATTGGGAGAGGGGCTTGGGGGTGAGGGGACGGCAGCTTAACAAATTTGACCGAAGTTTGAACTTCTTCGCCACCAAGTAACCCTAGAGGACCGACTCATCAAAAGCTTCGAGCTTGAAAAGAATCCTTTTTATCATTAATCCATCTTCAGCTCGAGGAAGGACGCGACGTTTGTGGGCCAAGGTGCGGCCCGAACTGGCCCGTTTGGGAATCGAGGTCACCGAGCACTTGACCACCCGTGCCGGGCAGGCCACAGAAATCACTCGCCGTGCCCTGAATCGAGAGTTCAACTGTGTGGTTGCCGTCGGAGGGGATGGCACACTCAACGAAGTGGTAAATGGCTACCTGAACGAGGCGGGCCAAGCGGTCAATTCGTCTGCAACTCTCGGACTTCTGCCCAGCGGGACCGGCTCTGACTTTGGCCGGTCATTGGGCTTGAGGACGTACCGGGATTTCATCCGCGCCGTTGCCGCATCATCCACAAGGTGGGTGGACGTCGTCCGTGTGGTTTTTCGGCACAAGGATGGAAGCATCTGTTCTCGCTTCTTTAGCAATGCCGCAACCTTCGGTCTAGGTGCTGACGCGGCGGCGTTAGTGAATCAATGGCGCGAGGTGCTGCCCAGATGGGTTGGGGGTCGATTACGTTACATGGCGGCGGCCGTTTGTGCACTTGAACGCCACCGCAATGTTCCCGTTGAAGTCAAGCTGGATGGCGAACCTGCCCTAGAGATAAACAGCAACCTGCTGGTCATTGCCAATGGCCGGTTCACTGGGGGTGGCATGATGCTAGCCCCCAACGCTCGTTTGGACGACGGATTACTCGATGTCATTCTTACTGACCGAATAACGCGTTGCGATGTCCTTAGGGAGTTGCCGCGTATCCAACGAGGCGGTCACCTGAAAAATCCAAAAGTGACTGAGAGTCGCGCCCGCGAGGTTTGGATCAGCAGCGGTAAATCATTGGCTGTCGCCATCGACGGCGAGTTGGCAGGTTACACGCCCGCCCACCTGAGCATTTTGCCTTCCGCGGTCGGCTTCGCGGTGCCAGAGCATAGTTAGTCTCCGTAAGGATTAGAGAGAGGAAGCCACGAATCGTGCCCTGGATGATTATTAAAATCCTGGCGATTTGCAATGGAAAATTTGGATTTTATCTCCGGATCTGTTTTATGATGCGAATTGCAAACAGCCAATGTCATAGCGACGGTTTTGGCGGGTATTTCTCATTGTAAAGGAGCCTTTTCATCGTGAGTTCCAAGATTAAGGTAGGTTTGGTTGGGGCCAAGTTCGCAGCCCGCTTTCATTTTGAAGGCTACCAGCGTGTCTACGGGGTTCCCCTGGAAGTCATTGGTGTCACCTCCAAATCCAAAGAAAGCCGTGAAGCCTTCGCGGCAAAACACCAGATTAGAGCGTTCGATTCACTCCAAGAAATGTTTAAGGAAGTGGATGTGGTGGACATTTGCGCTCCAGGTTATGTTCATGAATCTGCAGCCGTAGAAGCCTTTGGAGCAGGGAAACACGTGATCGTCGAAAAGCCTTTTACGGGTTACTATGGGCCCGGAGCGAAAAATTTCAGAGGAAATCAGTTTTCCAAGGAAACTATGTTAAAAGAAGCCATGGCCAGTTCCCGAAGAATTCTGGATGCCGCGGCGCGCAGTGGCAAGAAGCTGATGTACGCTGAAGATTGGGTTTATGCCCCTGTTGTTCAGCGAGAGCGTGAGATTCTGGTGGCCTCGAAAGGCCAGATCTTATGGATGTTGGGTGAAGAATCCCACAGCGGATCTCACTCTCCTAGTTATGGCATCTGGGCGCAGGCAGGAGGGGGTTCCATTGTCGGCAAAGGATGTCATCCGCTGACCGCTGCCATGTACCTCAAGCAGGAAGAAGGGTTGGCGTCCCAGGGCAAGCCGATTCGTCCAAGGACAATCAGCGCCCGCGTCCATGAAGTGACTCGAAACCCGCAATATCGCGACCTCAAGTACCTCCGGACCGACTATGAGGATGTGGAGGACTACAGCCAGCTGCATCTTGTGTTTGAGGATGGGATGATCGCGGACATTTTTTCTACTGAGATTGTTATGGGTGGAGTTCATAACTGGCTGGAGGTAATGGCCAACAACCATCGCACCCGTTGCAATATAAACCCCATTGACGCGATCACTACTTACAATCCCAAGGAAGAGCAGCTCAAAGATGTTTACATCGTAGAAAAAATCGGGACCAAACAGGGCTGGAGCCACCCGGCTCCTGACGAGGATTGGATGGACGGTTACCCGCAAGAGCTGCAGGACTTCATGGAATGTGTCTACCACAATCGCGAGCCTAAATGTGGGGCAACACTGGCTCACGATACCGTTGGAGTGATGTACAGTGCTTATCTGTCCGCAGAACGCCACGGGGCCGAAGTCGAAATTCCGCGTTGAAGAAATTAACCGCATCAAAGGATGCCTATGAACCGGCGGAAATTTGTGCGTCAAATTGGACTGAGCGCAGCCAGCTTGTGGCTGTGTGGAACGCCCGGGAAAGCTTCTCCTCATTCCAAATTCAAGCTGGGAATCACCACGGATGAAGTCAGCCAGGATTTTGAGGTGGCGTTAAAGTTTGCCCAGGAGTTTAATTTAAAGTGGGTGGAAGTCAGGCACCTTTGGAATCGCTACGTAACCGAGGCAAGTCTCCAAGACCTCAAACGGGCCCGGAGCTTATTGGCAAAGTATCAAATCAAGGTGAGCGTCCTGGACACTTCTCTATATAAATGCACTCTTCCAGGAACCAAGCCCTTAGGGCAAAATAGGGATGATTATCCCTACCTGGAACAAGCGGCACTCCTGAAACGAGCCATCGAGAGATCGGAACTCCTGGGAACCCGCTTCATCCGCGTCTTCAGTTTTTGGCGAGTGGAAAATCCGGAGAAAGTCTTTGATCGGGTTTTGGAACATCTCGATAAATCGGTCGACTTGGCAAAGGCTGCAGATCGTGTGCTGCTCTTGGAAAATGTTGGTGGATGCACGGCAGAAACGGGGGCAGAGGCCGCGAGACTGCTCAAATCCATTACGTCACAGCATTTCGGACTTGCTTGGGATCCTAACAACGCTTATTGCGCCGGGGAGACCCCGTTCCCCGATGGATATGCTCACCTGGACAAGAAACGTATCTAC
>QHZQ01000205.1:0-2653 GCA_003224725.1 Acidobacteriota bacterium | reverse complement strand
GACCCTCAAACCGGGCGCTGCCAGTGGATGCCTGTGGGGAAGGGTGAGATCGACAGTCTCGGTCAGCTTCGTGCCCTCATGAACGATGCATTCCAAGGAACTCTCTCTTTGGAGACCCACTACGAGAGACCCGATAAGAACAAGGAATTGGCCAGTCGCGAGTCCTTGCAAGGTTTATTGGAGGTCGTGAGAAAGGTCGAGGCGGGATAGCTAGTGCCTGGTTGCATAAATAAGCGATGTTGGTAGCCACGAGGAATGCGCTCCTGACATTCATCGTGGGCTTCCCGACAAACCAGGAAAGGCCCAGGACGAGAAAGGCACTCGTCGTGGCTACCAGGTTTCCCAAAAGCGAGTCGTCGTATCGATGGCTTCGGCTCATCGCGCCATGCTCACGCACTACCCGGCCTTGTGAGGACCACTAAGCTTTCCCTCTTCCCCGGTCAGTGAGGGGGAAATCATTTATCTTCTCTTCTCTGAACCATGGGAGGGGAAATGGGTAAGTACTGAATTTTCCGTGCCGACTGTTTGCCAAGACATCATCTTGCTCGCGCTCTTACCGGGGATTAGTTGGCGGAAGGCCGAGCAAGAGCAGCAGAAAGAGTACGAGCATGAATGGAAATGAAATACGCGAAAAATCGGCCAAAGGACCAATGCATCAACGTTTGAAGGTCAAGCTCTCCAGCTTTGAATGACATGCCATCTTTTAGTTACCGCTTCCTTTGGTTCTCCATAGCAGCACTCTTCCTGTCCGGGGCCTGTGAGGCTCAAGCACAACGAAGAAAGTTAACAACCGATATAAAGGAGATTGTTTTTGAAAACCGTTTCCTGTCACGAAAATTTGCACTGGATAAGGGCTGGCTTCGAACCTCACACTTCACCAATCTTCAGACGGGTGAGAATTTAATAACTGGCTCTCCCGAGTTTCAAATTAAATTCGAAAACGAACCACTCTTAACCAGCGATGACTTTGTAGCGGAGTATTACACTCCGACAGTTCTTGCCAATGATGTGAAACAAACCCTCTTCACGTTGACGGACAAGCGTCGGCGCCTTCGGTTGGAGTTGGAGTACACGATGGGGCCTAATGACTTTTTCATGCACAAGCGGATGCGACTTTATCCACTTCAAACAAACTTGCCGCGTCTCCTTTGGGTTTCGGTTGAAGCGCTAAAGATTGCGAATACGCAATCCGTTCATGTCTTCTCGACCGGACGACCCGAGAGGGAAGAGACCCCTGACCAGCATTCCTATGAATATCAGTCTTTGGGCCAGCCAGTTTATTTCAACAACAGTTTTTTTTGGGGCATGGAACATCCAGCCGCTCGAAATCATTTCGCCGAAGGAATATTGAGTTGCACTCAGGATCCAGGACGGCGCATTCCGCAACAAGGTTTCGAATCCCATCCCATTGTTGCAGGCATTTCTCCTCGTGGGGAGATCGAAGATTGGTTCCTCCGGTATGTCGATGCTTTCCGTTTGCCTTCACGCTCTTTCACGATTTATAAAATCCAAAATGATCGCAGAAGCAATGAATTCTCGGAAGAAGACCTGAAGGGAAAGTTTGAGGAGTTTCAAAAAAGTCCTCACGACATTCACCTGGATGCCATGGTGATGGCGGAGGGTTGGCGGCATCGGAACCTCCAAGGGCAGATTGAGGCCTCACAATTTCCCCCCAGCCTTCACCGCTTACGGGAGTATCTGGAATCAAAGAGTAGTGGTCTGGGGCTCTATCTTCCTTTGAACAGTCCCTTCAGTGAGAGTGAAATCCGTAAAGGTTATGAGACGCTTCACAAAAATCCTGCCGGAAATATCCCCGTGGCAAGTTTCTGTCTTGCTGGCGCTAAATATAGAGAGGCCTTGAAGAAGCAGTTGAACGGGCTTTATCGAGAGGTTCCCTTGCGCTTTGTGAGACATGATGTGGAAGATTTGCTATGTACCTCCCGAGATCATGGCCATCCGGCGGAGGAGAGTTCGGCGCTTCAAGCGGCAACGGATGCCTTGATCGACGTTTTGCGATTGGAGAGATCTCTCAATCGCGAGCTTTATATCAGCCTGGCGGGGAAGGTTTGGCCAAGCCCTTGGTGGCTGTTGTATGCCAACACGGTATGTCTGGAAGATGTCGAGCGCCGCTATCGCCGCATGGATCTGTCTCCCCGCGCCCGCGATTGGGAAATCAATCATCTTTCTATTGCCTTGCGTAATTACCTGGCGCATGGTCATTTTCAGTTTCCGTTGTCACGCTTGATGACGGGTAGCCTAACACGGGCACTGAATGAGGAACTTGGCGGAATGAGGGAGCCTGAGGACGTGTGGGCCGACGCAGTAGCTGAATATTTGACTCGTGGGCAAGATTTAACTGAATTGAATTTTAACCCCGAGTGTTTGAATACAAGAGATTGGGAGATACTCAGTCGCGGGCTCCGATGGAAAACCAGTCGCAAGGCTGTGTTTCAAAGAGGTGTCCTCATTGAAGGAGATCCCGATAGGGGAGAGCCACATGGATATCTGCATTGGAATGGATCCCATGCCATAGCGCTATTGCGCAATCCTTCGCCTTTGCCGCGCGAAGTTAGTTTTCAATTACCTAAGTCTTTGCGAGGCTCTCTGAGAATGTTTGAGACTTATCCAAGGTGCCGGCAGGAAGTTCAGCTTT
>QHZQ01000006.1 GCA_003224725.1 Acidobacteriota bacterium | reverse complement strand
ACATATCGCAACATTTGGCCCGCCTTGATTTCAGGGGCGAGACACTCCCTGACGAAAGACCAGGCTCCCATATTTTGAGGCTCTTCCTGTACCCATACGATTTCGTTCACATTTGGATATTTTCGAAGTTCTCTTCTCAGGTGGGCTCTCGGGAAAGGATAAAGCTGTTCCAGTTTGAGAATGACCTGATCATCGATGCCTTTTTCCTCCCATGCTTCAACAAGGTCATAAGACACTTTGCCACTGCAACAAAGGATTCGAATCACTTTATCCCTATTGATTGATTCAGTTTCATTCATCACTTCTTGAAAATGTCCTTCGGCCAGTTCATCAAGAGAAGAACTGGCTCGAGGATGGCGCAGAAGGCTTTTGGGAGTAAAAAGAACAAGAGGCTTGCGTGTGCCCCTGCTGTCCTTTCCACCGCGCATCTGCCGCCGCAGAAGGTGGAAGTATTGGGCAGCCGTGGTGCAGTTACAAACTTGCAAATTATTCTCAGCGCATAATTGCAGGAAACGCTCCAGGCGGGCACTGGAGTGCTCTGGCCCCTGCCCTTCATAACCATGAGGCAAGAGCAACACCAGGCCATTGGGTTGTTGCCACTTGGATTCGGCGCTGACGACAAATTGATCAATAACGACCTGGGCTCCGTTGGCAAAATCTCCAAACTGAGCTTCCCAGAGGACAAGTGTCAATGGGTCGGCGACGCTAAAGCCAAATTCAAACCCGAGGACTGCAGCTTCTGAAAGGAGGCTGTCATAAACTTCGAATCTTGCTTGCCCCGGAGTTAGGTGCTGCAATGGCAAATACTCACGCCCGTTGGTCTCGTCATAAAGGATGAGATGACGTTGGCTAAAGGTGCCACGGCCACTATCTTGTCCGCTCAGCCGGACGGGGGTTCCTTCCACTACGAGAGTGCCGAAAGCCAAAGCTTCGGCAAACGCCCAGTCGATACCTCCCGACTGGTCGATAGCTTCTCTGCGCTTTTCGAAAAAGCCGGCGAGCTTACGATGCACGTGGAAATCTTTGGGAAAAGTAGTCAGAGCCATGGTGATTTGGGCCAACAAATCTTTACTAACACCTGTGGGTGTAAGAGTCGGAGTGGCGTCGATTTCCTCGGGTGAAAAAGCGCTCATTTCTTCCGGCACAAAGTGATCGACTCGCTTCTTAAGGTCTTCGAAAGCCTTCTCCAGTTTCCCCACGAATTCTTGCTGCATTTCGGTTACTTCTCTGGCTGTGATCAATCCTTCTCGCACCAATCTTTGGGCATAGATTTCGCGGACAGAGGGGTGGGATCGGATCTTTTGATAGAGCAAGGGTTGGGTATAGCTCGGGTCATCGGCCTCGTTGTGACCATAACGGCGATAGCAGAACATATCGATCACAACATCCTTCCTAAAACGCTGCCGATATTCAAAAGCGATTGTCATAGCCCGAATGGCTGCCTCTGGATCATCTCCATTCACGTGGAAAATCGGAGCCTGAACCATCTTGGCGACGTCAGTGCTATAGGGAGTGGACCGTGCGTCATCGGGCGCCGTGGTGAATCCAATCTGGTTATTGATGATCACATGAATCGTGCCTTCAGTGCGATAGCCATCTAGTTGTGACAGGTTCAAAGTCTCAGCTACAATTCCTTGGCCGGCAAAGGCCGCGTCACCATGAATTAGCGCAGGAATCACCTGGCTTCCACCCAGGGAGTGACGGCGATTTTGCTTGGCCCGCACAATGCCCTCGACCACCGGATTGACGGCCTCAAGATGGCTGGGGTTGGGAGCTACGGAAACCACAATCTCCTTCCCTGAGGTCGTGAGCTTTTTGCCACTGGCGCCCAAGTGATACTTCACATCTCCCGAACCCTGCGTCGAGGTTGGATCAACGTTGCCTTCAAACTCGGAAAGGATTTGTGTATACGGCTTCCCAATGATGTTGGTCAAGACATTAAGTCGGCCGCGGTGGGCCATGCCTATCACTATTTCCCGCACATCTTGTTCTGCAGCTATCTCCAAGAGCTCATGCAGAATCGGGATCATGGTCTCGCCGCCTTCGGCAGAGAAGCGTTTGTGCCCAACGAACCTTGCATGGAGAAACCGCTCGAAAGACTCGGCCGCCGCTAACAAGGAGAGGATCCGTTTTTTTTGTTGGGGCTCGAGGGGCCAATTATTACGACTGGGTTCCATGCGCATCTGCAGCCAGCTCTTCTGCTCAGGGTGCTGAATATTCATGTATTCGACGCCGATTTTGCCGCAGTAAGTCTGCCGCAGCGTTTCGAGAATCTCCCGTAAAGTGGCGGTCGGGGTCGGGGCGTCACCCAATGCTGCACTCAGTCCTCCCGTGATAAAGGCGCGATCCAGATCCCAAAGGGTGAGTCCGTAATTGATAGGGTCGAGTTCATAGTGATATGCGGGCTCGTTTCCGAGGGGATTTAAGTCGGCAATCAAATGGCCCCTCACTCGATAGGCGTTAATCAATTGCAGAACCCGTGCCTGCTTTTCGGTCTCCTCGCGATGGGTGGCCATTCCCATAAGCGCCGGATTTCGATCAGCCGACCACTGCAGCGGGTGATAAGGGATTCTCAGATCTGCAAAGATCTGGTCGTAAAATTCATCTGTTCCCAGCAATAGTTGCTGAATTTCGGCTAAGAAGAGACCAGACTCGGCTCCCTGGATGATTCGATGATCGTAGGTACAGGAAATAGTCATCACTTTGCTGACCCCAAGGATAGTCAACGTTTCTGGGAGCATCCCGTAATATTCTGCCGGATAGTCGATAGCCCCGGTCGCGAGGATAGCGCCTTGGCCCGGCATCAGACGGGGTAGGGAAGCCACCGTGCCTACAGTTCCCGGGTTGGTCAAAGTGATGGTGGTCCCCTGAAAGTCCGAGGGTTCTGACTTCCCGCTGCGAACTCTTGCGAATACCTCGTTCAATCCCGTCATAAACTCAAGAAAGTTCAGGACAGTAGCATTCTTGATATTGGGAACCATTAGCAATCGAGTGCCGTCTTTCCGCTCTACATCCACTGCCACACCGAGATTAATCTGGGGTCTTTCCAAACGCTGAGGCTGCCCATTATTCTGGGCAAAGGCGCTGTTTAAATTCGGAAAATGCTTTAGGGCCTTAACGATGGCCCAACCCGTGATATGGGTGTACGAGACTCGCCCACTACTGGTCAAATCCAAATGGTGGTTGATGAGGCGTCGATTCTCATCAATCATCTTGACCGGAATTTGCCGCTGAGAGGTGGCTGTGGGTAACGTCAAACTGGGTTCCAGGTTCTGAGCAATTTTGGCTGCCGCCCCCTGCATGGGTACCAATCGTTCGTGGTCGAGAGACACTGTGGGGCTCTCTCGGAGTTTGGGAGGTCGAACTCTGGTTTCTCGGCACTGTGGGTCCGCATGTTCCTGGGACTGCATTCTAGACGGCGTACTGCTGACTTTTTTCCCTGCTTTCACGGCGTCGAAGGCTCGACGCCACCTTTCATCAACCTGAGCGGGGTTTTCTAGATATTGATTGATTAAGCCTTCAACGAAGGCCGCATTAGTTCCCAGCGAATCTAAATAGGCTCGCCAAGTATCATCGATTCTTGTGATAGTTTTGCTCATGGCGTTTACCTCGGCCTATATAGTATCGCAGATTCCAGCTCCTCCCCACCCGGTTCTGGTAGGTTTTGCAATGGTTTGCACGGCGACTCTTTGCTAGAGCAAAAGCACAGATAACAGATATTGATGCGCGGAAGAAACTCCCGGAGAAGCCCCACTACTAACTCCACTCCCGACGACGTTCCCAGATGCCGTCGGCACAGCGTAATGCCAGAGCCCCAATGGTCGACGTTGGGTTGACGGCAGCACTGGTTGTGAATGAACTTCCGTCCACGACAAAAAGATTCTTCACGTCATGTGCCTGATGCCAGGCAGTGACAACCGAGTTGCGCCGATCGATCCCCATACGCGCTGTACCCAGCAAGTGGAACGCAGGCGCAATGATCCCACTGTCCAAAGTTTCAATGGCCCCAGCGGCCTGAAGGGCTTGACGGGCCATGGCTAAGCCGTGATCCAGCATTTTCAGGCTGTTTTCGCTGTAGGTGTAGGAGACACGTGGGGCTGGGATTCCACTTGAGTCTTTAGTCTCAGGATCCAATTCCACTCGGTTCCTCTCCTCGGGTAAGTCTTCGCCCAGTATCGTGATCCGGATAATATGAGGAAAACGTTGCCGCATGACGCGATGATGTCTAGCACCCCAAGGCACGGGTTGGTTAACAAAGCCGCCCCAGGCATGGTGGAGCGGGCCAAAGCTTCGCTCCAGCAAAAAAGTATACCCACGCAAGAAACCACGCTTCAAATCGGTCTCGTAGAACTGCTGGCTAAACGCAGGAATGCCGAAGGGGCCTTCGTGGCCATCCATCCGCTGCTCGAAGACACCTTCTAGAAACCGAAACGGATGGATCATGAAACTCTTGCCAACCAGACCCGAGGAATTCGCAAGGCCTTGCGGGAAGAGCTTAGACTTTGAATTCAGGAGGAGACGCGGCGTGCCGATGCCATTGGCTGAGATGACCACCACACGAGCCAGTTGCTCGTGGAGCTGCCCCTGGCGGTCGTAATAAAGCGCGCCCCGTGCCCGACCGTTGGCGTCCAGTGTGATTTCGCGTACACGTGCCCAGGTCTTGAGCACTGCGCCTTTGCGGAGGGCCTTGGGCCAATAGGTCACGTCGGTGCTGGCCTTCGAGCCAATGGGACAGCCGAACATGCACTTTCCGTGAAGGTCGCAGGCAGGGCGCTCCTCATAGTCGCGAGAGATAATGGCGTTGTCTGAAACCCACCAGTACCAGCCCAGCTTATCAAACCCCTTTCCAATAGTTTCACCCAACTGGCCCAATGGCAACGGGGGAGTGGGCCGCGAAGACCGGGGCGGATTCGCGGGGTCGCCAGCCAACCCTGCCACTCCCATCTCTCGATCGTTCATGTCATAGTAAGGTTCAAGATCTTGATATCGAATCGGCCAGTCAGCGGCGACGCCATCCAAGGTTTTGACTCGAAAATCGGAGGGATGAAAGCGTGGAAAATGACCCGTCCAGTGTATCGTGCTGCCCCCCACCGCATTGAACATGAGGACATTTGGGGGGTTACCTCCTGTCGGGATTACAGGATAATCTTCATCCCGCCGGCGTACGTTAGGGCTGAAGTGAAACGTCCCGCGGCGAAGCTGAATTTCCCATTCGGCTTGCGTCGAAGGGTAGTCGGCCGGTTTCACCCATTCACCCTGCTCTAGGCAAACTACTTGCCCTCCGAAATCAGCCAGACGCTTTGTGACGGCTGCGCCCGCGGCACCCGAACCAATCACCAATACATCAGCTCTCTCCTCACGTATCATTGCACCTCCCTGTAAAATTTCGGCTTCCTGCGCACTTCCGCCAGCACTACTTCGTCAAAGGGTTTCATGTGTGGACCAGGTTGGTCAGTTGGATAGACCTCGTACGCAATTAATTTCCAAACCTGAGGTCGGGTATAGTAAGCCTCGTACACAAAGTCTCGCAAGGTGGCGAAAAAGCCTTGCGGCGATTGCTTTTCGAGTTCCTCTAATACAGCCACCCGTTGTGGGCGTGAAAGGTGCAGGAAATCTTCCTTATATCGTCTTCGACTGATTTCTACGAGTTGTGCCACCCCCCGTTTGAATGTCATTTTCAAATCGGAGATTTGGCCAAAGAGATGAACTAGATACTCCACCCCACCCACCTCGCTTGCTGCAGGCATTCCATCGGTTGCCGGTATGATCTCATCCATGGCTGCACCGAGCACTCCGTGATCATGCTGGCTGAAACCCGATGCCAGAAGGTCCTCTTTTTGCGGGTTGGCGCTCACCTCAGGGTGAGCGAATGTCGAAGCTACCCCGCTGCTGCCGACCACAAGCGAGCTTTTCAAACCCGTTTCTAGAAACTTCCGGCGCGTTAGATTTTTCATCAAGAACACTCCTGTAACAACGGACTGTGTATTTGGGCGCTCTGCAAACGGCTCAGCTTGGGAATGGAGATTACTCCCGCCTATGAATTTTCATTCATCGTGATGCCGCTGAAGAGGTTGGAGTGAACTTTAAAGTTGTCCCGCAATTCGGATTCATTTCACTTGAAGTTTGGCTGTTTATTCGTTTGTCCGCCAGGCTACTAGGGCGGTTATCTGCTTCCTTATCCCTTATCGCTTCTCCAACTCAGACTAACTTCTCTTCTTTTGTGACGTTCCACGATGTGGGTGACGATGCGCTCCATTTCTTCAATGGGATGAGGTTCTCCTTCGAGCAGAATGAGACGAGGTTGAGGTGGTGGTTCCAGCCAGGTTTCAGTTTCAACGCCCTCTTCGTTGAGGACTAGACTTTCTTCTTCCCTCAACAATTGGATAATCGACGCCACTGACATCTCGGCCTTTAATCGTTTTCGCTCGAGCTCTTCCATTGCCGCCCCGCCACCGAGAATCCGCTTCAATTCTCCGTTTAAAGCCAACGCTTGAATATCCTCATAAGTTCCGTAATATTGGGCGCCGATGAATAGTTTGGGCAAAGCATCGTTGCCCGTAGTACGCTGCAACCAGGCTCGAGTGCTAAGGTCCTCGTCCACCCGTTCGTCACGATAGGTAAAACCTGACTCATCTAACAGCTCTCTTAAAGCTCGGCAACGTCTGCCGTCCCCGGTCCCATAAACAACGATGTCGGTTTGAGGTTTCTGCAAAGGTTGGGTAACTCGCGAAGCCTTTGAAGAATTAGGTTGAGAGCGTATTTTGGAGTTCTCCTCAGGCGTACGCCTTTCGCCAAATCCAAACCATTTCATGAACCGTCCTTTCCTGCCTTGACTCTGATCAGTCTAGCCAAAAATATATGGCATTTCTTGAATGTCCTCACCTGCGTAAGCCAGGAATTAAAGTTCCCCGCTTATGCATCCCCCTGTCCGCAGAAAGGGGCGAAATGGGAGAGGGGCCCTACTAGGGAGGAGTCTGATTCTTGCCAAGTGACTAAACTCTCAAGGCTTGTTCTGGAGCTTGTCGAACTGTGAAACGGTGACAACTCACCCTCCAGGAAGTGACAGGCATTGTCACGACATAGATAGGCTCCAGTTCTATCCGGTCTGTTACCGAAGACCCAAATTATTCCAAGTGTTGTAACCATACTTTGCGGATAGGGAAATATTGGAAGCCTAAAGAACTTACTTCGATCCCCTGAACTCGCTTGTAAGTCACAAAAGAATATTTGGCCAAAAAGAGGGGAATGATCACATGGTCCTGCAAGATCTGCTTTTCAATTTGCCTGTAGAGTTGGGCACGCAAATCTTCATTCAAACTGGTTTGAGCCTCCAGTAGCTTTCGATCCACTTCGGCGTTTCGGTAACCAAAAAGGTTTCCTTCGCTCTTGGAACTGAACAAACGGTTCAGTATAGCATCGGGGTCGGGAAAATCAATGACCTCGCCAAGCAAGAACAACTGTGTCTGACCAGAATAAATTTTCTGATTGAGTTCGTTGAGAGAAGAGACAATCTTCAAATCGACGTGGAAACCAATAGCCTCGAGATTATTGGCCAGGCGCGCCAGCAATCCTTTTCGCTCTTCAGACGTTGTGGCATGCCAGAGTTTAACTCTTAGCGGCCCGCCTCTGTAAGATCGAGAACGTTTTAATAACTCCCGGGCTGCATTCGCGTCGAAGACATCTTGATCGGCGGCTGGATTAGAACCTAATAACGAAATAGGAATCAAGTTGTTGGTAATGGAGTAGTCAGGCTCATTCCCGACAACTTCCGCCTTATTAATTGCAAAGTGAATTGCCTTACGGACGTTGGTATCCTTCATCAAATGGTCTTTCAAATTGATACCGAGGTACATAAACCTGAGAATCGGTCGGCTTACGCAAACCCATTCCCTCCTCGATTGGGCCATCTGAATTTGGTCACTGGGGACGAAGGAGATTTCCAATTTACCCTCCAGGAAATCTTGAAAACTGTCCCGGGCATTCAGCGCTGGAACAGTCTTTATTTGAAGGCTCTCGAGATAAGGAGATCCCTCAAAGTAATCGGGATTAGAAATCAGAGTGATTTCCCCAAGCGCACTCCATTGGTGTAATCTAAAGGCTCCTGTACCCACAGGGCTTTTGCCGAAGTCAACATCTGATCTCTCAACTTCTTCTCTGGGAACCACAGAGGCCGGTTGTTGCGCCAGGACCCGTAGAAAGGGTGCGTAGGGTTGTACCAAAGTAATCTCGAGGGTTAATGAATCTATTGCTCTTAGTCCGCGAACGAAGGATGCTCGTCCTCTCTGATACTCATTGGCTCCCGAGATCATTGAATAATTTTCCGTGTCTACTGATTTCGATTTGGGATCCAACAGACGTGTTAACGAATAGACGAAATCGCCAGCATTGACTTCTCGTCCATTATGAAAGCGAGCGCCCTGACGCAGTTGAAAGGTGTAAACTCTTCCATCGGTGGAAACCTGCCAGTTTTGCGCCAGGGCAGGAAGTACGTTGAGGTTTTGGTCAAAGCGTAATAGGCCATCAAACAATTGCAAAACAATTTCGGACTCCCAGTAGTTCTTAGAATGGATTGGGTCCAAAGATTCGGGAGTCTGGGCCTCTATCCGTAAGACACCACCGTAAACAGGTTGAAGAGTTTTCGCGCTTGGGTTTAATTTTTTGTCTTTGCTGCAATCAAGGGAGCAAAGAATGATTACCAGTAGCAAAAGATTTCTACTGGATTTCAATATTATCCTCAAGGATTGAAGTCCCGGATCCAATAGAACAAAATGAGGTCCTAATTGGAAATTCCAATAGTGAACTTATGATTGTCAACTTTTAACCAAATCGATACCTAAGTCAATTCAAAATTCGAAAGCGATATCTTTACGGCTTTAAGACTTTTTGAGAGGTTCGTGTTTCGGTATTACAGGGCCGAATTCGTTAGGGTCGGATTTCGAAAGAAAAGGAAGGCTAAAAAATAAGGAAAGCACCCGAAGGAACTGCGCAACTTCAGGGTCGAGACTAGGACCGAGTCATTCAAATGTTAATATCGATTAACTCACCTCTAGGTTCAATGATATTACAGGAGGGGCGGTAATATTTGAAAAGAGTGTATTCTACGTTTTGGCGGTCTATCGGGTTTTGGACCTCACAATAGCGGAAATAACATTCCTTTTCCTCGAGCACATTCTTGAGAAATGAATTTGGCTCAAAGAAGCGCTTGTGGTTTCGAAGGCGCTGGCCGATGTTCTCAGCTCTCGATACGTAGACCACCTGCACCTTCTGATCAATCAAAGCGGAAATACTGTAAACACCAGGGTTTTCTGTACAATGAACAGAAAGATTGGTTTCATTGTAAACCAATAGCTGGGACCAATTCAGATCTGCCTTAACCAACATATTCTTTCCCCTCCTTCTATATATTGTTATACCGCCGAAGGCTACCACAATATTTAGTATATTGTCAACAAGAAAAACCCAAGAAACGTTTCCTGGGAAATGAGTAATTCCGGTTTAGAGGCAACGAACTTGGCTCCGATCTTTAGCTTTATTCAACGAAACTTGAAAACCATTCCGGTTTGAGCTCGCATGCGCCCCTGGGTGTAACATTTTTGGTTGACCGAATCATGAAAAACATGGACTATTAGTGTGAATCTGGACGGAACCAAGAAACTCTTCACCATTCCATTAAACCCGATTAGACAAAAGCGTTGGCAAGAGTTTAAAATCGTAAATTCGATTCTTCTCACCCCCCAATGCGAAAAAATCTTTCACTGGGCAGTGAGAGAATAGGACCAGACTCTCGATGGAACAACTGAGCTTGTACCTTCCCATTCCATATGGAATGAAATCCCATCCTGCCAAGTGGAGATTATTAGTTGTGGATGACGAAATTGGGATGGCGGAGAGTTTACGCATGTTACTCTCGCGTCTGGGTTATGAGGTCTCCATTGCCAACAGTGGAGAAATGGCCTTGCAGGAGCTCGGCTGCAAACCCTTTGACTTAATCATCACTGATCTGGTTATGGAAGGGCTCAACGGTTATGATATCTTGGACTTTGTCGATCGCGAGCAACTTAATATTCCTGTCATCGTTTTAACGGGGTTGGGTTCTGTGGATGCTGCCGTAAAGGCGTTAAAGCATGGGGCCTATGACTATATCTTGAAGCCCTTCGATCTTGATAGTTTCAAAGTCTCGATCCGTCGTGCCATTGAAAAACGCCAACTGGAGACGATGCAGCGAATTCAGAACCGGAGAATTAGCGCTGTGGCATCGATTGCCAAAGCTGTCTCTTCAACTCTCAGGCTCGATGAGATCTTTCAAATCATCATCAACCAGACTCGCGAATTTGTAGACTTTGATAATGCAGCCTTGGCGCTGGTCGCCCCGCAAGAACTTTTTCTGGATCTCTTTGCAGTTGTTTTGGACCACAAACTAAGTCCGCACAGTCGGGAAAGATTTTCCTTGGAACAACCTCCCTTTTCGAGCCTGGCATTAAAGCAAATTCCAGTCATTGTTTCAGATGTCTCCAATGATCAAGAGATGAAGGCGATAGATTCTAATCTGTTGGAGGGAATCCGCTCCTGTACTTTAGTTCCTTTGATTAGCAAAGATCAGTTAGTAGGTATTCTGTTTTTTGGAAGTCGGGTTCCTTTTGGTTACAATCAGCAGGACCTGGAGTTTTTGAGCCCGATCGCAGACCAAACTGCGGTCGCAGTGGATAACGCTCGCCTCCTTGAGTTGGAACTCCGACGTTCCCGACAACTGGAAATAATTAATCACATTGGAAAACAACTAAACTCCTCTTTGGTCGCAGAAAAGCTCTTGACCAAGGCAATTTATTTGCTAAGCGATTATTTCCAATACAGGTATATTGACATCTTTTGTTTTGATGAAAGCAAGAGCTCCTTGATTCGCACAAAATACCACGAATATGATCTTTTCAGTGATCTCAAACCCGCGAGGCTCCGGATAGAGGAAGGAATCGTGGGACGAGTAGCACGCACGGGTCAGACGATTTTACTTAACAATGTCAGAAGTGACCCTGGCTATGTCAAGGCCTTTGAAGACACCTCGGTAGAACTTGCGGTCCCCTTAAAATCGCAGGGTGAAATCTACGGAGTTCTTAACATCGAAGAAACTGCATCTCACAAATTCACTGAAGATGAACGAATCGTCATTGAAGCGGTCGCTTCCCAAATTTCTTTGGCCTTGAAAAATGCCAGGCTATTTGAGCAAATCCGCAAATCGAAAATCTATCTCGAGCTTGTGCTGAATTCAGCAGAGAATACTTCCATTATTTCAATTGATCAAAACGGTAAAATCATCACTTTCAATTCAGGGTCTGAAAGGTTGTTGGGGCTCTCTGCCACAGAAGCCGTGCGAAAAGAAGTTAGCGAGGTTATTCAGAGCAAACGAGTTCGCTCCGTTCTTAAGACACTGAACAAAAAAAATAAACGAGAGGGATGGGAAGACGAATTGAAAATTTCCCGACCAGACAAACAATCATTTTGGGCTCACATCATAATTCGTCCCATTGAACCTGCGGCTGACCTGTTTGTAGGATTTCTCATTATCCTAACCGACGTTACTCCGCGTGTTGAACTGGAAAGCAAGTTGAAACAACTCACCGTGACGGATGATCTCACCGGCCTGTATAATCAAAGGTATTTCTTTGAGCAGCTCAAAAGAGAAATGGAACGAGCGAGTCGGCGAAGCACATGTTTTTCTCTATGCATTTTTGATTTGGATAAATTTAAGACTTACAATGACACTTATGGCCACTTCGTGGGGGATAAGATCCTAAAGTCGGTGGGTGCCATTGTTTCAAAAACCATTCGCGCAAGAATTGATACGGCGTTTCGTTATGGAGGAGACGAGTTCATTCTTCTTTTGCCCGACACGCGATTGGAAGAGGCTGCCTCATTGGTAGAACGGCTGCGGAAGGCTATCAGCAAGGAATTTAAGGGTCAAATCAGCATCAGCGCAGGTATCGTGGAATATACCCACAATATGGAAGAGAAAGAGTTCGTCGAATCTGCGGATAAACTGATGTATTTGGCGAAACGCAAAGGTGGAGATAGGGTAGTATTTGAAATGGAGAAATTTTCCCACTCATGACTTTGTCGAATAGATGAAAGGGGAGTCCCCTCAATGAAGGGAGGAAGGTTTGTTGAATTGGTTGCCCTGGTGGATCGATTGAGAGGGCCCGAGGGCTGTCCGTGGGATCGCGAGCAGACATTCGATACGCTCAAGCCCATGCTTTTGGAAGAAGCTTATGAGGTATTAGAGGCCTTGGATTCGGGGGATCGCCAGGAATTTTGTACGGAATTGGGGGATTTGTTATTTCAAGTTGTTTTTTTGGCGCAGATGGCAGAGTCAGAAGAGGTATTTCAAATTGATGACGTTGTCCAAGGAATTGTCGCAAAAATGATTCGCCGCCATCCGCATGTTTTCAGCCAGGCTAAAGTATCTAATTCAGCAGACGTCCTCGAGAAATGGGAAAGCATAAAACAACAGGAAGAGCGATCACAAAGATCTCAAAATCTGGTTGATAAATCGTCAGCTCAATCCCTTTTGGAAGGTTTCCCCGCCATGCCCGCCTTGCTTGCTGCCCACAAGTTGACCAGCAAAGCCGCGCGGGTTGGCTTTGACTGGTCTCATTTAGATGAAATTATCCTGAAGCTTCATGAAGAAATTGAGGAACTCAAAGAAGCGTTGGTACCGAAACCAGTGGAGCCCTTGGATTCCAGAATAGAGCAAGAAGTAGGGGACTTGCTTTTTGTATCGGTAAATATCGCTCGATTCTTGAAGATTGATCCTGAAACGGCATTGCGAAAAGCAAATCGCAAATTTGCCCAACGGTTCCGATATATCGAGGAGAGTCTCCGGAAGGCTGGAAAGGGCTTTGAGGATAGCAGCATCGAGGAAATGGAAGGCCTTTGGCAAGAGGCCAAGAAAGTGATCTAAGGAGACAAGAGCAGATGGTTTTCATGCCATCTTTCAGCCGATTAGGATTTAAGCTGCTGAATAAATAGGAGGCGTGCTATGGCGAAAGCTTCTGAGGCGGAAGTTGTCGAAAAGCTGAAAAGCCTTGAGGGTTGGAAGCTGGAAGGCAAATCGATCAGCAAGAAATATGAATTACCTTCGTTCCTCGACGCCATAAGCTTCGTTAACAAGGTTGCAGGCTTGGCGGAGGAGGCCGACCACCACCCCGACATAGTTATTAATTATCGCAGGGTGACCTTGACGCTCTCAACCCACAGCGAAGATGGCATAACTCAAAAAGATTTTGACTTGGCAAAAAAGATTGACATTGACAAGGAAGGCAAGCTCGATGGATAGCGATACAGGAGAATTAGGGAAGCATAATTATTTCGGCCCAAGAGGATCTCTACTTGGAGGTGGGGTGTTTATCCAGAGGCATGTTTGTTAAGACGAAAATATTCAACAAGTTTCGTTATACCAAGGACGATGAGTATCAAAGGCCAGTAGCGCCCAAGTACGCGAAAAATATTAAAATCCGTCAGATTGTGGAGCAAAAACAGAACCCCAACAGCGATAAGAACGAATGGGCCTACGATGGACCTTGACTTGGGTTGATTGATACTCATCTTAATCTCCTGTTGGAACTGCTGCATTATAGTGCACCTCCCTTGCTTTTCAAGAATAAAGAACGAGAGTTGGCTGAAAAAAGTTCAAAAATCCCGCAGGATTCCTAGGCTTCGAAGGAACCTAGGTTTTTGTATTCCCCGTCTTGGGGCTCTGATATAATTGCCAGCGTTTCTTACCGTGAAAGACACTTCAGCAACAGCTAGTACATAGCTAGTACATGAAAAGGCTCCTCCTTTGCCTCGGTTTGACTTTGCTATTGAAGCTTGATTTGCTTGCCACTATACAGACCGTGGCAGTGCTACCCTTTGCTAATCTGTCCAGGAACCACGGTCTTCGATGGATTAGCGAAAGCTTTCCTGAGCTGTTGCAAGATCGTCTGCGATGGCCGAACCTGAATGTGTTGGGGCGGGAAGAACGGCTGGTTGCTTTCGAGCACATAGGGATTCCTTATTCCAGTGTGCTTTCCAAAGCTTCTCTGATTAAGATTGGTCAGGAATTGGATTCAGATCTGCTGGTACTAGGAGATTTTAATTCTGATGGAAACAAGCTTCAGGCATCTGCCTCGGTTTTGGACTTGCACAAGAATACACTCAGCGCCCCCCTCAAGGAAGAGGGCGAGCTGGTGGATTTGCAGGTAATCTGTAGCCGGCTAGCCTGGCAGATATTCAAGTCCACAGACCCATCCTTTCCATTGAGCCGCGATTCCTTTATTGCCCGTTTTTCGCCAATTCCCAATATTGCCTTGGAGAATTACATCAGAGGGCTCCTCGAATCAGACAGAACCAAGCAAATCCACTTCTTTCGTCAGGCTGATAGGGCTCATCCCAACTACTCGAAGGCACTATTTCAGCTCGGTAAGATTTATCACCAAGAGAAAGACTACGCCACTTCTTCACTCTGGCTACAAAAACTGATCAATCTGGACAAGGAATTCTTAGAAGCCCGTTTCATCCTAGGTCTCAATTGCTTGTACCTTAAGAATTATGAGAAGGCAGCGAATGAATTTCAACAGTTGAGCCAAGTCATCCCGCTTAATGAGGTTTACACTAATTTGGGCGTTGCTATGAGTTTTCTTGGTATGAATGATAGAGCCACCAGTGCTTTCGAAAAAGCATTGGACGGCGATCCTGCCGTGGCAGATTATTACTTCAATCTGGCCTATCACTTTTGGAAGACAGGGAACTTTACCGGAGCTGTCGAGAACTTCAAAGAAGCCCTTCTCAGAGATGAAAGAGATGCCGAAGCTCAATACCTGCTTCACAAGTGTCTGCACGCGATGGGGAAGCTCGCAGAAGCCAATACTGCCTGGACGGTTGCCAGACAGTTGAACTCGAAAGTTGAAGGATGGGAGGCTCGAAAACAGATTCCCGACCTATTTCGAATTCAGTCCAACTGTGATGAGTCCAGCTTCCGTCAACTCCAGCTAGAGGTCCATGCAGTGCACGGCAAGAAGCTGAGCGCCCAGCAATAAGAGAATCGGTTATGAAGCACATCCTTGGATTAGCATCTGTTATTTCTGTCTTCTTATTTGTCCAGACCTTGTCTGGAGCGATTATTACTGTTCAAATCAATGATGTCATTCAGCCAATTGTTGCGGAATATGTCATCAAAGGGATTTCTCAGGCGGAAGCAGAGAGAGCAAATGCCGTGATCTTACGGCTGAGTACTCCGGGTGGATTAGATCAGTCGATGAGGCAAATCATCGAGAAGATTCTAGTGTCCAAAGTTCCAGTCATCGCCTTTGTCGGACCCAGTGGCGTCCGCGCTGCCTCGGCGGGGTTCTTTATCTTATTGTCGGCGGACGTGGCAGTGATGGCTCCGGGCACAAATACAGGCGCGGCCCATCCAGTTTCAATTACCGGCGGCAGGTTCGATGAAATCATGGCCAAGAAAATTGAAAACGATGCTGCCGCTTACATCCGCAGTATCGTGACCAAACGGGGCCGCAATTTTCAATTGGCTGAAAAAGGGGTGATCGAAAGCAAGTCATTCACTGAAACTGAAGCTCTAAATAACAATTTGATTGACGGGATTGCCAAAGATTATGACGAGATTATTTCCAAATTCGACAACAGGGAGCTGGTGCGATTTAACGGCGATAAACAGGTTTTGAAACTAAAGGGCCAAAGTCTTCGAGATTTTGAAATGTCTTTCCGCCAAAGAATACTCACGGAGGTTCTCAACCCCAACATCGCTTTGGTTCTGGGACTGATTGGCCTGCTGGGGCTTTACATCGAATTCACTAGCCCTGGTGTGGTCCTGCCTGGAGTTGTTGGCGGTGTTTGCCTTTTTCTCGCTCTCATAGCGTTCAACCTCTTGCCCATAAACCTTCTGGGTATAGTCTTGCTTATCGCAGCCATTGTCCTATTTGTTGTGGAAGCAAAAGTAGCAGGCTACGGACTGTTTGCTGCTTTAGGCGTACTTTCAATGGTTTTGGGCTCTCTTATCCTGATCGATTCCCCGTTGCCGGAAATGAGGGTCCATCTTACAACAGCCTTGGGAGTGACTTTACCCTTTGCCGCGATCACCATCATTCTGTTGCGGCTCGTCATCCTGTCTCATAAGACAAAGGCATTGACGGGGATCGAAGGCATGATTGGGGAGATTGGCATTGCGTTATCGGATATTGAATCAGAGGGGAAAGTTCAAGTGCATGGGGAAATTTGGCAAGCCAAGGGTGTCCATCCGATTCACTCAGGCGAGAAAGTGAGAGTCCTCTCTGTCGAAGGCTTGAGAGTCACGGTTGGAAGGGTTTGAGCTGCCTGTTTCTTAAATTATCGCTGCAAATAGGAAGTAAAGAGGAGTGGTTATGGAAGCTTTCAGCCCGGTTGTTCTTTTTGGAATTTTGGTTATCATTATCTGGCTTTTTAATTCAATCAATGTTCTCCGAGAATACGAGAGGGGAGTTATCTTTCGGCTTGGACGTTTACTGCCAGAGCCGAAAGGCCCTGGGCTTATTTTTGTGTTTTGGCCAATTGACAAGATTGTGAAAGTCCCCCTGCGCACAGTAGCTTTGGACGTGCCCCCTCAGGACATTATTACCAGGGACAACGTTTCGGTAAAGGTCAACGCGGTTGTTTATTTTCGGGTTATCAATGCCATTAAAGCCATTGTGGAAGTCGAAAACTATCTATATGCGACCTCCCAATTATCCCAGACCACGTTACGATCGGTCTTGGGGGAGGTAGCGCTGGATGATTTACTCAGCCGGCGAGAAACTTTGAATGTAAAGTTGCAAAATATCCTGGATCAGCATACAGATCCCTGGGGAATTAAAGTGGCCCTGGTCGAGGTTAAGCAGGTGGATCTCCCTCAAGAAATGCAGCGGGCCATGGCTAAGCAAGCAGAAGCGGAACGTGAGAAACGGGCCAAAATCATCCATGCAGATGGAGAGTTTCAAGCGGCCGAAAAGCTGGCGGAGGCGGCCGCAGTTATCACGCAGCAACCTGTGGCGATACAACTACGTTATTTGCAGACCCTGACCGAAATTGGTGTTGAAAAGAATACAACGGTGATCTTTCCGGTTCCTATTGACATCTTCGAAGCCTTTCTCAAGAAATAGTGAGAGCAGACAATGGATGAGAGTAATGAAATGAAACAGCTCAGATTAGACTTTCGACACTTGGCCTTTTTCTTTCTCGGTGCAGTCGTCGTGTGCGCCATTTTCTTCTCTCTCGGGTTCTTGGTCGGAAGAGGGCAGGCCTATGAAGCTTCCGTCAAGGATCCGCCCTCTGCTACCAAGGCAAGAGAATTGAAGTCATCTAATGATCTTGGTGCTGAATCCAACTCTGCGCCAGAGCCTTCTGGCTACGAAGACGTTTCCACCAGCGCAGGCAAATCTGAAAGAAAGGAAGCTCAGATAGGAGACTATAGGCGTGAATTGGACTTCTACAGTGCCGTTAAAGGTAAGAACGTGGATGAAAATTTTCATCCTGGCGTGAGTAGGGTAGACAGGCTCACACCCGGCCAGAAAAAGATATCGAAGACGCAGGCTGTTGCGCTTGGGTCTCGTCTGGCAAGGATATCGCCACCAGGAAGCTTGGTAAGTCTTCAAATAGCGGCCTTGAGAAACGGAACGGATGCAGATAAGTTGGTCAAAAGTCTTCGCTCCAAAGGTTATTCAGTTTCTATCGTCACCGCCCGGAGCGACGATATCCGGAAGCTGATTCGAGTTCAAGTCGGTCCTTTTACCAGTCTTGATGAAGCAGCTAAAGTCAAAGCGCGACTTGAAAGGGATGGATATCAGATCATAACCAAGCGGTAGACGAATTCTAAGGGCTTCAACCTGTCGAAAGTCTAACCGAACGGAGAACCATCCCGGAAGGTTTCCACAGCATCGTAACTCAAGGTTGACCGATTGCGTGACCACTCTTTCGTAAAGGTTCATCTAGTACACTTGACGGAAGTCTGTGCCACATTCTTTTGTTGTGCACCCACCGCTTAGATACTTAACGAGTCTCAATTTCTGGCAAAAGTTCCTTCTCTCCATTGCTTCAGGAATACTGAACGTTCTCATTTTTCCCAAGGCTGAGTTATCTTTGCTGGCGTGGTTCTGCTTAGTGCCCCTACTGATTTGCATTTACCAGGAACGAAAGAGTTGGCAAGCATTTTTGTTCGGTTTCATCACCGGGTTCGTATTCTTTATTGGCATTTGCTATTGGATTACCGACGTCTTGAAAAGCTACGGAGGCTTAGGATGGACTGGCGCTTTCGCGTTGTTTCTGGTCTTGGTGGCTTATCTCTCTTTTTTTTATGCTGGATTTGCACTGTCATTTTCTAGACTGTCGCTTTTCCTGCCCATCCACTGTTTCTATTTGAGTCCGTTTTTCTGGGTCGCAGCGGAATACCTTCGTGGGCATTTGCTAACAGGCTTCCCATGGTGTTTACTTGGCTACGCCTTGGTCGATAATGTCAATCTGGCTCAGCTCTCGACGATTACCGGTGTCTATGGGCTTTCTTTTGCCGCGGCCATTGTTAACTCCATGGTTGCTTCGCTGTTTCTCACTCCAACAAAGACTGCTATTTATCGATTGGCAATGGTCTGTCTTTTCCTTGGTGGAACAAGCGCTTTTTTTTCCTGGAAAAAGGAAGAGTCATCCAGAGCTGAGCAGCAAGTGCGGATTGTACAGACAAATATCTCTCCGGAACAGAGTTGGGACAAAGAGTCCAAGGCTGCACTGCTAAGTGAACTGTCTGCCCTTTCGACTCAGGGCAGCGGCGAGAGGAAACCCTTAGCTGAACCCAAAAGAATGCAGGTCACTATTTGGCCTGAAACTCCGGCTCCTTTTTATTTTAACCACGACCCCGAATTCAGCCAGCACATGCGAAATCTGGCAAAGATTTCTCCTGGATATCTGCTCTTTGGTTTCGTGGATTTTAAATCCTCTGATATTCAGCCCAATCAGCGTGATCCTTATAACAGTGTGGCCCTCCTTTCTCCCGCAGGACTGGTCATATCTCAGTACGACAAAACACATCTTGTCTCTTTCGGAGAATACGTTCCTTACGCTGGCTTTTTTTTCTTTATTCACAAGATTTCTACGGAGGCTGGAAATTTTAAACCAGGAACTCGTCTCACAGTTCCTTTTGTCAGTGGGAACCCCAGGTTGGGTAGTTTTGTCTGCTATGAAGCCATATTCCCCAGTCTTGTTAGATGTTAACGATGGCTGGTTTGGAAATTCTGCTGCGCCTTTTCAGCATTTGAATATGGCCAGATTCCGTGCCATAGAAAACCACCGGTATCTGTTAAGAGCTGCCAATAGTGGGATTAGTGCGATCATAGATCCCTATGGCCGCATCCGCCAAAAAACACCGTTAAATGTCAGAACAGTCGTAGACTCGACATTTGAATGGGAAGACAAATTGACCCCGTACACTAGATACGGGGATGTCTTTGCCTGGGCGTGCCTCGGAGTAACACTTCTTTCCACCGGATTCCTCGTTCGATATCCTCTTTGACAGATTTCAATGCGACGAACATGCTTGACCTGTTCCGGTCGAAATTGTTGTCCGATGAATTTCTCTTAAGTCAGTGGGGAGGAACTAAAGAGTTTTGCAATCTAACTAAAAATGGGAGGGGATCAAACCAAAGGGAGCGGCAAGCGTCTTTCCCAGCCTTCTGGAATTGCCAAAGTCACCAGGGCTGATTTCCGTGATAGTTCAGAAACACCAAAGACTCTTGTTCGAAAATGATGATGTGTCTCTGAATCAATAGGTTCCAGAAGAGAGAAATATTGGGGCTGTTGAGCACGCGAACAGGACTGGAGTATTCGTTCTGATTGCTATAGAAGAAAGGAACTAACAAGGCTTCTGAATGTGCTGCCGGCATTTCTGATTCCGGAATGTTTTCCTGAAAGTCGCAGTAAGCTAAACGTAACAACTCTCTGATGGATTGATCGTCAAGAGTTACAGGTTGCTTGACCGACTCTATTTCCAGGATAGGATTTACTTTCTCTGAGGCCGACTTTCGTATCACAGTTTCTTTCCTCCTGAACTTAACGCAGCACTTGCTGATAGGCAATTTCTGCACCAGATAAATTTGATATTCATTCTGTTGGAGTTAGATACACCACCAGGGAAGGACATATGGCAAATCGTCCCCAAAGTGACGATTTTCGGTACGAAAGCCCTAGGCCCATCTACCAATTTGCGTCATGCTCATTGGCTGACCTTCAGCTCGTTGTCGTCCTACAGTCACCCTATACAAAACGAAGCAGGATCGCTTAAGGGTGTTCTCGATCGGCGCCCACATTGAAATGCGCACCGGAGAGCAGGCTTCAAAAAAGCAAGCTTAAAAGTTTTTGTGAAAAAAGGAGCACCTCTAGATGTGCAAGCTGAACTGATTTAACCTTCAGAAAGTAAAGGGTTGCCTTTGAAAATCTCATACAGTCCTCTCAGAAAGGCCCTTTCTGTCTCTTCGGCTGATAAGGTTTGAGTAGCCCATTTTTTTTGCCCGAGAAAGTGCAGCCAGGCAGGCTGGAGGTGAGGTAAGCCACTTAAAATGACTTTCTCCTTGTTGGTCTTCCTCATGAACGATTCCAAACAACGAAACTCTTCACTCAGCATGGCTCCCAGGAAAAAAGAATAGATCAATTCCTGGGAATAGTTCGAACTTAAATCAAAAACTCGGATCAAGTACAAAGTGCGAAAGAGACCATGCTTTCTGCTATAGATCCAACCTTGCTCAAGAAAGTCCTGATTAATGGAAGAGACAAGTTTTTCAGGGAGGGACTGTCTGAGGACAGTTTGCTGTTGAACAGACCGTAGCACTTCCCCGGCAAGAGTGCTGGAGCCTCCCGTGATGCGATTTGCGGCATCTACTTTGATAAATTTGGTATGGGAACCAAGATGGATATAAAGTAGAGGTCCTTGCAACTCAAGATTTCGTAAAGAGCCCATTACCTCGGTTTCTTCTCCCCTAACAACATCAATGTCATTCGCATTGTTTAGATCAGCCTTGGGAGGACCGGAACGTACCCCGGGAATAAAATAAAAAGAAATCCCCTCGATTTCGGGAAAGGTTCTTCTTTCGATCTTAGAGGACAATTCTTCTACTCCGGCTGGTGCCAGAGCATGATCTAGTTCATGGAGCCCAAGATTGGAAGTGATCATTCCGGCAGCAACCACCAAACGAGGTGAGATACTAGAATTCACATGTCTCAATTCTAAGACGGCTTGACGGATTCCTTCCATCAGAGCTCGATTATTTCCATCCATTGCTGTATTTCTCACCCCGACAGGGAGATTTCTCTTGGCCATGATTTCCATGTCCCTCATTAACCAAATTCGGCTATTAGTTGTACCCGAGTCAACGGCCAGGTAGTCCATTCGATCAAGTTCCTCCTTTTTGGACAAATGACGTCACTTAGCTCATGCGGCTTTCGAGAGGTATTGGAATAATGCCAGATTGAAGCGGAAAGGGCCAGTGTGCGCTATTAGGCGGCACGTAGGTGGCGACTGCTTGGGAAATGAAGCTTCACCGGTCCTGTAGCTTTTGTGGTCGTTGATGCTTCTCTGCATAGTGTGTGGTGTGGTCACGAACCTGACAAAGTCAACCAAATTTGCTATGTTTACTAACTTGCAAGGCACCATAACTCGTTGTTGGCACCTTTTAAGGAGAAAACTTCAGTGACCAATACATTGGACAGCAGCGATTCTTTAGCCACGACCCTTGAGAAAATTCTGGATTCTGGAAATAAGGGCATTTATGACATCCAAAGCAAGGCTGTGGGCCCTCAAGGCAGTGTACCTCTAACGAAAGAGATGTTGCTCAATTCTCCTAGTGGCGATCTTTTTGCCAATAGTCAAAATGCTGGTATGGGATGGAATCCGACCGAATTGGGGCGAAAAGAGTTCTTGATCCTGAGCACACAGGGTGGAATTCGTGCGCCCGATGGAAAGCCTATTGCCTTGGGTTATCACACTGGCCACTGGGAAGTAGGTTTGTTGATGCAGGCTGCGGCTCAAGAGTTGAAAAACCGTGGTTGCATTCCATTTGCGGCGTTTTGCACTGATCCGTGCGACGGGAGAACTCAGGGGACCAAAGGCATGATGGACAGCCTGCCGTATCGTAATGACGCTGCTCAAATCTTTCGCCGTCAGATACGCTCGTTGCCGACGCGACACGGGGTCATGGGCGTAGCCACCTGTGACAAAGGACTGCCAGCAATGATGATGGCGTTGGCTTCGATGCATGATCTGCCCTGTGTGCTGGTTCCTGGCGGGGTGACGCTGCCGGCGGCTCAAGGCGAAGATGCCGGTACGGTCCAGTCAATCGGAGCTCGTTTCGCTCATGGCGAGGCCACATTGGAAATGGCTGCGGAGATGTTATGCAAAGCCTGCGCTTCCCCTGGAGGTGGGTGTCAATTCCTCGGGACGGCGGCTACCTCGCAAGTAGTTGGCGAGGCTCTGGGAATGTCGTTGATCCACACTGCTCTGGCTCCTTCCGGACAAATGGTCTGGTTGGACATGGCCCGCCGATCGGCTCTGGCCTTGGTCAATCTGGAGAGCAAAGGAATTCGAATGCGAGACATCCTGACACAAAAGTCGGTTGACAACGCAATGATAGTTCATGCTGCCTTTGGAGGTTCCACCAACCTTCTCTTACATATTCCTGCTATTGCTCACGCAGCTGGCGTGAGGAGACCCACCATTGACAATTGGGTCGAGATCAACCGTCGAGTACCCCGCATTGTGGATGTTCTCCCCAACGGACCAAAATATCATCCCACCGTTCGGGCATTTATGGCGGGAGGAGTTCCAGAAGTAATGCTGCATCTGCGGCGGTTAGGCTTACTCCACCTCGACGCTCTGACCGTTTCAGGAGAAACTGTAGGTCAAATGTTGGATTGGTGGGAGCAGAGTGAGCGACGCATCCGCCTGCGCCATAAGTTGATGGAGCTGGATGGTGTGGATCCCGAAGATGTGATCATGAGTCCGGAGCTAGCTAGAAGACGAGGTTTGACCAGCACTGTGACTTTCCCCCACGGCAATCTGATGCCTGAAGGCGCGGTGATCAAAAGCACCTCCATTGATCCGACGGTTGTTGATCCAGACGGAGTCTATCGCAAGATCGGGCCGGCACGGGTCTTCATTCGAGAGAAGGATGCAATTGCAGCCATCAAAAGCCGCGGCCTAGATCAGGTTAAGCCTGGGGACATTTTGGTCCTCATTTGCCGGGGTCCTGCTGGAGCGGGAATGGAAGAAATTTATCAAATTACCTCGGCACTCAAACATCTTTCCTTTGGCAAGCACATTGCTGTTCTGACGGATGCGCGATTCTCCGGGGTTTCCACGGGAGCATGCATTGGTCATATTAGCCCTGAGGCTCTTGCTGGTGGACCTATCGGCAAGGTCACCGAAGGCGACATCATTCAAATCATTGTCGACCGCAATAAGCTTGAGGGAAGCGTTGACCTGGTAGGGCACAAAGACAAAATGTTTGGTCCAGAGGAAGGAACTCGAATTCTGGCAAGACGCACATCCAGGCCGGATTTATCGCCCGATCCTGACCTCCCGGCCGATTCCCGGCTTTGGGCAGCACTTCAAAATGCCAGCGGTGGTACTTGGGGAGGCTGTGTTTATGATGTAGAGGCCATTATCGAGCTGCTGGACGCCGGCAAAAAGGTTCTCTGCAGATCCTAGACTTTCTTGTGATGAAGCGACGCCAATTCCTTAAGAATAGCGGGATGGCTGGAGGACTCATCGGCTCGAGTCCTTTGCTCAGTTTTTTTCGATCGGAGAAAATCATGACCAGCCAGCAACAAGAGATACGTCGCAAGCAGCTTTATGAACTTATGGGCGATTTGCCCCCGCGAAACAGAAGGATCTCTGCCAAGAAAGTGTCTGCGCAAGAGCAGCCGGGATACATGCTTGAAAAACTAACACTCGATCTCAATGGCATAGAGCCCGTTCCGGCTTACTTTGTCCGACCCAAGAAATTGAATGGAAAAGTCCCGGTCATTCTCTATAACCATGCTCACGGCGGTGATTATAAACTGGGCAAGGACGAGCTGTTAACAGGACGAGAAGCTTTACAGAAGCCTCCCTACGCCGAATTGCTCACCAGCATGGGCTATTGCGCCCTCTGCCTAGATACGTGGGTTTTTGGTGAACGTTCTACCCGGACAGAAATGGATACGTTCAAAGAGATGTTGTGGAAAGGACAAGTGCTATGGGGCATGATGGTTTATGACAGCATTCGTGGTATAGACTATTTATTGTCCCGACCCGAAGCCGATTTCCGACGTATTGGCACGCTTGGGCTTTCCATGGGTAGCACCATGGCTTGGTGGGTGGCAGCCCTAGACACACGAGTAAAGGTTTGCGTCGATATCTGTTGCCTGACGGATTTCGATGCTCTAATTTCCTCCAAGGGACTTGCCGGCCACGGTATCTACTACTATGTCCCCAAACTTCTCAAATACTTCACTACCTCTCAAATTAACGCGCTTATCGCACCTCGTGCCCATCTCAGCTTGGCGGGAACTCTTGACAAGCTGACGCCTCCCGAGGGGCTCGACCGAGTTGACACGGAGCTCACCAGAATTTATCGTGAAGCAGGTCGCCCCGAGGCCTGGAAGCTCTTCCGCTATGATGTGGGGCACCAGGAGACACCAGAAATGCGAAAGGAAATAGTAAGGTTCTTGCAAATGTACTTGTAATGATCGACTTCCAACCCGACTTGCTGCGGGAGTGGCCCTTTGCTTTTTTCAAGAATTCCATTCGACCTTTTCAACTGTGACATCTGTACTGGTGAGCGTTTTCAGCGGCGACAGATCGCTGCTGATTTTTCCAATCACATTAACCGGACTTGCAGGACGACATTCTTTCCCATGACTCATCGGAGTGGGTCCCCAAAAAATACACATAGCATTGCCCGGTGGCCAATACGCCAGGGTTCCTTTGTCAACGACCTCCTGTGGGTTCTCGGGGGGCTCTTTGACTGGAATTGAGAAATAGATCTCTTCTCCCCAGAATTGACCGCGAGCTGAGACTGGAAGTTTCTTCCAGACAGCCCCAGCGGTCTTTGAATCGTTCAACTGAGCCTGAAATTTAACGCCGCTTATTGTGAGTCTTATTTTGCGGGTCAGAGACTGTGCCGCGATGGAACACCTCCTTTCTCTATTGAAGATAGAAATGGCATGGTGAATAAATCAATTCCCCAAGCCAATTGCTTAATTGGTGGAAGCCTTATCAAGTCTTGTTTCTCACTTTCCAATGATCATTTTCAACCCTTCGTAACATTCCAGGATCACTCGTGATTTTTTCAATTGCAACTTTTTATTGCAACATGTATTTTTTGGGCGTATATTTCTGAGAACTATTTAAGCAGGTCGCCCGATTCTTTCGCTTAATTGAATTTGGGTCTTGGTTTCTTCATGGCAGCGTTAGCCTTCTTGTATATGAGAGTGGATTAGGAATGGAGCATTGCCAAAAAACGGACAGGATTTGGAGTTGGCTTGTTTCTGAATTTCTGAGCCAGCTTCATTGGAATAACCCGAGCTTGGGTTAAGGAGAAAACCTATGAATCGGCAAAAGGGTAAGGGATGGGTGGTGAAGGTTTTCCTGGGGTGGGTGTGCCTGGGCTCACTTGGTTGGGAGGACTTGCGGGGGCAGGCCTTTCGCGATACCTCGGCGACCGAGGTCTCCGGTCCGAGCGCCGCCGCGGATGTTTTGAAAAGGCCCCAAGATAGTTTGATCCTGGGGGTGAATGTCGATACCGTGTCGATTTTGGTTACCGCCCGAAGCAAAAAAGGGGATTACATCTCCAATCTGAAGGCCAATGATTTCTTGGTGCTGGAAGATGGCGATGAACAGCCCATCAGCTATTTCAAACAAGATACGGTCCCGGTCAATGTGGTGTTTCTGGTCGATGCCAGTTACAGTGTCAATGATGTGCTGCAAAATATCCTTGACGCCGCCATT
>QHZQ01000005.1 GCA_003224725.1 Acidobacteriota bacterium | reverse complement strand
TCTCCCACAAAAGTGCCCAACCTCTGGGCCATTTCATCCCCGATCGCAATCTTGTCTCTCACAGGGTCATCCGGATTCGTAATCAATTCTCGTATGTTGCCTTGCCTAATAGTAAAAAACCCGTCAGAAAAAAAAGTGGGATCGTCGACAGCTATTCCCTTTAATATCGCGGGGGTTTGACGACCGCTGCTTAGCAGAACATTTTGGTAAATTGTTGGCAAGGCGCTGCGAACGCCGTCTACGGCTTTGATTTTTGCCACCAGCTCTGGGTAGTTGGCAATCCCGTCCAGGACTTGAATATTCATGACATTAATGTGGGCGGTGCCGCGAAGCAACTTACTCTGCAAGTCCTCCCGAAATCCCGTGCTAATCGCCAGCGCTACAATCAACGCCATGACGCCCGCCGTGACTCCCAGAATCGAGATCACCGTAATCACGGAGATGACGGCTTGTTTTCGCTTGGCTTTGAGATATCGCAGGGCTACGTACAGCTCAAACTTCATAATGCATCTCTATTTTTCAGGTCGCATATGAGGAAAGAGAATGACATCGCGAATGGAACGGGAATTGGTAAAGAGCATCGCCAAACGATCAATCCCGATACCTTCACCGGCGGCAGGAGGCATTCCGTAGCGCAAGGCCCGGACGTAGTCTGAATCCATTTGGTGAGCTTCTTCGTCTCCTTTTTCCCATTCAGCCGCCTGAGATTCGAACCTTCTTTTCTGTTCTTCCGGATCGTTCAGCTCACTGTAAGCATTGGCAATCTCCATTCGCCCAATGTAGAGCTCAAACCTCTCGACCAGCGCAGGGTCATCGGCTTTGGTTTTGCTCAAGGGTGATAACTCGATCGGATAGTCGTAAATAAGGGTGGGTTGCAATAGGAATCTTTCGACGACAGTCTCAAACAAAGCTCCCTGCATTTCTCCTCTGGAAACATCCTGGTTTACAGGAACGGTTTCCAATGCATGCGCCGCTGCATAGGCATTCCAGCGAATGGAGAGTTGCTGCAGCCGGGCGAACTCCTCCAGGTCTTTGATTTCAGGCCTTGGCGGACATTCTTCCGGCCAGTATTTGAGAAGGGCTTCTTTGAGAGAATACCGAGACCAACTGGCTAAAGAGATCTTTTCTCCGTCAAACTCGACTTCCATTTTTCCCAGAATTCGCTCAGCCAAACGTTTCATCAAGGTTTCTGTCAAATCCATCAGGTCGCGATAATCGCTATAAGACTGATAAAACTCCAGCATGGTAAATTCTGGATTGTGCTGGGTAGAAATTCCTTCGTTGCGAAAATTGCGGTTAATCTCGTAGACTCTTTCCAATTGACCTACGATCAACCGTTTCAAGTAAAGCTCAGGGGCAATTCGCAGGTACAAGTCCATGTCCAAAGCATTATGATGAGTCTTGAAAGGACGAGCCGTCGCTCCGCCGGCCATAGGCTGCATCATGGGGGTTTCCACTTCGATGTAACCCAGCTCGTCGAAAAAGTTTCTCATCTCCCTAATAATTTTACTCCTCACCATAAAAACCTCTCTCACGTCCTTGTTGACCATCAGATCAAGATAACGCTGACGATAGCGAATCTCCACGTCCGTCAAGCCATGCCACTTTTCCGGCAACGGGAGCAACGATTTGGCGAGAAATTTGATGTTTGAGGCGTGCACTGTCAGTTCATTGGTCTTGGTGCGAAACAAAAACCCTTCCACTCCAATGAAGTCGCCGATGTCGAGCAAACCGTAAAGCTCAAAGTTCTTCGGTCCCACAGCGTCCAGCCGCGTGTAAATTTGCAAGCGATTATCCCCGTCGGAAATATGAGAAAAACCAGCTTTACCATGTCCTCGGAGGGCCACCAGCCTGCCACAAATACGGACATGAATTTTCTCAGCATCCAACTGCTCTCGCGAATAGTTCTGATACCGGCTTAGAATTTGACGAAGCGTGTGAGTAAAATCGTAACGATGCGGGTAAGCAGAATGTCCTAACTCTTTGATTTTTTCTAATTTTAGGTAACGCTGAGCTACCAGGTCCTGGTCATGTGTGGATTCGGTCAAGCGTGCATCCCTCGTCATACCGCGGCTATTCGCTCTCTTTACGGATACTATCCAGGATTCCGTTGATAAAGATTTGCGCGCAACCTCCAGCGCCTCATTGATGATAACGGCTCTGGGCGTTTGAAACTCAAACAACAATTAAAAAGTCGCTAACCGTAAGATATTTCGGTCCACGGCGGCCATTCTCGAGACACGCCAGTGCTCGGCGTGCCGGGCAAGCAGCAGATCGATCTTTTCAATTTGTTCGGCTGTACCACTGCACAGATGGTCAGCAAAGGACCGCACCTCTTCCTCTACATCTTTGTTCAAGGTCCAAAAAGTGCCGCGGACATTAGTCAACGAGTCTTTGGATAGATCCCATTGAAACAACATTTGTAAAGCAAGCTCACGTCCTCTCCTTCTTCCACCCATTGCCGGTACCCTAAAGTTGCTTGATAAGATTGACCATTTCTACCGCTGACATGGCGGCTTCAAATCCCTTATTTCCAGATTTAAGGCCGGCTCGATCAATGGCCTGCTCCACCGTGTCGGCTGTCAGAACGCCAAAGGCCACCGGAATTCCCGCTTCCAGCGAAACTGTGGCTATTCCCTTAGTCACTTCGTTGCTGATATATTCGAAATGGGGGGTTTCTCCTCGTATTAGGGTGCCTAAACAAATGATGGCGTCATACTTCTTGGTGTGCGCCAGCTTCTTTGCAACCAAGGGAATTTCAAATGAGCCAGGCACTTTGATGACTGCAATGTTAGCCTCCGAAGCCCCTGTTCTTTCCAAAGCGTCCAAGGCTCCACTCAGAAGACGACTGGTTATAAAATCATTGAAACGGCTCGCCACAATCGCGAACTTTATTCCGGTTGAATTGAGGTTTCCTTGAATGGTGTTAGGCACCCTAGTTCTCCCTTTCTGAATAGCAGTGAGGGTCTCCGCTGCGATTCCTTAGTCACCCTCATTCCTTGCCTGAAGCACCAGCCCGAACGACTCAATTTTTTAAAACGTCATGCCTTCTCCTGGTTGATCAGCAGTCCAATCAGTCTTGAAAGTCACGAAGGAAGCCGTAGTGGATGATAGCAGGTTTTGAAGCGGAGTCTAGCACAAATTGAGCCCTTGAGTCAGCGCCGGTTTGGTTAAAGCTCGGGTGGACGCGGTATTGAATAAAGAGTTGCCTTGAGCAAACCTGCGCGTTAAGATCGAAACTCCTTCGAGTGCTTTCTCTTTCAATTAAGAGAACCTCCCATCTTTGGGTTGAGGCCGAATCCCTGCGATGCTCAAACAACGTTTAGAGTGGAAAATCAAACGCTTCAGGCGCCAGCTGGAACAACAGATCGAGTCTTTCAAGAATCTTTGGCGCGGGACTCAGGTTTCCACCCGCATGTGTCCAAACTGTCGAGCCTTGGTAGCTGTTGGAGAAAAGCGGTGTGAATTCTGTGGTGAGAAACTCCGCCGCCGTCCCAGCGGTTTAGGGAAGTTACTGCAGAAGGTCTTGCCTCACTATGCGCCGGTTTCCTACTCCTTATTAACGGCAAACTTCCTCTTCTTTCTGCTGATCTTCTACACAGATCGTGATTCCTCGGCCCAGGACCTGCAGCGGCTTCTTGGGGGGAGCAACTCCTCGGCGCTGGCCGCATGGGGCGCCGATGTGGCATGGCTGGTGCAACGAGGTCAATGGTGGCGGCTCATTTCTGCGATTTTTATTCACATTGGAATTATCCATTTAGCCTTTAATTCCTACGCCCTGATTTTCATTGGACCTTTACTCGAAGAACTCTTAGGCAAAGAGCGGTTTCTGGTGCTTTATTTGACAACCGGTGCCTTTGGTTTCTTGCTGAGTAACTGGTACTATCCGCCCATATTGACTACGGCCGGAGCCTCCGGCGCAATATTCGGCATGATTGGGGTCGCTATCGTTTTGTCAAAGCGCTGGTCTACCTGGGGAAGCGTGTTACATCAACAGTTGGTACATTGGGCAATTTACGGGTTCGTCTATGGATTACTTCTGGGGGCCAATAATGCCGCCCATCTGGGAGGTTTTGTCGCAGGAGTAGCACTGGCTTTCACCCTGGGCAATCCCAATCGGGCTGAGACAGTGGTGTCGCAGCAGCGACTCTGGACAATCCTTTTCTGGGGGTCTGTTGTTATAACCCTCGGTGCCTTGGCGCTGGCGCTTCAATTTCGCTTCAGGAGTATTTCTTGAGCAGTCCTGGCCAGTCGTCGCTTCGCACTGAGGTGAAGAGGTAAAGAGGATAAAGATCGGTGAACGTAGACTGAATCTCCTTGAGGAACACGGGCGAACCCAGAGTTTTGAAACCCGGAGAAAATATCTTGCGGATGACAATGCCACCGGCTCTTTGCCATTCCACCAGATTTTCCGGAATCCCGTTAATTTGGACCCAATCTCGCTTTTCACTTCGATACCAATAGGGATCATAATTTTTAGCGATCGCTCTCTTTTTCAGATAATGACCTAAGAAGGCGTGGTCTCGTTCCAGACGAGGTTTGAACACTTGAGCCAAAGAACCTCCTTGGCTTTTTCCTGCATAAATGGAGAACCCCACGGTCACATGCTCTCCGCTTAATCCGACATAGAGACGACCATCATCCTGACGCTTCAGTTTCTTATTGAAGAAATAACAGTAGAAATTGGCGTGATAAGGACTCTTGTCTTTACTGAAACGCACATCCCGATTGATTCGGGAGAAGTTCCCGTTGGTTTTTCCGGCGACCTCGAAATCAGGATTCAAGCTCAACACAAAGGATCTCAGGCTTTCCAAAAGGCCTCGGAAGGTTCCGAGAATCTTCATTTCATAACGTCGGCGATTTTTGTCAAACCAATCTTTGTTATTGTGCTTGCTCAAATCGCGGAAAAATTGAAAGCAATCTTTGTCGAAACCCTGGAATTTCGGCCTAGCGTCAAATTTTGAGTGGGTCGAGGACATAAAACCTCTGTTTGACAAAGGAACGCCCCAAGGAGCGTTTTCTGCACCGTCTGCTCTTTCGCTTTTTCATTGTTCACACAGCACCTAAAGATCATCAAATCCCAACATGATACCTAAGTAAATTTCGGCAGCTTGCGCCACCTGCTCGATGTCGACAAACTCAACGGCTGTGTGGGCCTGATCGATATTGCCCGGCCCCAGCACCACACTCGGAATCCCTAGGGCCGATAGCTTGCTGGCGTTGGTAGCATAGGGAACCCCAGTGAGTCGAGAGTGGCCACACACTGTCCAACCAGCGTCTTCGGCCACCCTCACAATTTTTTCGTGGGGTAACGTCTCCAAGCAGGAATCTTCCAGGACAGGCGTCTCGATAACCGCCTTAAAATTTGCGTCTTCTTTCTCTAATTCGCGCACCAATTCTTCGAAGTCGGTCAAAACATCCAGGCTACTTTCGCCGGGAAGGGTGCGACGATCGATTTGAATCTCACAGGAGTCGGGAACCAAGTTCACTTGAATGCCTCCCTGAATCACGCCGATGTTGATGGTGGGTGAACCCAGCATCGGGTGTTTCCTTTTTTCGTAATGGGGAACGATCCTGGTTTCAATGGCCCCAATCAGCCGGGCCATTTGGGTGATCGCGTTTATCCCGAGCTGAGGCTTGGCGCTGTGAGCGGAGCGTCCCTGGGTAGAGATTTTCCAGCGAACGCAACCTTTATGGGAGATGATGGTTTCCAATTGAGTGGGTTCCGCAATCACAGCACCCGCGGCACGAATACCTTGGTTGACCAGATAACGAATTCCTTGAAAGGAGTGTTCTTCGTCGATAGTCGCTGTTACCCATATGTTAGTCGGAGGACGAACATCACTCTGGGAGACCCGCTGGAGGGCCATCAGCATGCCTGCCATTCCGGCCTTGGTATCGCATGAACCCCGCCCAAACATGTTGTTGTCCTGAATCTTCGGTTCAAAGGGATCGATGCTCATACCCTGCACGGAAACCGTGTCTAGATGGGCATCAAAAATCAGACAGCGATTGGGATCGCGGCCCGGAACCTGACCGATAACATTGAATCTGCCGGGAAGGACCTCATGCCGTTGGCACCGGATTTTGTGCCTTTTGAAAAAGTCGCTGACGTATTGTCCGATCTTACCCTCTCCGGGAGCGCCCGTCGCAAAGGCAGGATTAATGCTATTGATTGAGATCAAATCGGCTAGTAAGTTGAGTAGTGCCGTTCGGTCGACCTTGAATTGAAGTGCAGCCATGAAACTCCTTGCATTCTTTTATATCATCCCAAACTTTTTGAAAGCGTTCTCAGAAAGTCGAGGGCGGGCGGGGCGCCTTTCATCATTTGTCACTTTCCTTTTCAGCCCCAGCATTCTGGCGCAGCGTAGTATATTTCCCCTGTAGCGAGAAATCAGATTCTTTGATTCCGTTCGAAGCGGACACACCGAAACGGATCCGAAAACTTATGTCAATGGAATTTGCCCGAATTGGCAGCGGATATGTACTTAATTATTTTAGCTTGTAGTGGGTTGCATTAGCGATTCACTTCGTCCAACAAGTTGCGTACCTTGCGCCCCAGCTCATTGACACTGTAAGGCTTCTGCATGACCCTGACGTCCCCATCTTCCAGGATTGTGGCCTGTGCCATCTCGGCGCTGTAGCCCGTTGCAAACAGTACGCTCACATCGCTTCCCATCCCGCGTATTCGTTCGTAGGCTTCTCGCCCTCCCATATGCGGCATCGCGAAGTCCAAGATGACCAGGTCAACCCGCTCGCGATGGCTGGTAAACATTTCCACTGCCTCTTGGCCATCCCGTGCAAGCAACACGCTGTAGCCCAGTCCTGTCAATATATTTCGCGCTAACTCGCCCAGTGCCTCGTCATCTTCTGCTAACAGAATCGTTTCCCCACCTCCACGAAGTACCGAGGGCTCGATTGGTTCAGGTGTCGCTTCGACATTCTTCTGTGCCACCGGTAGGTAGATTCTGAATGAAGTTCCTTCTCCCAGTTGGCTGTGGACCTGCATCAAGCCATCGTGCTGCTTGATAATTCCGTAGACAACGGACAGCCCAAGTCCAGTTCCTTTGCCCCGTTCCTTGGTGGTAAAGAAGGGCTCGAAGATACGCCGCTCTACCTCCGCCTCCATTCCACAACCCGTATCGCTGACAGTGAGTTGAACATATTCGCCGGCCTTAGCCCACTGGTGCTCGCGACAATAGGCATCGTCGAATTCCACGTTGTGTGTTTCGATAATCAGTTGGCCACCGCCATGCATGGCATCACGAGCATTGGCCACCAAGTTCATCAGCACCTGCTCCATCTGTGTGGGATCGGCAAAGACAGGAGATAAATTTGGAGCTGTCAACAATCGCACTTCGACGTCCGCGCCGATGATGCGGCTTATCATCTTCATAAAATTGTCAATCGTGTCGTTTAGACTAATCGTTTTACGCTTCAACAGCTGGCGGTGGCTGAAGGCCAGCAGTTGGTGCGTCAGTGAGGCAGCATATTTGACCGCACTTTCGATGTTGGCTAAGTATTCCTGCAGCGCTTCTTCCGTCCGGAGTTGGGCACGACTGAGTTGTGCGTAGCCCATGATCACGGTCAGGAGATTATTGAAGTCGTGGGCCACGCCCCCGGCAAGCGTCCCAATCGACTCCATCTTCTGCACCTGGAGCAGCTGTTCTTCTAAATGCTTCCGCTGGACTTCGGCCTGCTTGTGCTCTGTGAGGTCCGCAATCACAGTGAGGATGTTACTGATGCTTCCGCCGGCACCACACATGGGCGCCATGGAAATATTGATGTCAATGGATGACCCACCATGCCTCTGCAGACACATTTCCACGCCGGCAAACGCCTCACCGTGCAACACCCGTTGGCGTAGCGTCTCGAACTCGGCCTGCTTCTCGGCAGGGACAAAGGGTACAGGATGGCCAAGTGTCTCAGCTCCGCTCCAGCCAAAGATGCGCTCAGCCGCTGGATTCCACATCTTTATGTTCCCACTCAGATCGAGGGTGATTATCGCCAGTGGGGAGGCCTGAATAATGACGTGTACCTTATTGTTGGACTCTAAGAGCGCGTCCTCTGCCCGCTTGCGCGCGCTGGCCAGAAAACTAATCAGGAGAGCCATCAGCGCAAAGATACCCAATCGCAGCGGGCTGTCCAGATCAAAGACGAGTGAATAAACTCCTGATAGTAAGAGGTAGTAACAGGCCACTACGGACAAAACGATGGTCAGCAGTGCCGGTCCCAAACCGCCATACCAAGCACTCACTAATACGGCCGCGAAAAATAGCAGGAAAGGGCTCTGCGGATTCTGCTGCATTGGCTGCTGGAGCAGCAAGGTAAGCAACAGCGCTAGCAAACCCAGCCACACAGCCACGCCATAACGTCGCAAGGGAGAGGCTGTTGCTTTCTGTATGTATGTTTCAGGAGTAGTCTGAGCGTACATTGTGGACCGCATGCCAACTAGACTAGGTTAATGCAAACACTTGAGAAGCGGGGTAAGCTCTTCTTTTGCGCCTAACGCGCTGCCATTTTTTGGGGCACGAAGCCGCCGAAAAAGCTTAGGTTACTTATCGCTAAGCAATAATAACAATAAAGCAAACATCATCGCTAGACGGCCTACTATGCGGAAGCTTACACCCTCAACCTAAGGTTTGCAAGGACGTTGACGCTGGACAGAGAGCAGGTACATGAGCTGGCTGTGCCAGAGGGGAAGCTCTAGTGCCTTTATCGGCAGAAGGTCACATTTCATAATCGGGCTCTCTTCGCCACAAAGGAAGAAAAACACCAGACCTAGCTAAATTCCGATGGACACCACCCTCTAGCACGCAGTATAATTTAATTATTCAATTGATTAGTTGAATAATTGATTATGATTTCGTTCGAGGCAAAACGACAATTTAAAGACGCTATTTACGAACAGGTCGCGCGCATCGGAAAAGCCGTCTCCAGCTCAAAGCGATTGGAGCTCTTGGACTTGCTTTGCCAGGCGGACCGTAGCGTGGAAGCCTTGGCAGATGAAGCCCAGATCAGTGTGGCTAACGCTTCTCAACATTTGAAAGTCCTCCGGGCCGCTCGCCTCGTGGAATCTACGAAGGACGGACTCTATGTGACTTATCGCGTTGCCGATGGAGTGGTCGGAGAATTTTTCCGGGCTATGCGGATCCTGGCCCAGAATCAACTCGCCGAAGTAGAGCAGATCACGCACCGTTTCCTGAAGGGGCGAAAAGGTCTTGCTCCCACCGACCGGAAAACTTTGGTGAAACGAGTCCGCAAAGGGGAGGTGATCGTACTGGATGTGAGACCTCCAGAAGAATATCGTGCGGGTCATATCCCGGGGGCCATTTCCATTCCGGTGAGAGAGCTGGAGCGGCGTCTCTCCGAGTTGCCCAGAAATCAGGAAATAGTGGCGTACTGCCGTGGCCCTTATTGTGTCTTCTCTGATCAAGCCGTGGAATTGCTTCGCAACAAAGGCTTCGAGGCAGTTCGACTAGAGGACGGTATTCTCGACTGGCGAGCCCGAGGATTTCGTATCGCGGTCGGGAAGTAGGGATTAGTCCCACTTTCATAGGAGGAAAAGAGCCATGAGGCAGATTAATGTGAACACTCTGAGACAATGGCTTGAAGACGGTACGCCGGTCAACGTACTTGATGTCCGCTCCTCAGAAGATCGCTCTGAGTGGTCTATCCCCGGGAGCATTCACGTGGATGCCTATCAAGCACTGAAAGCGCAGAACCCAAATGCCCTGGCGAGTTTGGATCTGCCGACGGATGTTCCGGTAGTGACGGTTTGCGGCAGAGGGCGAGTGAGCCAGGTTGCAGCCAAACAACTTCAAAATCTGGGGTTCAATGCATTCTCGCTCGAGGGAGGCATGAGAGCGTGGAGCCTCGCTTGGAACAGCGCCGAAGTGACAATCAGTAGCCCTCCGACCTGCGTTCTTCAACTGCGGCGAACAGGTAAGGGCTGTCTCTCCCATCTCATCGGCAGTCATCGCTCAGCCGTGGTAATCGATGCTTCACTGCCCACAGAGGTGTATCTCAATTTGGCAGAGCAGCACGACTGGAGGATCAGCCACGTGGTGGAGACACACATTCATGCAGATCACCTTTCTCGCTCCAAAATCCTGGCAGAGGTGGCAGGTGCCTCTCTGCTACTACCTGCTCAACACCGAGCCGCGTTCCTCTTCACTCCGGTGGCAGATGGAAACACAGTGCAATTCGGGCAAGCTAGGCTGAAAGCGATTTGGACGCCCGGGCATACAATGGAGAGCACTTGTTATCTGCTCAATGACGATGCTCTCTTCACTGGAGATACCTTGTTTCTTTCAAGCGTAGGCCGACCGGATTTACACGCCGATCTAGCAGAAACCCGCGAAAGAGCGCGATACCTCTATCATTCGATTGAGAACTTACACCGGCTCTCGCCAGAAGTGTTGATTTTTCCGGGCCACGCCAGTGAGCCTATCGCATTTGATGGCAAGGCAATCTATAGTCACCTGGGCGAGGTCTTCAGACTCCTGGCCACTCAGTATTCTTCGGAGCAAGAGTTTGTGCAAAGGCTCATGAGTCGGATTCCTCCAACCCCAGCCAACTATGAACGGATTGTGAAACTGAATGAGGCCGGCACGCTGCCTGAGGGTGATCCGACAGAATTGGAAGCAGGGGCAAACCGTTGTGCTGTTCTCTAATACTAACGCACCAAGTCGTGTTTGCTGCCGAGGCCTCACTCCCTGTCGTCCCCCCTTGCCAAGGGGCGTCTTGAGAGAGGTCTGTGTTGAATTGGTAACGTCTCTTATTACGTGGGTATTAGTTTGGACACAAAAAGTTCCCCGGCACTACAAACCATACGTCTTGGACTCCGCGAGAACTGGAGTCAGTTCTCGCTGTTGGTTCTGGTTAATGCGTTTGTCGGGGGCATGGTTGGGATTGAAAGAGTCATCTTGCCTCTCCTTGCCGAGACAGATTTCTCCATGGCTTCGAGAGCGGCCATTCTCTCCTTCATCGTCACCTTCGGTCTGGTAAAGGCAACGACAAATCTGCTTGCGGGGCGGCTGAGCGACCGCCTGGGGCGCAAGAGGGTGCTTGTTGCGGGATGGCTCTTTGGTTTGCCTGTCCCGCTGATTATTCTCCTGGCACCCTCATGGCAGTGGGTCGTCTGGGGAAATATGCTGCTCGGCATCAACCAGGGACTTTGTTGGTCCGTCACGGTCATCATGAAGATCGATCTGGTGGGACCCCAGCGCCGCGGACTGGCCATGGGATTCAACGAAGCTTCCGGATACCTGGCAGTGGCGCTAACCGCGTTCGCCTCAGGTCATGCTGCGGGAACCTACGGGCTGCGGCCCGGCCTGTTTTACATCGGTGAAGCCCTGGCTGTGGGGGGACTTGTGCTTTCCGGGTTGTTCGTTCGAGAGTCCCTTTACCATGCTCGGTATGAGTCCAAGGAGCAAGGGGAGACGCAGCGGACCAGGAGGCTCACCTTCTCTGAAATTTTCTGGCTAACTAGTTGGAAGGACAGAGCCCTGTTCTCAGCCAGCCAAGCTGGCACAGTCAACAACATGAATGACGGCTTGGCTTGGGGGTTGCTACCGCTCTACTTTGCTTCTCAGGGGCTCTCGCTGGGTCAGGTCAGTATTCTCGGAGCAATTTATCCAGGCGTGTGGGGCATCGCGCAGTTGGCAACTGGCGGTCTCTCAGACCACTTTGGCCGTAAGGGAATGATTGCTGGCGGCATGATCGTTCAGGCTGGGTCCATCTTCGTCTTCCTCTTGACGAGAACTTTCCTCCCCTGGCTGTGTGCCGCCTTTTTGCTGGGACTAGGAACAGCCATGGTCTACCCAACGCTGCTGGCCGCCATTGGTGACGTAGCTGCTCCAAGCTGGAGGGCCTCATCAGTGGGAGTCTACCGCTTGTGGCGCGATGGCGGCTACGCGGCCGGTGCGCTGCTGGCAGGTGCCATAGCTGACTTGTATGGCATGCGCTGGGCAATAGGTACCATCGGGGCGCTCACGTTGTTGTCGGGGATCATTGTTGCTCGATTCATGTATGAAACCCATCCCAGGCGCACCCAGCCACAAATAGAGAGGCCGTAAGAAGATTGAAGCGCGCTATTGCAAGTCGCCCCCCGGCAGTCGAGAGAGGAGAGTCCAGAAGCCGGAGTCAGACTGACTCCTGACTTGCGGCTCGTTATCACTTCAATAGGATCATTCGGAATTCTCCAACTCTCTTGGTAATCCTTTCTCGGTCGAGATACTCCAAAAGAGGAATGGCGTATTTTCGAGATATGCCCGTCAAGTTCTTAAATTTTCCCACATCAATCTTCTCAGTCTCTTTCCTGTAAGCACCCAACACGTTTTTTAGCTGATTAATAGAGTCGGTGTGAAAAAAGAGATTCTCCGATATCTTGATTAGTTTCCTTTCCTTGGTAAGCATTAACAGCAATTGTTTAGCTTGAGATTCGGGAACAGTTAAGGTGGAAAGCACTTCTTGAAGTTGAGGCACCTTCAAACCTGCTTTACGAAAGACTTCTTCGATTTGCTGTTTAGCCGAAGATTCCCTCTGATTTAAGGTTACCTCACGTCCCCCCAACCTGACGCGGTCTTGCTCGATGACAATCTGTCCACGCGCAGACAAATAATCCATCACGGCTTTGAAGCAGGTTTGAGAGCTGCTTTTAAAGTTTGCGGAATAAAGTTCTCCTTTCGAGATCCCCTGCAAAAGGGGTTGGCGAGTGTGGAAATCTTTGATCGCGTCCACGGACTTTTGACAAAGCTGTTCAAAAGACTTCTTGGCAATTGCCTGAAAGGGATTTTCAGCTAGCTGTTCTATTTGGTTTGACCGGGCCAATTCACTGAGTAGGGCTCGAATGGCCTCTCTTGGAGCAAGGGTACGAGAAAGAATCTGATCCTCATCAATTCCGGAAAGAGCACTTCGGTGCGCGAGCTGTAAAATAGCTTTCTTCAAGTCATTCGGGTCCAGATTCATCAAATTTTCTAAGGTAGAGTTCAAGTTCTTCCTTGAACTGACCGGTCGAGCATCCAGGATAGTTCCTCCACCGATGGTAACCATGGGGGAAATTCGACGGAGAATGAAGTGATCGCCCAGAACTGCCAGAATTGAGCTTTCCAGAGTAATCCGAGCAAAGCTGGTTTGTCCTGGTAAAATCTCTTTAACACCCATTGGACTGGCGGTTGCCAGTACCTCAGATGTACCGTGATGAAGACGAACTCGGGTTCGCTTGGTCAATGGAATGGGAGAGGTCTCCAGAAGATGGAGCTTTGTGTCTACCATCAGGCTCGGATGAAAGCGGTTGGGAACGGAAAGTTGCATCCCTCTTTGAATTTCACTGACCTCGACATTTTGGAGGTTTAAAGCCGTCCGCTGCCCGGCAATCGCGTAATCTACTGGCCGATTGTGAACCTGAACATTTCGTATTCGTGATTTTCTGCCTGTGGGATAGATTTCTACTTCTTCGTCTCTACTAATCATTCCACTCATCAAAGTTCCGGTAACGATGGTGCCAAACCCATGCCGGGTGAAGCAACGATCAATAGGTAACCTAAAGACCGCTTGAGAATTCCTGGACGGAACACTCTGAGCCGTCTTTAGGAGCGCTTTTTTCAATTCATCCAGTCCCAATCCGCAAGCTGCGCTTACGGGGATTATGGGGGCATTTTGCAAGAATCCATTCTTAACATGCGCTCTCAGTTCCCCCCGAACAATTTCGAGAATGTCTTGATCGACTATGTCACACTTTGTGATGGCTATAATCCCAGTGGGGATTTTAAGGAGTGCGCATATATCCAGATGCTCTCTCGTCTGAGGCATGATTGATTCGTCAGCAGCTACCACAAGCAGAACAGCATCAATGCCACCGATGCCGGCAAGCATATTCTTAATGAAACGTTCGTGTCCGGGGACATCTACAAATCCAATATGAACCTCTGAACTTAATTCTAAGTCAGCGAACCCAATGTCAATAGTAATGCCGCGTTCCTTTTCCTCCTTCAGGCGATCTGGGTCGATCCCAGTCAGCGCTTTGACTAGGGTACTCTTACCATGATCAATATGACCGGCTGTACCAACTATGATATTCTTCATGAATCCAATTTCTGGGATTATTCTCTAATAAATACACAAATTTGTATTGCGCTTGAATATTATACCATTTTTTGTAGATTAGACGAGAATTAACCGTCAGAATGGTTTTGATTTTGATGCCGCCAGTAGGTTTTGGAAGTCACAAAAACAATTGCACAATAATGAGTTATGCTTGTGACCCCTGCCGGGCGGAACTAACTAAGTGAATATTCATCAAATGTGATTTTTTTTACTTGACATCCCTGTTGTTTCGTTTAGAATGAGGTTCAATTAGCTCAGTTTTTTAGCAGTGAGGTAATGATCGTGAAAAGAGACATTCATCTTTTGAGCATCAATTCACTGCTAAGAAATGTAATGTTGGACAAAAATAAAGAGCTCCTTCCATCATTATGCAAACCTCTTTTTGCTGTCCATAGGACAGCCCTCCAACTAAGTTATTTGTACTCTTCACTGATATTTGTCTCACCTGCATACTTCCCCCTCCCAGACAACTGGGAGGGGCGACTCTTTCACTCTTCAAAATAGAGGCTTCACCAATTGGATAGAAAGTTGAAACAGCCTGCCAAATAAGGAATTCCCTTCTGGTGATCCAAGCTTGAGGACTTGAACTGGAGAAACCACCCCTCTCAAGTACCAATCTGATCGCTAACCCATATCTGCGGCCGGCGACACAGGGGGGCGGGAACCACCGTCCGAAAGCTTAGCTATAGTCATTGGCAAAACACGCCACTAGAGATTTAACGACTTTAAGTAAATTCCAAACTCCTTACCCAGATCCTCCCTTTTCAACGCAAATTCTACGGTGGCCTTTAGAAAACCTAGTTTATCTCCTGCATCATATCGTTTCCCTTCGAATCGATAGGCGTGAATCGGCTGTCGTTCTAAAAGTTTCCGCAGCCCGTTGGTAAGTTGGATCTCACCGCCCGCGTCTGGAGAAGTTTTTTCCAGAACATCGAAGATCTCCGGTGTAAGAATGTATCTACCAATGATGGCCAGATTGGATGGTGCTTCCTCGTATCGGGGCTTTTCTATAAGATCCATCACTCTATAAGTTCTGTCCATCTCAAAATCATGCTCAACGGGCTGGCCTTTGATAACACCATAACGAGAAATATCTGGTCCCTCAACAACCTGGGTAGCCAAGATGGATGTATGGTGCTTTTCAAAGCTGGCGATCATTTGTTGGGTGCACGGCGTAACGGAGTCGATAATGTCATCTCCAAGCAATACTGCAAAGGGTTCCTCACCGATAAGATGCTTAGCGACTAATATTGCATGGCCTAACCCTAAGGCTTCTTTTTGCCTGACGTAAGAAATTGAAACCATGTTGGATATTGCTCTTACTTGATCCAAAAGATCAGTCTTGCCGCGGCTCTCCAATATTTTTTCCAGTTCATAAGAGACATCAAAATGATCTTCGATGGCATTCTTGCCCCGTCCTGTGACAATAATTATGTTTTCAATGCCTGAAGCCACTGCTTCTTCGATGACGTATTGAATTACTGGCTTATCTACCAGAGCCAGCATTTCTTTAGGTTGCGCTTTTGTTGCCGGCAAAAATCGGGTTCCAAGCCCCGCAGCGGGAAAGACCGCCTTACGTATCTTCATGAAGACTCCTCTGAAAATCCCCTCTGGGGAGGGGCAGAAGGCGTCAGCCTTCGGGGGTGGGTCCTCCGGTTCGCCACAACCCACCCCTGCGCCCCTCCGGGGGAGGGGAATATACATTTCATCCTCGGTGGTACCGCCGAGATTGAGTCAAAACGAGGTTAATTTTTTGGTCGCTGGATCCCTTCTCTGATGGCTTCCAGTTTGGCTTGTGATTCCTCCGCCAGCTCACTCCCTTTTTCCCTTTCGATAATATGCTGATAGAGTCTTTCGGCGCGTTCAAAATCTTTGAGTTGGCGATAATGCTCAGCTAAATAAAAGTAGGCTTCTGCAAAACCGGGATCGAGAGTAATCGTCTTCTCAAATTCTCGAATGGCTTCTTCATCATACCCCTGGTCAGCCAGCAAGTTCGCTAAGAAGTAATGCCCATCCCGATCCTCAGGTCTGAGTGAAACAAACAAACGAATTTGCTCCAAAGCCTTTTTGATTAGCCCTAGCTGAGCCAGTGTCACCCCAAAATTGAAGTGACCATCAGCGTCATCAGGATTTTTACTTGCTTGTTCAGCTTGAACCTGGACGACATCGGAGGTTAGTGCCTTATTGAAGTAGTACTCCTCCCGGTAAGGTGGAAACCCAGACTTCCAGAACTCCAAGGCTCTCTGTCGATCCAAGAAGCTAACTCCCACATCAGCTCTCAGAATAGCTTCCAGTTCGTCCTCGATTTCAGCCTCTTCGATTCCCTCAGGAATGAAATCCAACTTACTCTTAATGCGATCGAATTCAGAGCTTCCCTCTTCCAGCCTGGATAATGCAACGTTAAGGTAGTATCTGGCTTTTTGATGATCGCCGTTTCTCAACGCTTCTTCGGCCTGAGCTTCTGTATCCTCCTGATCACTCATTGCGATCCGGTCTAAAAGCACGTTGATCTGCTTCCTTTGAGCTTCATCCCGCAGACCGGTCATTTCGAGGGCGTTTTCCAACTCTAGTCTGGCCATCCGTAGTTTCCCGATTTTCTCGTATTTCTGAGCCCTCTGGAGACAAGAGGCAACGTCTAAGCCGAGTAATTCTCTAATTAGGGACACAGTACCTCCTTTCAGTTCGATTTCAAAAAGTCACGACCCTAACTCAAGTGAAGAACGACCATCTTAAGTTCAGTCATTTCCTGAACAGCATATTTAGGGCCTTCCTTACCAAAGCCGCTTTCTTTCAGGCCTCCGTATGGCATCAGGTCGGCTCTCCACTGGGGTCCCCAATTGATATGGAGATTCCCTGCATCGACTTCTCGTGCAAATCTCAGGGCCCAGTCCAGGTTTTGAGTAAAAATACCGGCTGAAAGCCCATAGTGTGTGTCATTAGCCAGGGAAATGGCTTCCTCAATCGTATCGGTGGGAGTTACAGCTACGGCTGGGCCGAAAAGTTCTTGGCATGAAATCCGCATTGGGGGTTTTACATCCGCAATCAAAGTTGGAGAATAGAATGAGCCGTTGCGTTGACCACCAACGAGTACTGTGGCACCGGCTCGTTTGGCCTCTTCAACCCAGGACTCAACTCGAATTGCTTCTTTCTCGCGAATCATGGGTCCCATTTTGGTCCTCTCATCGAGCGGATTTCCAGTGTTAATGGATTCCACTCTGGGGCTTAGAGCCCTAACCAATTCTTCATAAATCGGCCGTAAGGCCAAAACGCGTTGGGTGCTGATGCAAACCTGCCCTGCATTACTGTATCCAGTGGCAACAATCGCCTGACACACTTTTTCCAGGTCGGCATCAGGCATGATGATAAGTGGTGAATTGCTACCTAGCTCCATAGTCACTTTTTTGAGGCCGGCTTTCTGGCAAATACGTTCTCCCACATCTCGACTGCCGGTAAAAGTGATTTTGCGAACGCGAGGATCAGAACAAAGCGCATCTCCGATATCGCTCCCATAGCCTGTAATACACTGGATAGCCGACTGCGGAATACCCGCCTCCAGAAGGATCTCGGTCAGACGTAAAGCAGACAAAGGAGTATCCGTGGCAGGTTTAATCACCACACAATTACCAGCCGCCAAGGCGGGACCCACTTTATGCGCAACCAGGTTGAGCGGGAAGTTGAAGGGCGAAATAGCTACAACGACACCACAGGGAATTCTCAGGGTGAATCCCATTCGATTGCCCGCGCCAGGCGCCCCATCCAAAGGAACCATTTCCCCCGAAACCCTCTTGGCTTCTTCGGCAGACAGGGTGAGGGTTTGCACTGCCCGAGAGACTTCAAAGCGAGCTTCACTAATGATCTTTCCTTCTTCCAAGGTGATGATTCTAGCTAGATCGGAGCTATACTGCTCGAGCAGTTCTGCGGCCTTCTTCAAAATCAGAAACCGATCATAGCCAGAGATCTTCCTCATCGCTATGGCACCTTCCAGGGCGGTTGAAAGGGCATGATCCACATCATCCATGGAGGCCCTTGGAACGGTATCTATCACGGCGTTATCAAAGGGATTCAACACCTCAAGCTTTTCGGTTTTCTCTAGCCATCTCCCGGCAACATACATCTTCATCAGGTGCCCCCCTTTATCTTATTCCTCTCTAAACGCTCACAGGCCTGGGCCGAGGCACAATCTCGTCTTCGTTAGGCACGATAAAGATAAGCGCGAGATAAGCTAAGACTGCAACTCCAGCTGACAGAAAAGCTCCTATGACCCAGGCCACCCTGATCAAAGTCGGATCACAGTTAAGATAATCTCCCAGTCCACCACAGATACCGGCCAATTTGCGGTCGCTTCGGGAGCGATACAGCTTCTTCCCCGGCCAATGAGAAGCCGCCAAATTGGACCCACAATGTTTGCATTTGATGGCGTCGTCCTGAATCTCTTCGGCGCAATAAGGACACTTTTTCATCTTGCCTCCTTTGATTGTCTAGAGGAAACTTAACACACCTTACTTCAATTGTACCACTGTCTACACTCCTAAATAACGGACGCCGCCAAAGGAAAGTTCGAAACCAACCCCACATCCGTTTACATTTCGGGACAGGGAGACGGAAGCCTTCACTACAGCCGTCCAATAAAAAAGGCCCTAAAGTAAGGGCCTTTTGACGGATTCACAAGAGAAATTCGATGCTTTATGGAAATTAATTGTCCTTTGCCTTGGTTTTGGTAGTTTTCGACCGAGTTCTTCGCGTAGGCACAACCGGAGCTGGGACACTAGTCCGCTCCAGTTGGACCATACTGGTCACGAACTTCTTTCGGCCATTTTGATCAAACTCAATTGTCGTATGCAAGTCGTTGACTTCACTGATTGTTCCGAATCCATAGATGGAATGATTGATGCGTTCGTTTGCTGAAAAAGTGATGCCAGAATTCTTTGCCATTTTTCCCTCCATAAACGACAAAAGCCACAGATAAATTCATTATCTGTGGTCCTTAGATTTGCTTCACAATAGGCCTACAATTCTCAACACACCACGAGGATAGCAGAAGTGAAGATATTTTCCTAGAAATATCTGCTAGGCTCAATAAATGAATGTTGGCGGGCGAGCGAGTTCCCTGCTGGAAATTCTAGCCCACTTGGCTAGCGGAGATCATATTTCTTTACAAAGTAACGGAAGGACCGGAAAGACATTTTCAAGAGTTCAGCGGCTCGGGTTTGAACACCCCCTGCCCTCTGAAGGGCTTCCGCAATATACGACTTTTCAATTTCTTCAATGTGCCTTTCAAGATCAATTCCGTTTTTTGGAATCTTGCCAGTGCCAGCAATTTCGCTCGGATTCAAGCAACTCATCTTAGAGGGGAGACGCTCCAGTCTTATTTCTTCCGTAGTTTCAAATGCAACACCCCTTTCAATTGTATTCTCCAACTCTCTGACATTACCAGGCCAATCATATTGCTCCAAAGAATGCATTGCCTCTTGGCTAATGCGCAGAATGGATCTCTGCATCTGTAAGTTAAATTTCTTCAGAAAATGATTGGCCAAACAGGAAATATCTTCTTTCCGCTCTCTCAAAGGCGGGATTTCCAAAGGAATCACACTGACTCGATAGTAAAGATCTTCGCGGAACTTATTCTCAGCCATCAGTCTTTGCAGGTCGTTATTCGTCGCCGCAATGATTCGCACGTCTAAAGGAAGCTCCTCGGTTCCTCCCACCCTGCGAAACTTTTTTTCCTGGAGAATTCTGAGTAACTTTACCTGCATGGAGAGACTCATTTCTCCGATTTCATCAAGGAAGATTGTTCCTTTGTCTGCAACTTCGAATAAGCCTTTCTTATTGATGGTGGCGCCGGTAAAAGCTCCTTTCATGTAGCCAAAAAGCTCGCTTTCCAGAAGAGTCTCTGGAAAAGCCCCGCAATTAATGGAGACAAAGGGGAGCTCGCTCCTGCTGCCGTTAAGATGAATGGCCTTGGCCACTAATTCCTTACCTGTTCCGCTCTCTCCGGTAATGAGCACCGTGCTCTGAGTGGCTCCAATGGTTTCAATCATCTGAAAGAGTTCTTTCATTTTGGGGCTGGAGCCAACAATATTATGGATGGCATTTTGTTGATTAAAATGTCGCTTCAAGAGACGGTGTTCTTGCCGAAGACGATAGAACTCAAGTGACTTGGCAACCGCGATTTTGATCTCCTCGACAAAATTTTCGTTATCCTTAAGAATGTAATCCACAGCACCCATTTTGAGAGCTTGAATGGCATTTTCGGTTGTGGCGTAGGCTGTTATCATGACAACTAAGGTTTCGGGATTAGTGGCCTTGATGTCCTTTAATAAGTCAATTCCACTGCCGTCATTCATTTTGATATCGGAGACAACGAGGTCATAGACCCCTGCCTTGACCTGAGCTACCGCCTCGTGATAGCTGCTGGCGACAGACACATTGTATCCTTCTTTCTTGAAAACCATTTGCAGAACTTCCCGAAGAGAACGTTCGTCATCCACAATTAACAGATTGGACATTTCTTAACCTCAAGTTGTGCTCATTTCCTTTGGAAGAGTGATCTGAAAAGTGGTGCCCTCTCCTTTGGTGGACGCAACTTTTATCGAGCCATGGTGCGCCTCTATGATCTGCAATACAATTGATAATCCCAAACCCGTCCCATCATTAAAGGAAGATTGAAACGGTTCGAAAATCCTTTCCTGCTCCTCTTTGGTCAATCCGCTACCGGTGTCTCGAAAGCTCACAGTGAGTTCATATTGTGTTTTCTCAAGAGAAATGGAGAGAGTCCCTCCAGCTGGCATGGCCTTTATCGCATTGTTACAAAGGTTCCAAAAAACCTGTTTGATGAGATCAGGGTCCGCTTGGCAGTACAAAGAGTCTTTGGCATCGAAAGAATACTCGATCTTATGACTGGCTGTGAGTTCAGAACTGTTTCTCAATAGATCGACCGTATCTCGGGTCAGTCGTTTCAGATCAACCCAACCAACCGAAAACGCGACGGGTTTTGCATAGGATAAGAAATCGGTAACGATTTTGTACAAGCGTTTAGTCTCCAAGGAAATATTTTCCATTAATTTCAACTGATCGTGGTTCAGAGCTAGTTCTGTTTTTAGTAAGTGAAAGGAGCCAGAGATTGCAGTGAGAGGGTTCCTAATCTCATGAGCAATGCCAGCAGCCATTCTCCCCATAGCCACCATGCGGTCTTTCTGTCGAATTTGTTGTTCCAATTTCTTTATTTCGGTCAAGTCCTGGAAGGTATAAACATAGCCAATCTGACGGTTATGCTCTACTAACAATGGTGAAACAGTGAAACCCAAGTAGATTTCCTCTCCGTTGACATTCCTAATTCCCTTCTCGAAACGCATGGGCAAATTGTCTGGAGGGGCGGATTGTCCTTCGTGGTCCAAAAAACCAAAAACCTTATTGACATGGGCACCGATAATTCTTTCCGGCTTATAACCTGTAATTTCGCATGCGGATTTGTTAAAGAGTGTAATAAACCCATCCAGATTGGTAGTGCATAAACCTCCTCGCATGCTATTAATGATGTTCTCATTAAAGGCTTGAAGGTTGGCCAGTTTGCCTCGTCTGTCTTCTAATTCGCTGCCTGTTTTTCGCAGGCTTTCAGACAAGTGACTGCTAAGATAGGCTACTGCATAAAAAGCAAAGACGTTAGTTCCAATAAGGAATTTAACATTTCGGATTTCTATAGGGGCGTAAGTGGTTAAGGGTAATAGTCCCTGCCGGATCACGAGATATTGGGCTACAGTAAGAATCGAACTCCCAGTTGCCGTGATTAGTGCTCCTTTGCGATAAAGGAGAATGCCAGACATGATGATTGACAGCAAATACAGGAATGAGAAGTAGCTGTCAATTCCCCCCGTGACATAGATGATGGAGAAGATCATGAGCTGGTCACAAAAAGTCTGAACGTAGGCTTGCAGAACATATTTACTGGAAAAGCGAAGGAGAACGTAATGAATCAATGAGACCAAGTAGCTAACGATGATGATTCGGAACAGTCTCGCCAGGGCTTCGTCTTGAACAAAAACCGATTCTAAACCCAAAGACACACCAAGCAATGTGGTCACAACCACAATCCTTAGCTTAATGAGCCAGGAAAGCCAGTCTCTGATATTCTTGGGCATGGTCAATATTGCAAAAAGGCCGAGGGAAGGGTGTAAAGAATGGCAAATACTCTTTGCCTTGTTCCTTTAGCCTTGCGCCTCCGCGGGGCCGGTCAAGCTACATTGATAACTTAGAAATTAATGAGAAGAGTGGCAAGTACATGGAGATCACGATTCCTCCGACGATAACTCCCAGGATCAAGATCATGAGGGGTTCGATCGCGGTCAAAAGGTCTGCAACAGCAGCATCCACTTCATCTTCAAAAAACTCTGCAATCTTTGTCAACATCGCGTCCAAGGCGCCTGTTTGCTCGCCTACCCCAATCATCTGAGTCACCATGGTAGGGAATACTCCCGAATCACGGAGCGGTTCCACGATCGTTTTTCCTTCCTCAATGGAATTGCGCGTCTTCAAGATGGCTTCTTCAACAATGGCATTGCCCGCGGTTTTGGCAGTAATTTCCAATCCCTCGAGAATAGGAACGCCACTGGAAATCAAAGTTGACAGGGTCCGAGAAAAGCGGGCGACCGCGATCTTTTTTAAAACACTGCCCAGCACTGGAACTTTGAGAAGGGCTCGGTCTACCACTCGTCGTCCATTTTCAGTTCGGTAATATTTCTTAAAGGCGTACCCTATCACGAAAAAGGCGGGAAAAATAAAGATGATATAGCGGCCGACAAAGTTACTGCCTCCAATAACTATCCGGGTCGGAAGGGGAAGGCTTACATCCATGCTGGCAAAAAGAGTAGAAAAGATTGGAACTACTTTCCAGAGAATCAATATGATGACACCAACGGCAATGGTTAAGACCACCACGGGGTAAACCATGGCGGACTTGACGGCCCGTTTCAGCTTGACGGCCTTCTCGATGTAAGAGGACAGCCGCTGTAAAATCGTATCGAGAATTCCACCGGCTTCGCCAGCTGCGATCATATTCGTGTATAGGTCATCAAAAACTCGAGGATGTTGCCGCATGGCGAAAGCTAGAGTTGAACCTCCCTCCACTTCGGTTCTGACGGCTTGTAACACACTTTGAAAAATCTTATTCTCTTGCTGCACTGCTAAAGCCTCCAGACATTGAACCAGCGGTAAACCTGCGTCAATCATCACAGAGAACTGACGGGTAAAAATTGCCAGTTCCTTGGTCTTTACCTTTCCTCCAAATTTTGGCAGAGTAAATTCTTTGCCTTTTTCCTTTATAACCAGAGGACTGATCTGTTCGCGACGCAGTGCCGCTACCAGAGCTTGCTTAGTGTCAGCTTCCCTCTCACCTCGAACTTCGGTTCCTGTCCTGGACTTGCCACGAAAAGAATAGACCGGCATGAATAGCTCCTAATAGTGGGACTGCAGATTATCTCAGACTCCGGCCGGCAACGGGCGCAGGTGTGCGTTGCAGCAGGCTGGGTCCTCGATTAATCATGTCCTGCAACTCTTCAGGATTGCTGGAGCGGTTGAGCGCCGTTTGCAGCGCAATTTGCTTGCTGAAGTAAAGTGACGCCAGCGATTGGTTGAAGGTCTGCATTCCAAATTTTTCCTGACCTGTCTGCATCGACGAGTAAATCTGATGAATCTTATCCTCGCGAATCAAGTTGCGAATGGCCGCATTGGGTATAAGAATTTCCATGGCCATGGCTCGTCCTGACCCGGAAGCTTTGGGCAGGAGAGCTTGGCAAAGAATGCCTTCCAGGACCAGGGAGAGCTGAGCGCGAATCTGAGACTGCTGATGGGACGGAAAAACATCAATGACGCGGTTAATCGTCGATGAGGCTGAGTTAGTATGCAACGTTCCGAAGGTCAAATGTCCCGTCTCGGCTATACGCAGCGCTGATTCGATGGTCTCGAGGTCCCGCATTTCACCGATCAGAACGACATCAGGATCTTGACGTAAAGCCGCTCTCAAAGCATTTGCAAACGAACGGGTATCGGCGTGCACTTCTCGCTGGTTAACCAAGCAACTCTTATGTCCGTGGAGATACTCGATGGGGTCCTCGATAGTGACAATATGATCATGACGCTCGGTGTTGATCTTGTCGAGCATAGCCGCCAAGGTCGTCGATTTCCCACTCCCGGTAGGCCCTGTGACCAAGACAAGGCCCCGAGGTTTATCACAAAGAGTTTTTACGACAGGCGGAAGTGATAATGCGTCAAAGTTTTTTATCTCATATGGAATAGACCGGAAGACAGCTCCCACAGCTCCTCGCTGATTGAAAATATTTCCTCGAAATCGAGAAAGGCCCTTAATACCAAAGGAAAAGTCAATCTCCAGGTCCTCTTCAAAACGATGCTTTTGAGTATCTGTCAGCACGCTGTAAGCCAACTGTTTCGTGTCGGCGGCCGTCAGCGCGGGGCATTCGGTCAGTGGCTTGAGATGTCCGTCCACGCGCACCTGCGGCGGTGTATTGGTCGTCAGATGCAGATCCGACGCCCCCATTTCTGTCATCTTTTTTAAGAGCTCACTCAAAGACAGCGTTGCCATTTACACATTCCTTTCGTTCGGTGTTATTTCACCGTCTCCCTTAGAACTTCTTCAAGAGTAGTCACCCCGTCCCGTAGCTTCTGCAGCCCACTGGCACGAAGTGTAATCATTCCATGCTCAACGGCTTTCTTCTTCAATTCAAGTGAGGAAGCCCCAATCAAAATGAGTTCGCGTAAGTCATCATTTATTTCCATCACTTCGTATAATCCGACGCGCCCCTTGTATCCAGTCCCATTGCAAGTGGGACATCCTTTTCCACGATAAGTGGCCAGCTTCTTAGCTTCAGTGGGAGAGAACCCTGCATCAATCAAAGTTTGTGCCAGGGTGCTGACTTCCTCTTTGCATTCTTTACAAACGCGGCGAATCAAACGCTGGGCACAAATCAAATGGACCGAGGTTGCTACTAAGAAAGGCTCAATGCCCATGTTCATGAGACGGCTGATAGTGGAAGGAGCGTCATTGGTATGCAGGGTGCTGAGCACCAGATGTCCCGTCAATGCCGCTTTAATGGCAATCTCTGCAGTCTCAAAGTCGCGAATCTCACCCACTAAAATGATATTGGGATCTTGTCGCAAAAAAGCCCGCAAGGCAGCCGCAAAATTCAGACCGATCTGTTCCTTCATTTGAACCTGATTGATCCCCGGAACATTGAACTCCACCGGATCTTCCGCCGTCATAACATTGGTATCGATCTTGTTCAATTGCGCTATCGACGAATAGAGAGTGTTGGTTTTCCCGCTTCCTGTAGGCCCCGTGACCAGAACCATCCCATAGGGTTTAAGAATCGCACTCTCAAACTTTTTCAGTGACTCAGACTCAAACCCGAGCCTGGTCATGTCCAGCATCAGATTATCTTTGTCCAACAGGCGGAGGACCACTTTTTCCCCATATAGGGTTGGCAGAACTGAAACACGGAAGTCGAGGTCTTTGATTTTTCCGTCGTTTTTCATTTTCACTTTGATTCTTCCGTCTTGGGGTAGACGTTTCTCAGAAATATCCAACTTGGACATAATCTTGATACGGGAGGTGATGGCATCTTTAAGCTTGAGAGGGGGATTCATGATGTTGTACAACACTCCGTCAATCCGAAATCGGACGCGAAACTCCTTCTCGTAAGGTTCGATGTGGATGTCACTCGCTCCACGTTTTAGAGCGTTGGAAAGAATCAAATTGACAAGTTTTATGATGGGAGCTTCTTCGGCTGCCTGCTCCAATCCTTCAAGATCGATCGCTTCTTCTTCAGAGGCCAACTCCAGCGAAGTGTCGTCTCCATCCAGCTTCTGGTCAATAACGGCAATGTCTTCCATCACCTTCTTAAGTTCGATGGCGTGCGTTGAGCCATAATATTTATCGATGGCCTCCCGGATGGCCGTTTCGGACGCGACTACAGGTTCGATGTTGAAACCCGTCATGAACTTAATATCATCCATCGCGAAGACGTTGGTGGGATCAATCATCGCTATGGTGAGAGTCGATCCCACTCGGCTCAGAGGAAGGATTTGATACTTCTGAGCAGTTTCGACCGGAATTAATTTGACGATCGATGGGTCTATATCAAAAAAGGATAGGTTTATGGAAGGAACTCCATATTGACGTGAGAGGATGGCGGTGATCTCGTCGTCGGTTACGAAGCCTAACCTGATTAAGCAATTTCCGAGCCTGCCTCCGTTCACCCGCTGATACTCGAGCGCCTCTTTAAGCTGCTGTTGGCTAATGAGGTTTTCTTTGACGAGCAGATCTCCTAATTTTGATGACATCGGTAGAATCTCCCAGTGAAATTCTCGGCAATATGGGAATTAACATTATTGAAATTTGATAAGAACTGACAAAAATTGTAGGGCCTCATGCTAATGACCGCAAAGCATTTTGTCAAGATTAGGGGCCCATGCCAGTGTGCGTTAGATATGAGAATGGGATGAAGTAGCACGGCCTCAATCTGAATGAGTATGTAAGAGTCTAAAGAGGGTATTCGACCCAATTTGCCCTGGGTTCAGCTGATTGGTGATTATTCCGAAAGGGCTTAGCACAGAGCACGACATGATAGAGATCGCTTTCGGTAAAAACCCTCGGACAGGTTAGAAAAAAAGCATCGATGTTGCTGTTTTTGGTAGGGCGTTGATAGTTGGCTGTAGTAGAATTTTAGGTTTCCACAATACGGTCTGCTGGAACGAACTATGAATTCAAACAGGAGCGACAAACGAAGGCTCGTTATCATTTCTCTCTCGATACTCGTTTCCGTTCTTTTAGTTTTCGCCGTCATCCAGCAGGCCTTCGATCTCAATCCTTTTTTGGGTGCTCCCGAGCGCCAAACTTCCCTTTTACTTTGGGCACTCAGCTCGTTGAATGTAGTCCTCCTCGCCATCTGCAGCCTGATTCTTTTGCGAAACCTGCTGAAACTTTATTTTGAACGCAAAAGCCAGCAGCTTGGCTCGAAGTTCCGAACCAAGCTGGTCCTGGCATTTTTGGGGTTGTCCTTTATTCCGGTTATTTTCATGTCCTTCTTTGCTTATTTCTTACTGAACCGAAACGTGGACAAATGGTTTAGTGAACCTATCGATCGCGCGCTCGGCAACGTAGAGGAGCTCGTCCGACAGGTTCGCAACGACTCCAACACCAATGCAACTCAAGGTGCCAGGTACCTGGCCAATCATTCAGCTCTCAGGAAATTCTTAGCATCTCAAACTAAGGCGAATTTCGCTGAATTGAGAAATACTGCCAATGATTTGGATCTTGCACTGATTCTGGTTTCCGACAAATTCAATAACCCTTTATATGTGTATAAGCAAAATGAGTTTTATCCCCGCAGCCATCCTGATTTCAGGAAAACCACCGAAAGGTTGGGTTTGGTCGATTGGAAGGAAGGGAAGCCCCAATTGGCTCCTGCCGTCTTTGAGAGGATCATTAGGAACCCCGACAAACGTGAGGCAACGATAACAACGGTTGATGAGGAGGGAAAGGACATCATACTCGCCGGAGAAATCGTCCACGCGGAAGATTTACAGCCTCTTGCCAACATCATTATTGCCTATCAAATCCCGGGCGATATTCTCAAACTGGCCAATCAGATCTCCCAATCCAACAAATATTACAAAACCTGGTCCACTAATCGTAAGGTCATCCGAAGCAATTATCTGCTCTTGCTGGGGCTGATTACTTTGCTCATTCTGTTTGCAGCCGTATGGATCGGTCTGTATCTTTCCAAAAGGATTACTATCCCCATTCGCGCTCTGGCAGAGGCCTCCAATGAAGTTTCGAAGGGAAATCTTCTCCACCAGGTGAATTGCCCCGCCGACGACGAACTGGGCATCCTGGTTTCCTCTTTCAATCGAATGACTGCTCAGCTTCACGAGAGTTCCAAGAAATTGGAACAAACAAACCGGGATCTGCAAAATTCCAATCAGGCTCTGGAAGAGAAGAGAAGATATACAGAAACGGTTTTGGAAAACATCCCAACGGGAGTCATCTCCGTCGCCCCAGACCATTGCATCAGCAAAATGAACAAGGCAGCTCAAGAAATGTTGGCATGCACCCTTTCGAATGACCGGCTCCGTATTGATGAAGTCTTTCAGCCGGGAGATACTGGCGAAATTAGAACCCTTCTTGAAAAGGCGTCCCGAGTAGGGATTGCAACCAAGGATCTCACTCTGCGTTTGCGAGGGCGCAATCTTTACGTTGAGGTCACCATTAACTCATTGGATGCTACCAATAACCCCTCCCAGGGGGTTGTGATGGTACTGGAGGACCTTACGGAAGTCTTGAAAGCACAGAAAGCGAATGCCTGGCGTGAAGTGGCGCGTCGCATGGCTCATGAGATCAAGAACCCACTCACCCCAATTCAATTGTCCGCCGAGCGGCTCTTAAAAAACTATCTGAAGCCACAATCGGACCCTTTGCTTCCCCTTCCCACAGCCAATCCAGGTTTTGATAGAATTCTTAAGGAATGTGTTCAAACCATTACTCAGGAAGTGGCCACTCTCAAAGGAATGGTAGACGAGTTCTCGCGCTTTGCGCGACTTCCTGCAGCTAACCTGGTTTCGTGTAATCTGAATACGATCATTGAGAATACGCTTACCTCTTACAACGGACGGTTTGAAGGAATTAGGGTCACAAAAGTGCTTTCCCCAGCCCTCCCTGAAATTAAACTCGATCCGGAGCAGTTCAAAAGAGTGTTTGTCAACCTTTTTGACAATGCTCTGGAAGCCATGGACCACTCCAGCCAGAAGGAGCTTTCGATTCTCAGCAGTTTCTATCCCAATAAGGAGACAATTCAGATTGTCGTAAAGGATACAGGCCAGGGTATCTCTCCTGCCGACAAAGAGAAGCTATTTCTGCCCTACTTTTCAACTCGCAAGCAAGGGACCGGGTTGGGTCTGGCTATTGTCAGCCGGATTGTGGCCGACCATAAGGGTTATATCCACGTCGAAGATAATGTCCCCTCCGGCGCTAGCTTTGTCATAGAGATTCCTACCCGATAAAATAATGCCTGGAGGGAAGAAAGCGGATTGGGTTTCGAGAAGCGTTTCACCAGACTTTCCGTAACCAATTCTTAATTCGTTGGCCGCCCCATGTTGATTTCCGAATTTCAAGTAATGAGCTGGAGTTAATGAACCTTGGCGCGAAATTCCATTTTACTGGTTGACGATGAAGTCGGGATTCGCGAGTCTCTGAGCGCAATTCTGACCGAAGAGGGGTTCAAGGTAGAGACAGCGAGCAGTGGGGAGGAATGCCTGGCTCTCTTGGAGAATAAGATTTTCGAGTTGATCTTGCTAGATATCTGGTTGCCAGGAATTGACGGTCTCCAAACTTTGGAGGCAGTGAAAAAAATGAAGATCGATTCGGCCGTTGTCATGATCTCCGGACATGGCACTATCGAGACCGCAGTAAAAGCCACTCGGCTGGGAGCGTTTGATTTCATTGAAAAGCCTCTTTCTATTGAAAAGACTCTCCTGGTCATGAAAAATGCCCTGGAAAACAAACATCTGCAAGATGAAAACAAGATTCTAAAATCCGAGTTAGGTGCTCGCTACAGGATTATTGGCAACAGCGTTCCAATGAAGGCACTAAGACAGCAACTGGCGATCGCTGCACCCACCAACGGCCGCGTCCTGATCTACGGTGAGAGTGGGACAGGCAAGGAATTGGTAGCTCACGCTCTTCACTATCAAAGCCTGAGGAGTTCCTCTCCCTTTGTTGAAGTGAATTGTGCGGCCATTCCTGATGAACTGATTGAGAGTGAGTTGTTTGGGCACGTCAAAGGAGCTTTCACGGGTGCTGCCAGTCACAAGGTGGGCAAACTGGAAAAGGCCGATGGTGGAACATTATTCTTGGATGAGGTGGGTGACATGAGCCTTAAGACTCAAGCCAAAGTGTTGCGGGCTCTGGAAGAACAACGTTTTGAACCTGTGGGCGCCTCCTCTCCTGTCACGGTTGATGTTCGAGTTATTGCCGCAACCAATAAGGACCTCGAGCAAGAAATGGAAAAAGGAAACTTTCGCGAGGACCTCTTCTATCGCTTGAATGTCATCCCTTTTCATGTCCCTTCGCTTCGAGAACGTGCCGAGGACATCCCGGTTCTCACGGAGTTCTTCATAAAGGAATTCTCTTCCTTATACGGGCGAAAGCCCAAGGAAATCAGTCAGGACGCCATGGAAGTTCTATTGCAATATCCATGGCCTGGAAACGTCCGCGAATTGAGAAATCTGGTAGAACGAATCGTAATTATGACTCCCTCCGTTAAAATAGAGGTGCGCCACCTCCCGCCGGTAGTTTTACAAAAGGGAACTGTCTTATTCGACGACCCCTCAGAGGCTAAAAGCTTGTCAGAAGCCCGCATTGCCTTCGACAGAGACTTCATACTTAAGAAGCTTGAAGAAAACAATGGAAATGTGTCTCGCACAGCCGAAGCTCTTGGAATCGAGAGGAGCCACCTCTATCGAAAATTGAAATCCTTGAAAATCAATTTTGAGCGGAACTAAACGCGTTTCTCGCCAAGGCTGCCAGCAGTCGGCAGCCTCCTCTTCCAGAACGGGATTGGGAGCAATGCAGCACGCCCCGCTTCACACACTGGAGAGTAGCACTCCGTACGATGTTGCCTGGGGTGCAATCCTCCGAGTTGACTGGGCGTTCCCGGAATGTCGGCTCCTGTCAACTTAAATCAAGAACCATTACCAAATGTCTTTGACTAAAATTACATTCCCTCTGTTTCTTCTCCTGTCTCAGTCTCTTGCCGCGCAGGAAAGCGCGCTTAGACGCCATGAGATGTTTCTTACCTATCTGAAAGAGACTGCCGCCAGGATCTCGTCTGAATCGTTGGTTCAATTTGAGAGTACAGAGGCTTGGGCGAAACAACGACCCATGTTGAAACGCAAATTGCTTTACATGCTGGGGCTCGATCCGCTACCGAAACGCACTCCGCTCAACGTGAAAATTACCGGAACGCTTCAACGGGCTAATTACAGGATAGAGAAGCTCGTGTTCCAAAGTCTGCCGGGCCTTTATGTGACTGGCAACTTTTATGTTCCCATGAGGCCTGTCGGGCTTCTTCCTACAATTCTCTATGTCTGCGGACACTCTCCCCATCCGCTGGGCGCAAAATGGAGTTATCAGGACCGCGCAGTCTGGTTTGCCTCCAATGGTTACGCCTGTCTGGTTCTGGACACGCTTGAATTCGGCGAGGTGGCGGGCATCCATCACGGCATCCACGACTTAAATATGTGGAACTGGTTGTCGCTGGGATACACTCCAGCAGGAACTGAAGTATGGAATGCCATACGAGCTCTGGATTATTTGGAGACGCGACCCGAGGTCGATAAAGGCCGTATTGGAATGACTGGCATCTCTGGCGGCGGAGCTGTGACTTGGTTCACTGCCGCAGTCGACGAAAGAATTGCCGTAGCGGCTCCGGTCTGCTCCACTTATACCCTGGGTTCACAGGCAGCCCATTGGGTCGCCGCCGGCCAATGTGACTGCATCTATTTCCATAACACTTACCTGGAGGATTTCCCCAGCGTTGGTGCGCTAATCGCACCGCGGCCATTGATCATTTTAAGTGGTAGAAAGGACCCGGACTTTCCGCCCGATGGATATCATGAGGTGTTCCGCCAAGTGAAAAGAATTTATGACCTCCATGCGGGACTCAATGCAAGCTCCGACCGGGTCAAGGAGGTCGACGACGATGTTGGACATAGCGACATTCCGCTTTTCCTCAAAGAGGCCCGGGAATGGATGAACCGGTGGCTTAAGAAAGGCAACCCTTCTTACAGCGAAGGACAATTCGAAAAAGAAAAGGCCGAAGACCTGGCCGTCCTGTCTAAGCTGCCTTCAGATGCCATCAATTACAAGATCCACAACCTGCTTACTTCTCCTGCCCCCCTCAGGACTTGGACTTCGCAGGCCCAGTGGGAGCGCCGTCGCCAAGAGTTATTAGAGCGGCTTAAGGACAAAGTCTTCCGCTGGTTCCCTCGAAAAAAGGACGCCTTTCAAACCAACGTTATTCGTAACAGCGGAGGCTGGGCAGCTCTCTATGCCGACTACAAAGAGGTTGAATTCAGCAGTGAGCCAGGCGTTAAGGTTAGTGCCCGACTCCTTGTGCCTAAGGACCGTTCGAAAAAGTTTCCTGTTCTCATCTACGTCAAGCGTCCCGGCGATTCCATCTATCCCCTCGACCTCGATGAACTCTTGCCCCTGCTGGGTCGATACACCATTTTGATCTTTAATCCGCGACTAACCGAACATCCAGTGAGCGCCTTCGAATATGCCGAGATCCAACGAACCGCCTCCTGGATAGGGCGGACCGTCGCTTCTATGCAAGTCTGGGACATTATGCGCGCCATCGAATGGATGACTGAGGAAGAGAAGATCTCTTCCCCATCCATTTCTCTTTATGGAAAGGGAGACATGGGAATTCTGACGCTTTATGCGGGCCTTTTCGATGAGCGGGTCCAGCAAGTGATTCTTAACGATCCTCCAGGTTCTCACTGGCGGGGGGCAGCGCTCCTCAATGTCCTGCGTGTTTCCGACATCCCTGAAGTAGCAGGGGCTTTTGCTCCCCGACGGATAGTTTGCCTGACCGGGTTTCCTGAGGCGTTCAATTATACTCGTCGGATTTATAAACTCTTTGGGCAGGAAACCCATTTTGCTGAGGCAGGCAGTCTGCCTGAGGCCTTGCAGGCCTGGAATTATTAGACGGTTAGGCTGGGCATTACGACCTACACGGGAGTCGTATCCGTGACCGTGCGTTTTGCGGGGATCAAGGGCGAAAGCTCCTGCATCAAGCGTGGAAATTTTAGTTCCCCGAAGGGGATTGATAGTCTAACCGGGCGGTTGCTTGTCAAACGCACTGGCCTGGGGGCCGCCGCGTAGCGACGGTTGATTTTAGCCCGGTCTTTTCAAGGCCAGGCAGGGGCGTATCATCTGTCGACCCCGTCGCGAGCGACGTCTGAATCAGCGGTCGGAGACTTTAGCAATGGCTAACACCTATAGCTCGCTCTATTTCCAGATCATCTTCAGCACCAAGAATCAATCGTCGCTGACGCGAGGCGGTAAACGGTTGCTTACCTTGGCCCAGCCTTGAAAGGCCGGGCTATAATCAGCATGCCGCTAGGCGGCATAATCAAGGGCGAAGCTCTTGTCTGGTTAGAGGTGGAATGATGCAACTCTTTCCCTTGTTGCTGGTGGTTTTGGTCTTTTTGCAGTCCAGCAGATCAACAACCCCGTCCAGCGAAGCACAGAGCTGGTTTCAACAGGCCCAGCAACATTTCGAGAAACAAGAATGGGAGAAGTCTCGAGAGGCTGCAATGAAAGCCTTAGAAATTAACCCGGCTCTGGCAGATGCAGAAGTTTTGCTCGGCTTAGTGGCCACTGCCCAGGCACAGCTCCAGGAGGCCGAAAAGCATCTTCTGCGGGCCGTTTCTCTCCAACCTCGGAATGATCGCGCTCAAGGCTACCTGGGATCGGTATATCTTCAGCAAAAGCGTTTCGCGGAAGCCAGCCATGCTTTTCAAACAGTGCTGAAGCTTAACCCAAGGAATCAATCGGCAAGTTATAATCTAGGGCTCATTGCGCTAATTCAAGAGAGGCCTGCGGAAGCTCTCCCCTACTTCGAAAAGGTGCATCAGACCGATCCATCGGACGCAGCGGCGTTGATTGGAACGTTGGAAAGTCAACTCCTGCTCCAGCGCGAACCCGAGGCCCGGCTTTCTACCCGAAAACTGCAGGCTTTACTCAAACCCCAGGACCCGCGTTTTTTTCAGGTCTCTACCCTCTTGGCTCTGCATGGAGAATTTACTTCCGCCAT
>QHZQ01000204.1:6968-22294 GCA_003224725.1 Acidobacteriota bacterium | reverse complement strand
TTTCCCGTGCTCAAAGAACTTGGTATCGGGGTCACCGCCTATGGCGTTCTTTCACGAGGATTGCTCAGTGGCTCGGTCCCGGCTTCCCAGGGTGACCTTCGTGCGTACCTCCCGCGTTTCAGGGGAGAAAACCTGGCCCGGAACCAGCGTCTTGTGCAAGTATTGAAAGCTTTGTCAGCCGAAAAGGGAATTCGTCCTTCTCAATTGGCGATCGCCTGGGTGCTGGCGAAGGGGGAAAGCATCGTTCCCGTCATTGGCGCACGCACCCGAACCCAGCTTGCAGAGTCGTTGGCCGCGCTGCACGTCCAATTGTCCCCGACGGAGTTGGCTTGTATCGAAGAGGCTATTCCCGCTTCGGCCGTAGCTGGGACACGTTACGATGAGCACCACATGAAGACGCTGGACAGCGAGCGGTCATAGTACCAACAGCACCCTCCTGTACCGGGATTTCCCGAGACGCGGTGAGCCTGGAAAATAAGGTGGAAGCCCATCTACGATTGAGAAATTGAGCGACGACTATCGACTCCATTGAGCGAGCAAACGATAAGAATCGGCCCGGCTGGGTGGTCATACAAAGACTGGGAGGGGATTGTCTATCCGCAAAAACCAGGATCCAAGTTTGATCCACTGGGCTATCTCTCCGGCTTCTTTGATACGATCGAGATCAACAGCACCTTTTATCGGCCGCCATCACCTGCGACGGCCGCTTCCTGGGTCAACCGCATAGAGCGCAATCCAAAGTTCAAGTTCACGGCCAAGCTCTACCGGGTTTTTACTCATGAACACGGCGGAGCAACCGTGCAGGACGAAACCGAATACCGCCGCGGTCTGGAGCCGATCTTTCAGGCGGGTAGACTCGGAGCGATTCTCCTTCAGTTTCCCTGGTCATTTAAGAACACCGGACCTGAACGAGAGCACCTTGCGCGACTGCTCAAGCAATTCAGCGACTATCCCCTGGTGGTGGAGCTTCGGCACGCTTCCTGGAACATGCCGGAGGTTGTCGAATGGTTCGAAGAGAGTGGCGTGGGATTCTGCAATATCGACCAGCCGTTGTTCCGCCACTCCATTAAGCCCTCTTCCCTGGCAACTTCAAAGGTCGGCTACATACGTTTGCATGGCAGAAATTACCGCACCTGGTTCAGTGAAAATCGGCAGCCGTCGGACCGGTACGACTATTTGTATCCACCGGATGAATTGGAGCCGTGGGTGGAGAGAGTTAGAATGGTTTCCCAACACACCCGGGAGACCTTCGTGGTAACCAACAATCATTATCTGGGGAAAGCCGTCGCGAACGCTCTGGACATCAAAGCCTTGCTCGCGGGAGAAAAGGTGCGCGGGCCCGCCATACTATGTGAGAGATATCCTCATCTCAGGGAAATCATCAGGTTGTAGGTGCCAGGTGCCAGGTGCCAGGTGTTAGGATGCCACTACTTTAGGAGGAGGCTATGCCAGAAGGCAACGAAATGAAAAGGGTCAGGCCGTTATACGGTACCTATGATAAGCCCCACGATGTCCAAACCTGCCGAACGCGCATAAGCCGCCGAGTCTTCCTCCAGGGTGCCGCCGGCGGCGCGGCAGCGCTCGCCTGGCCGCGCTGGGCGTCGGCGGAGGCACGCGACCTCGAGGTCGTTCGCGCGCAGATCGAGAAGCGTCACGACGAGGCGGTGCAACGCCTGCAGGAGTGGGTCCGGCAGCCGTCGATCGCCGCGGAGAACAAGGGCGTCACCGAGGGCTGCGACCTCACGATGCGTCTCCTCCGCGACGCCGGATTTGGTGAGGTCACAAAGGTGCCCACCGACGGCCAGCCCGGCATCTTCGCCACTCTCGACGCCGGCGCTGCGCGCACTGTGGGCCTCTACTTCATGTACGACGTGAAGCAAGTGGATCCGGCAGAGTGGTCCTCGCCGCCCTGGGCGGCGGCGCTCGTCGACAAGCCCGGGCTCGGCAAAGTGCTCGTGGGCCGCGGCGCGGTGAACCAGAAGGGCCCACAAGCGGCGTTCCTCGCCGCGCTTCACGCCATCCGCGGCGCGGGCCAGAATGTGCCTTTGAACCTGGCGCTCGTGGCCGAAGGCGAGGAGGAGATCGGTTCGCCGCACTTCCCCCAGGTCGTGCGCAAGCCCGAGGTTCAGGCTGCGCTCGGGCGGTGTAGCGGGATCTTCATGCCCTCGGCGGCGCAGGGGCTCGACGGCCAGGTGACCATCACCCTCGGCGCCAAGGGCGTCGTCGAGCTCGAGCTCGTGGCCAGCGGCGAGCGCTGGGGTCGCGGACCGCGCCAGGACATCCACTCGAGCAACAAGGCGCGGGTGGACAGCCCGGCGTGGCACCTCGTGCAGGCACTGGCGACGCTGATTTCGCCGGACGGCAACGAGCCCGCCATCGAGGGCTTCGCTGACAAGGCGCGCCCGCTGTCCGCGGCCGAGAAGGCGATGATCGCGGAAGGGGCACGCCGCCTCGACGAGGGGCTTGCGAAGAAGCAGCTCGGCGTACAGCGTTGGGTGCGCGACGTGAGCTGGCCCGAGGCGCTGGAGCTCCTTGTGTCTCGGCCCACGGTCAACATCGAGGGCCTCGTCGGCGGCTACACCGGCCCGGGAGGGAAGACCATCCTTCCCCACAAGGCGGTGGCCAAGCTCGACCTGCGGCTCGTGCCGGACATGACCGCGGCCGGGGCGCTCGCCGCGCTCAAGGCGCACCTCGCGAAGCGCGGTTTCGGCGACATTGAGGTCCGCAAGTCTGGCGGATACGATCCCACCAGCACGTCCGCCGACTCTGCGCTGATCCGGGCGGAGGCTGCGGTGTACCGGCGAACCGGGATCAACCCGATACTCTGGCCGCGCGGCGCCGGCTCATGGCCAGGCTACGTGTTTACAGACGAACCACTGCACCTGCCCGCAGGCCACTTCGGGCTGGGCCATGGAAGCGGTGCGCACGCGCCAGACGAATACTACGTCGTCGAGTCGAAGAACCCGAAGGTCCAGGGCATGGACGGAGCGGTGCGCTCCTTCGTCGAGTACCTGTACGAGCTGGCTGTCACAAGCTGACCAAGAGCTCAGCGGATGCCAGCTCTTAGGTAAAGCTGCAGTCTGTCGTGCTTGAGAGTAAGCGTCTGTTTGAGCCACATCCCCACTCATGGTTCTCCCTCTCCTTGTGGGAGAGGGTGGCGCGAAGCGACGGGTGAGGGTCGACCAGGTTTTTCGGTGCTACAAATCCAGCCATCCCTGAAAGGGATGAATACACCAACGGGTTAGTTATCAATCCCTTTTAGGGAGGAAAAGGGCGACCAGCTGTAAACGCCTTCGCCGCCCTTATTGCGTGCGTGAAGGTCATACGCAACCACGAGTAAATCGGTTGCGAACGAGGTAAGAAAAAGGTACAATTTGGGTTTCTGGGACGACAGAAGGCCTGTCCAATAACCGCTCGGCATTATTGCCCTCTTCATCGTTCCAGTTCACCGCGGGTGTCTCGAGGGGTATCCGAAACTGTGCCACGCCCGAACGACTCTGCGGCGGGCGATCGCTGTAATTTCCGGGCATCGGATGCCCCGGTCTTCTTCGAACAGTCACCCGAGGAGGGGGATGACCTCATGAGTATTGCGGCAGGATTGGACCTGTCTCTTAGAGTGCAGAAAGCAAAGGCACAGCTCGATGCCCATGTGCGTGAGATGGTCGAGTGGCACTTCAATCCGAAGACAGGATGTCCGTTCTGGCTGGAGTGGGCGTCGAAGCTGGGTTGGGACCCGAGAGGCGAGATCCGCGGCTTCGAGGATTTGAGAAAATTCCCGCCTTTCCAGGACGAATGGTTGCGGGGCGGGCCGGTGCGCCGGTGGGTGCCGAAGGAGTTTGCCGGCAAACCGCTCTATGTCTTTGAGACAGGGGGAACGACCGGAGTGCCGAAAAGCCGCGTTGCCATCGAGGACTTCCGCATCGACTATGAAATGTTCAGCGAGACGCTTCCGGACGAATATTTCCCGCGGGGCGCCAACTGGCTGATGCTCGGGCCCTCGGGCCCGCGGAGGCTGCGTCTTGCCGTGGAGCATCTGTGCCAGCACCGCGGCGGCATCTGCTTTTCAGTCGACTTGGACCCGCGATGGGTGATCAAGCTGATCCAGCGGGGTGAGTCCGACACATTAGAGAAGTACAAGACCCACGTGATTGAGCAGGCGATTACGGTTCTCGGCGCCGGGCACGACATCCGATGCCTGTTCACGACGCCGAAGCTGCTCGAGGCGCTGGCCGAGGAGCTGGAGACCCGTGGCACGAGCATCAAGACAGCGGGCATCACGGGAATCTTCGCGGGGGGAACGGAGTTCACACCGCAGTACACGCGCTTCACGATGGAAGAGGTGCTGGGCGAAGGGGTGTATCTGACTCCGACTTACGGCAATACGCTCATGGGGTTGGCCTGCTCGAAGCCCGTGACACGGGAGGACGGCTACAAGATCACATACTTCGCGCCGCAGCCTCGGGCTGTAATTGAAGTGGTTTCCTTTGAAGATCCCGACCGGCTCGTGGACTACGGCGAAACAGGGCGGGTGCGGCTGACGACCCTTACCCGGGAGACGTTCATTCCGGGCTTTCTGGAGAGAGACGAAGGCGAGCGGGAAAGACCCTGCGACAGATATCCGTGGGACGGTGTGAGCGGCGTGCGTCCGTTCCGCAAGCTCGCCACCCAAACCACCGTGGGAGTTTACTGAACACCATTGTGAGGAGCCGATGGCCGTACTGAACATTCCGATTTTGCGATGGGGCCAGCCCTATACGAGTCTTGAAACAGATACCGTGATGCATTTTGTCACGGGGGAAACCCTGGCGCGGGTGAGCCAGGCCAACACGGGCCTGCTGGGCCGTGACATGCGGCTGGCACAGCGGGCCCGGCATGTGCTCACCGAGATTCCGATCTCGGAACTGATCGCCATGATGAAGAAGGCGGCGGACCTCTATCTGCGCGCAACCCTTCCGTTGGGCGATGGCACGCAAACGCCGGAGGACTTCGCCCGCCAGCAGTCGGCCAGCACGGGCCTGCCCGAGCACATGTGTAAAGCCAACATGAGCAAGAACCACTTCGTGCTGTCCAACATGGACAAGATTTTGGAGGCGCTGACCCGGGGATTGGATCTGAACATCCTGACGCGCGGCTACGGGATCGAGTCCCGCGGAGTGATGGTGAGCTATCAGTCCCAGGCGCCGGTGCTGGGGCTGGTGCTGCCGTCGAACTCACCGGGCGTGCACACGCTGTGGCTGCCGGTGATCCCCATGCAGGTCGGGCTGCTGCTGAAGCCCGGTCCTCAGGAGCCGTGGACTCCCTGTCGAATGGCCGCCGCGTTCATAGAAGCCGGCGTGCCCAAAGAAGCCATTTCGATTTATCCGGGCGGCGGCGAGCTGGGTGCCGAAGTCGTGCGGCGATCGAAGCGCACCATGATTTTCGGCGGAACCGCGACGGTAGCACGGTATCGAGGCGACACGCGCGTCCAGGTGCACGGGCCGGGGTTCAGCAAGATCCTGCTGGGCGACGACGTGGTGGACCAATGGGAACAGTACCTCAACGTGATGGTCGACAGCGTGTTTCTCAACAGTGGTCGCGGCTGCATCAATTGCTCGAGCGTCTGGGCCTCCCGCCACACGCGGGAGATTGCCCAAGCACTGGCCGAGCGAATGGGGCCGGTGGAGCCGAAGCCGCCCGAGGATCCGCAGGCCAGCCTCGCGGCGTTCACGGTGCCGGGGGCTGCCAGGGCGATCTGGCACAGCATCGAGGCTGGGCTGGGTGATGCGGGAGTCGAGCATCTTACGGCCAGCTTCGGCCCGCGACTGGTGGAGAAAGAACGCTGCGGATATCTGAGGCCCGTGGTGATTCACTGTGACTCACCCGAGAGCACATTGGCTAACACGGAGTTCATGTTCCCCTTCGTGAGCGTGGTGCGGTGCCCGCAGACCGAGATGCTGAAACGAATCGGATCCACGCTGGTGGGCAGCGCGATCACCTACGACAAGAGTTTCCAGCGGCAACTGATGGATGCGCCGCAGATCGATCGGCTGAACCTGGGGCCTGTGCCGACGATCCAGCTCGACTGGCTGCAGCCGCATGAGGGGAACATTGTGGAGTTCCTGTTCCGGCCGAGGGCATTTCAGGCACGGCTGGAGAAGGTCGCGGTGTAAGGGCATCCATTTACGGACGTGGGGCGGGTCCACGTTCTCCAACGCCCATCTTTCCGAACCTCGCCCTAACGGGTGTGTTGTCTGAGAAAGGCCAGCATTCGTGGCCAGGCTTGCTGCGAGGCTTTCAGATTGGCTCCATCCCGCCCGCTCTGCGCACGCAGGAACCCGTGACCTGCACCCTTATAGATCTCTACGTCATAAGTCTTCCCCAGTTTCTTCATCTCAGCGGCCGTCACATCGATCGTCGCATTTACACGCGCGTCATCCTCACCATAAAGGCCGAGAATCGGGGCTCGAATCCCGGCCAGTTTTGGAATTTCGGGAGCCGACCCGTAATAGGCTACGGCAGCGTTTAAACCGGGCTGCAACGTCGCATAAGCAAAACTCGTGGCTCCGCCCCAACAAAAACCGATCGTAGCAATCTTCCCGTTTGCAGCAGGAAGCGCAAGAGCGTAGGCGCGGACGGCATCCAACCGCTCTTTGACTTCATCGGGCGTGAGGCTCCGAACCAACTTGACCACGTCATCGCGGCTCGCAACCGAGTCGGTATTACCGCCGCCCGGACCTTTTCCGGAAATGAGATCCGGGGCCACTGCAATAAGACCATCGGCTGCCAATTGATCGGCTACGCTTCGAATCCAATCGCTGAGCCCAAAGATTTCATGAATTACCAGAACAACCGGAGCGTTGTCCCTCAGCTCCGGATACACCACCCAGATTCGAATGGGTTGCTGTCTGCCGGCAACTTTTACATCCGCGTATTCTCCGTGACGCGGCGACTTCTCGAGAACAGCCTTGGCCTCTTCTTCGCCGGGTGGAAGCTTTCGCTCCACAGGCGCGGCCAGAGCGGACGTTGCCCCAGGGATCAACAGGGTGGAGTGCAGATACACAAGGACTGCCCCAGGAATGGGGATGCACGAAAGAATCAAAGCGACAACTCCCAAGAGCATGATGTAAGGCTTCATCTGATTGACTCCTTTCTCTTACCCAATTGAATTATCTGCAGAGACGCTGAGACGCAGAGAAAATCGGAAACAGGCTGGGATTCCGTTTGGCCAGACTCACCCGGAAATCGGCCGTGAGGATAATCGAGATTCGGAATTTATATTCCCTGTTTGTTGTCTCATTCCAGGCTCTTGACTAATTTTCTCTGCGTCTCAGCGTCTCTGCGGTGGGTTCGGTGCCAAATTACTTCCTTTCCCGAATATCAAAAGAATAGAGCGTGTCCTGATCGCGGAGGTAAAGACGCCCACTGGCCACCACGGGGTGAGTCCAGGTGGGTAGCGATTCCTGTGGAATGCTGAAGCGCCCTTTTTCTCGATATCCCTCAGGAGTGGCTTCCACCAGGCCGACCACGCCTTTTTCACTGAAGCAGTAGAGATGGCCGTCAGCATAAACCAGAGATCCTTTCCCGACACTTCGATCCTTCCAGGCGACCTGTCCGTCCTCAAAACGAAGTGCCGTGAGGATGCTGCTGGAAAATCCATAAAGCGTATCACCGACTAACACACAACTGCTATGGTGGTTTTTCATGTTCCGGTTGAAATAGATCTCCTGAGCGGTAATCCCCTTGCCGTTCGGCTTTAACTCCAACAAGGCGCAACCCGTTCCATAGTCCGATGAGAGAAAAACACGATTGCCACGAACAATCGGTGTGGCGATGTTTGCCACATTGTTCGCCACCTGGGAGTATTCCCAAAGCAGCCGTCCGTCTCGAATGTCCAGGCCCAGAGCCCGCCTCCCAGTAAAGAAAATGGCCTGAGGGATGCCACCCACTTCGAGGGACATGGCAGAGGAGTAACCTGCTGGATCGCTCTGACTCTTCCAAATGAGCGAGCCATCGTTCTTGTTCAGCGCCACAATTGAAGCACCCGGTCCGCCTGCATTGACCAAAAGTCGATCGCCCACCACTAAAGGAGATTCGCTCAGGCCCCAGTGGATATTAGACGCGTCAAACTTCTCGATGACATTGATGGTCCAAACGGTCCGCCCGGTGCGGGTTTCAAGGCAGGAAAGATCTCCGTTACCGCCCAAGGCGTAAAGTCGGTCTCCGTCAACGGTCGGGGTTCCTCGGGGACCATCACCCCGGTCGCTCTTGAAACGGACGCCATGCGGAGTGACCCAGAGCGGCCTTCCGCTGGCCACGTCGAAAGCAATAATAAATTCCCGCTCGCCTCGGGTGCCCATGGTGAACAGACGACCTTGAGAAATTGAAAACGAAGAATAGCCTTGCCCGGTTCCGTTAGTCTTCCAGACCAGGGGAGGCCCTCCTGACGGCCACTCCTTCATCAGCCCCGTCTCTTGAGAGATTCCATCGCGGTGGGGGCCTCGCCACTGAGGCCACTCTCCGGACTTCTGGGCCTCCGCTTGGACCCACAAGCAGAATAGCCCTGTTAACAGGACTGACTGTCTCAGCTTAATCTGCAGGCTGGGGTTTTTCACCTCTCACTCTCCTTTCCTGAGTTCTATTTCCTCAAACTGACACACACCAAAGTTCTTTGATTTCGAGCATAGAGATATCCATCAGCCAGGGCTGGATAGGACCGAACGGTACCCGACAGCACCTGGGCGCGGGCGCTTGGCCGGAACTCTTTTGGCGAGGCGGCAGCTAGAATAAGTTCACCGTCTTCCTTCAGAACAATCAAAGTATTGTCAGCCAGAGTTACCGTTCCCGCTTTGAACTGGTCCATGTTCCATTGAACTTTCCCGGTCTTCAGCTCCACGCAACGCAAACTGGGGCCATACTCTTGACGGCCGTGAAAGCCATACAGATAGCCATTGTGATAGACGCTGGTAGCGTAATGGTTGGACATCACTTCGTCGGAGGACCACAACGGCTTCACCTGATTCCCTTTGACCTGAAGAAGCACAGCTCCTGTTTGGTAACTGGCAGAAAGGAAAACCAGGTCGCCCACTACTAAAGGAGTGGCCGCATTAACCGAAGCCCGGATCCGGGCACGCCACGGAAATTGGAAACGGACCTGCCCGCTGGTTGGGTCGACGTCGGTGAGGCCGCTGCGAGTAAAGAACAAGGCGTGGCGCGTCGTCATCCGTGGCGGTCCACAGGACCTTGCCGGTCTGACGATCGAAGGCAACCAGCCCTGCATGATTCGCTCCTCCAACGTTGAGCAGCACACGTTCTCCATCGACCAGGGGAGAACAGGCGGCCCCAAAAAATCCCTTGCTGACGCCGAACTTCTGATGGGTATCTACATTCCAAGTTTTCTTGCCAGTGGCCAAGTCCAGGCAGTGTAACACCCCTTCAGCCCCAAAAGTGTAGACGTGACCATTATCCATTGTGGGAGTGGCGCGAGGTCCTTCGTCAAAACCAAAGTCATCGCGGTAATGGGTAGGGTAATCGTAAGACCAGATTGGCCGGCCGGTTTTGGACTCCAGGCATTCGACTCGTTCTTGATCACCCACTCGATGAAAAAGGATGAGCCTCCCTTGGGCTACGACCGGCCCGCTGAATCCCTGGCCCACTTCTTTTTTCCAGGCGACGGGCGGTCCCGCTTTGGGCCACGAGTCCGCCGGAATCAGGCCCCGATACTGCCCATTGCGAGTCGGCCCGAGAAACTGGGGCCAGTCTTCAGCTTCCGGTGTAACGTCCCATAGCAACGCCAGAAGCAGGACCAATATCGTGAGCCGAGATTGGGTGACTGGCTTGGGCCATGCGGCCACTCCTGTGAAAATCCCCTCTGGGGAGGGGCAGAAGGCGTAGCCTTCGGGGTGGGTCGTGCCGGTTCGCCACAACCCACCCCTACACCCCTCCCGTGGAGGGGAATAATTTTCATTCTTGGTGGTGCCGCCGTGCGGCATGGATGACTCCTGTGAAAATCCCCTGCAGGTGTAGAAAAATTCGAACGACCCCCTCACCCGCCCCGCGGGCACCCTCTCCCCCAGCGGGGGCGAGGGAGTTAAATTTAATGTTTACTTTCCCCTCGCCCAAACGGGGAGAGGGTCCAGGGGTGAGGGGGTGGTCCCTGTCCCCTCGATCGCTAAATTTTTCACATCTTTCCTCTCGGGCGGGACAGAAGCTGTAACCTTCGGTCCTTCCGCTTCGAGACAACCAGCAGTACCTTCTCCTCTGGTAACTTTGGTAAGGGAGAATCGAGCTGTCATGAATGGCTCTCTTAAGGGTCATCTTGGGGGCGTCTCCTATTCAGTTCCTCTCAGATCGTAGCATAGCAGCCGAGGCGGTTCCCGGTGAATCAATCCGGGAGAATTCTGAGTGATGTACAGCAGACCACGGCTCAACACCGGCGGTGCCCAGGTCTCGCGCGCAGCAAACAGCCAGGTGCGAGCCAGCTCCCGGTAGCCATGAGGTGTAAGATCCAACCACAGCAGATGGCCCAACTCCCCGAGGCAGAGGAAGTGCCCATCGGCCCAGAGCAGGGAACCTCGGAAGGTGCTGGCAGTCGTCTTCTGCGCTCGGCCTTCAAACTGGATGGTCTCCTCCCACTCCGGCGCCACGCGCCACATCTGTTTGCCGCCCTTCAGCTCTAAGCAGACCAAGGCGGCGTCTGGCTCGTTGCGCCCGTCGAACCCATAAAGATAACCGTCCTTGTGTACAGCCGTGTTCCAGTGCGTTCCCAGGTTTTCGGTCGTCCAGGCAATCTGGTGGCTGCCATTGGGAAGAACATTGATGAGGGCCCCTCCGGTCTTGTAACTGGCCGAAATAAACACTTGATTTCCGATGACCACGGGACAGGAGGCGTTGACTGACTCATAGCTGCGACTACGCCAGGGGAACTGGAAACCCACGTTTCCATTCGACGGATCGATACTCAACAAGCCTCCGCTGGGGGGACGGCTTTCGCCCCCGGCAAAAACGAAGACGCGCTTGTGACCTTGCACTATACCTGGAACCGGAGAGGCATAACTGGGTCCCCAAAGATCGCTGGCGCCCCAGACCATTCGACCGGTGCGCTTGTCGAAAGCCGCTACGCACGGCCCTCCCGGAACACCCAGATTAATGATCAAGAGGTCGCCCTCGATCAAGGGTGTCGAAGCGACACCGAAAAAGTCCTGGGGTACATGGAATTCCGTTCGCAGGTCCCGTTTCCAGTACACCTGCCCGGTTTGGAGCTTCAGGCAGTGCAGTTTCCCTTCGGCCCCATAGGTGTAGACACGATCACCATCGATGACTGGACTGGCCCGCGGCCCGTTGTTGTAACCATAACGGTCTTCAAATTGGGTCGCATAGCTGAATTTCCAGTAACGCCAGCCGGTCTCGGGGTGCAGGCATTCCACAATTTCTTCATCACCCAGGCGATGAAAAAAGACCAGTCGGTCCCTCTGAACAGCCGGCGAGGTATAACTCTTCCCTTTTTTCAGCTCCCAGACCAGTGAGAGTCCGGAGGCAGGCCACTTCTTGAGCAGTTTGGTCTCGGTTGAGACGGCATTGTGAGTTGGGCCCAGAAAGGACGTCCAATCATGCACGACTGCGCCGGGCGGCAACAGCTTAGGTTTCGCGTGAAAGCGCACGTCGGGATGCGGCTTTGGCTGCGGCGGTTCCATGCCGGGCAACGTCTCGAGGGCCGGGATGGATGGGTCAGCGAAGCGCTTCTTGTCGTTTGGACGTGCAGCCGGAGAACTTGTGCAAATCGCGAGCACAGCCAACCACACAGAAATTGTAACGTACAGCGGCTTCATGATTTCATAGGCTCTCATGCACCCTCAGGACCGGTACTATTTTGGAGTGCGGTGGCTGGACACCGCTTTGTTCGGCGGCTTGACGGCACCCTGGAGTTTGGACATTTTTGGTAGCCACAATTAAACGCGTAGGTTGCGGTTAATTGTGGGCAGTTCGGGGATCTCCCGCACAAACCCACGATTGCCGCGAAATACGCGGCAATCGTGGCTACCAATCGAAGGCTCTCATTTCCTGCTTGTAATGAAACAGACGCTTCGTTGACATTTCCATCGTTTGTGGAACGAAACGTTTGTTTCTATGGGCAGTTGATTCGTTTGAATTCACAAGAAAAACGTCCAAACTCCAGGGTGGCGGCTTGACGCCACCGTTGGCCGACAGCCACAGTCAGGCTTTGCCTGCGTTAAGCCGCAGGCTGCTTCAGAGCGCTGTCAAGCCAGCGCACTCCAAAGGGTTGTCCCGCGGCTCACGAAGGGAAAGCCCTCTCACGGAGCTCTCAATCGAGGCTCCAGAGAGCCAGGCTCGAAGCGTCCTTTATCAGAATCTGATGGCCCAAGACAACCGGATGGGCCCAGGTCGGACTTTGGGCCACCGAATAACGGCGGAGAGGCTCAAACTTCCCGGCGTTTTTCCTGGCGATGATCAACTCAGCGTCATTGGTCAAAAGAAACAAAACATCGCCGGCAATGAGAATAGCTGCATTCTCGCCCTGGCGGCCTTGACTGGTCCAGAGTGTTGCTCCTGTGCGACCATCCAGACAAAAGAATTGGCCCTTGTTGCGATGCGACAGTCCAAATAACAGATCCCCGCTCACCACAGGTGAGTTCATATACATGGACACTTCCGGATTCTCCCAAACCTTTTCGGTGGACCAGGTATTGCCGTTTCGGTTGATCCGGATTGCGCTGGTCGGTTGGAAGACTCCAGAGTAAATCAGCATCTGGTGATACAGCGAGGGGGTGACAATATTCTGGTCGTATTCTGTCTTGAACGGGCGACTCCAGAGCAACTTACCATTGGTCACATCGACGCTGACCAGGAAACTTTGTGTTAGGGTCACCACCTGGCGCGTCCCGCTGAGATCCACAATGATGGGGGAAGAGTGGCCTGGGCCATCTCCCTTCCAGCTCCACTTCACTTCTCCAGTCTCAGCATTGAAAGCTGTCAAGGCTCCCTGGTCATGCCCGCCAACGTGGGCAATCAGCAGGCCGGCCTCGACCACAGGAGACATGGAGGTGCCGTACAGCGGCGAGGTTTCTTTGAACTCTCCAGAAAATTCTTTGCGCCAGCGTAGTTTTCCCGTCTTAAGCTCAAAGCAGGAAAGAATGCCGCTGATACCCAGAGTATAAAGCCTTCCATCGGAGATGATGGGAGTTGATTTGGGTCCCTTACCGTGCTGAACCGCGGCGGGATTCATTGTATAAGGGACCGCATAAGTTTCCTGCCACACTGGTTTACCGGTTTCCAGATCGTGGCAAGAAACGACTTCTCGCTCCTCCTGTCGAGTGTGAAGATAAACGCGTCCAGCGGTGACCAACGGAGACGAATGACCGATTCCAACGGGGATCTTCCATTTCAGCTTGAGTGCTTCCGGCCAAACCTTCGGTTCGGTGAAGGCGGTGACTAGACCGTCACGATGAGGTCCGCGCCACTGAAGCCAGTCCTGGGCCTGGCACGTGGCGATGGCTGTCATGACCGCCAGGCCAGCTATCAATATCTTCATACAGATTCCCTTGAAAATGCCCTCTCGGGAAGGGAGCCGTGAAAAAATTGGGAGGGCGAGCCTCCTGGCGAGCCATAGTCCTAGCAAGCCGTTGCCCCATGAGGCTCGGCGGGAGCCTCGCCCTCCCGATCTCGGCCGGTTTTGAATTTTTTCACAGTTACAGGGGCAGAAGGCGTCAGCCTTCAGGGTCGGTCTTTCCGGTTCGCGATAACCCACCCCTGCACCCCTCCAGTGGAGGGGAATCCAATTTTCATCGCTCGCGGCGAGCCAACGGATCATGAATGCCTCCTCTCGAAATCACTTGTAGCCGGCCTTGTCGAGGACAGGGAATCACAGCACTTTCATCTGCAGCGCTGCCTGAGTCAGTCCAAGCTGTTGAAATGGGAGCAAACCATCGCTCCATTATGAAGAATTCGTAGCGAGCAACCTCAGACCGTCAAGAAGTGCGGTTCTGTTGGCAACTGACCCCTCACCTGTCCTCCGCGACCGCGTGAAGTCTTCTCAAGACTTCACCTTCGGCCACCCTCTCCCCGCGGGAGAGGAATGGGAGCTTTGAGAAAGCTCCCTGGGTGAGGGGCAGCCTGGCCCTTGACATTTGACCGAACTGTGAACTTTGTCGCCACCAAGTAACTATCGTACATTAACTTGCATTGGTACGCCTGTTTATCATTCTGACCGTAATGCCGAGAGCAGGGGCGAGCGCAATGCAATGGCTGTGGCTAGCAAGGAAGCGGCAACGCCAGCTGTCAGGACCGCCAGCAGCAGGGAGCTCATGGAGAGGATGGGAAGAGGGCCTCCGCGAGCCGAGAAGGCTGGTACGATTGCCAGGAGCGCGCACAGGGTACCAGTCACGATCCCAGCGCCAAGCAGCAAAATGTTTTCCGAAACAATAATCAATCCCAGCCGGCGGGGGTTATAACCCACCGCTTGCAGCAAAGCCAATTCACGACGGCGCTCCAGTGCGTTCCGCAATAGCACAGCGGCCAGACCCATCGTGCCCAACACGAGTCCCAATCCGCCGAGGCTTTGAAACGTAGAAAGGTAGGTATTTTCCACGCGGTGAAAACCTGCCAGGCGCTCTGCCGTCGGAATGGCATCGAAACCAAAATCAGACAGGCGATCTTCCAACAGGGCAGCCACTGCTGGCGCCTTCTCAGGCGCAAGGTCCAGGAGAAAGAAACGATACCCTTCCTGATCAGGAAAGAGACGGAGAAAGTTTGGCTCTGACATCAGAATCTCACTTTGAAAGAGACTATCTGCCAGCGCCCCCACCAGCTTCAAACGGATGGCATGACTCCCCTGGTTCAGCGCCAACTCTTCTCCCAGCCTGAGATGGAGCGCGTAAGCCATGGAATTACTATCCGCAATCACTGGGATCTTACCCTCTCCTATTTCCTTCTCCAGAAGTAACCAGGGATTCCGTTTCTCCTCCGGGGAGCGGGCCATCGAATCCCGAAACGCAAAGCGACCGCTTTTGATAAACATGTCGCTGGCAGCGAGTATCTTGGGATTTCTCGGCTGGTAGAGGTTGAGGCAACTGGTATCGTCTCCGGGCCGGACCCGGAACCGTGAAAAAGAGACGTCTTTCAGTACGGGGTAGTCTGAGGAGTCCAGATTCAATGCCTGCCGACCTTCAGTGCTATTGAGGTCGTGATACAAGGGAAGAAGAGATTCAGCCAGTAAAGGGTATCCACCGCTGCCTGGCTCCTTGTCTTTCAAGGAGCTTGCTCCTCCCCATCGGAAGGCGTCCAAGGCCACGATGATGAAGCTGGCCGAGGCGATAAGTGCCACGCAAAGGATG
>QHZQ01000204.1:5867-6961 GCA_003224725.1 Acidobacteriota bacterium | reverse complement strand
CGGAACCCCAGCCGAAATAGAGCCCACCAGCCGCTGCCCTGGAGCACTTTTCGCCTGTCGCGCCGGAGCCAGACGGCCTGATGGCAGAGGAGCGCGACCAGCAGGACAGTGCCAGCGCCAAAGAAGCCTACGACCTGATTGATCCACTTTTGGTGCGCACAGAGGATCAGGAGCAGGCCGCTGAAACTGAAAGTCCACGCCGCCGCCGGCGACACAGGGTCCAGCCCGCCAATGCGGAAACGAGAAATGAAGTACTTCAAGCTGAGGATAGATGAAAACCTTGAACTGCCAGGGTCGTGTTCCGGACCTGACTCTTTAACTTCCCAAACCGCTGCTCGCCCCCTCACCCTCTCCGCCGATGGGGGCGAGGGAGCAATTTCAAGCAGTCTACGCTGCTCTGGCTGCAAAGACACCGCACCAGCCCGGTCGTGTCGACCCTTGGCCAGTTTAGAATATCTGCCAACCTCCGCCGTCTCTCCATTTCCAGCCAGCAGGCTACGAGGCGAAATGGGATTGAGTGATCTTAATGTCCAGNGCCGCCAACACGCCGCCTACCCCGCCCGAGAACAAAGACATCGGGGAAACATGCAAATGTAGATCGGTCGTGCCCACCGCACCAGACCACCAGGTGCGCAATCCCACAATCATCAAAGCACCATAGGCAAGAGCACCGGCCAGTCCTCCGATGCTCCCCAGACATGCAAGCAGCAGTCCTTCACTGAGAAAGAAAACCCGAATCCTGGCGGCCGAGAAACCGAGGGCTTGAAGCAGGCCAATTTCTCTGAGCCGTTGCTCAACACCGAGCTTGAAAAACAGCCCCGCCAGCATCAGAGCCGAAACGACCAGGAAAAAACTAAAATATAGAAAGTACTCTCCGAAATCAGTCGCACCCTGAGAGGCTTCGAGACCCTGGGATCGAGCCGGATAGACAGAGAAGCCAGACTGAAGCGGATCCATTCCCTCCCTCAGGCTCTCTCTGTAATCGGCGAGAGTGGATGGGAGGTCTTTCGCAGATGTCTCAGGGGGGAAAAAACGCAAGGAAGAAAGGCTGCCGAACCGCGAGTGCCACAGAACCTGCCCGTCTTTCAAAAGGA
>QHZQ01000204.1:0-5810 GCA_003224725.1 Acidobacteriota bacterium | reverse complement strand
CGGATGCGTCCCAGATCCATTGGAAATGGAGGGTCCCAGTCGGAGAGACTTTCAGATCCGGTAATCCCGGGGTACTCCGGAACCAAATCCCGATCTGCGGCTAGCCCTCGTATTGGCAGAACCGCCTCGAGTCGAAATTTTGCGGTTTGAGTCACGAGCCGTCCCACTGATTCCCAGACATAGTATTCCAGTGAGACCACCGCACCGGGCTGCACACCCAGGTCACGCGCAGCCCAGTCGTTTAGAAGTATGGGAGGAAGGGATGAATCCGTCGCCACGAGATGGGAGGAGGCATTATTTTCGAAGCGCTCCCCCTCACGCGGCTTTTGACCCTCCTCTACGTCAGTGTGGGAGAGGGGCTGGGGGTGAGGAGAATTTGTCACAAAGCTTACTGCGTGTCTATCCTTGCCTGTCCATCCTGGTTTTCCACGGAGCAGCTTCTCGTACGTGTTCGGATCGAGGGCAGTCACCAGGGAGTAGGGGATTTCATGCCGGCCACTGTGAATGGCGTTGGCAAGATAGGTCAGAACCGACGAAACCTGCAGACCCATGCGACCGGCCGTTGCGCGGGCAGTCTCTGCCACTGCCTCGTTGAGAAGGGCGCTTTCGCTCTCCAGCGCCAGGCCTTGATCTTTTTCCAGAATTCGGAGTTTAATGCCCAGATCTTCGAGCCGAAAGGTCTCCCGGATGAGTTTCTCAAGGGACTCTCTGGAGGCATTTCCCTCGGGACTGGGACTGCGTTCAGATACCAGAAGGGTGTTAACTTTCCCTTCCTTTTCCAACTCTTTCTGGAGCCGCTGCAGGGACACGATGACGGTACGAACATCACCCTGTTGCGGCCGGAGTGAAAATTCCCCCGACTTGCCGAGCACTTCACGAACGGTCAAGCGGATGGTGCGGCCCGAGTCTTCCTTGCGCCCATGCAGCGACTCAGCGGGAATCGCCGAAGGCTTCTCGAGCCGCAGCAGCAGCGAATCTCCTTTTTTGCTGGCCAGTTCCCTGGCCAGACCGGGGCTCACTAAGACCTCACGTTGTTTCGGAGCTGCATGGGCTTGATCAATCTTGTGAAGCTTCCAGAACCGTTCATCTACGCCATAGACCTGGACGTTCGAGGCTCGTCGGCCGCTTTCCTGGTGCGTGACAAAACCTTCCAGAGCGATCATCGGGCAGATGGCGCGAAAGTCAGCGGTGAAGCGGCTTTGAGACTGTAACTCATCGGCGAGTTGTTCGCGGCAATAACCACTGAGCGTGATGACTTGGTCGGCCTTTCCCAGCCGGAGCAGGACTAGCTCTCGCAAGCTGCCACGGACTGAATCTCCGACCAGCAATGCTCCTGCCAATACAGCTACTGCCGTGGCGACCCCCAAAATAACAATCAGGTGGATACGCCAGTAGTGGGCGAGATTACGCTTGAGGAGTGTCGTGGGCTGCATTGTAGCCAGTAATGTGCATGGAAACGAGAATTTTGTTCTCGCTTCCGGAATCATTGTCGTTCTCGTCCCCGTCGTCGTGCTGGGCTTTTGGATTTCGAGGACGAGCATGAGGACGACGACGAGCACGATGTGTCGGATATCAACGGTCACAGTCCTTGGCTTCTTGAAACAAACCGTTCTCCCTCACCCGGCCTTTGCTGCTAATAGATCGACCAGCAACCCGGGGTCACCAGTTCGATCAGGTGATGATCAGGATCTCTGAAGTAAATACTCTGTCCACCCCGTGGCCAGTGGACTCTGCTTTCAATGGAAGTGTTTTGCTCCTGTAATTTTTTTTCCCAAGCGGGCAGATCTGAGGCAGAGACTGAAAATGCCAGGTGCAGACTTCCACTTCCGTCGTGTGGTGGGATGGTGCCGCCTGGTATTTGCGTGGGAAGGTCTGAGGAACCTTGTTTAAAGAGCAAAAGGACTTGACGGCCCGCCACGTTTAAGGCGCAAAATCGAGCGTCAGCGTTTAACTCCTCGAGATCGAATAGGGCACGGTAAAAATGGATCGAACGATCCAGATCCTGAACATACAGTGAAGTTTCTAACACGCCCATGAGATTCAGCATGGTTTTACCTTTTCCGAACAAATCTTTGGACTCTTGTCTGGGACGGGATAACCTTGCCAGCTCAGGCTTCTACGAAACTCTATTATGAGGCGGAATTTGTCCGGCCACGAGTTGAAATCGTATGGGAAACCTTCCGGCCAGCGCAGGATTATGCGTGACGACGATCAAAATGGTTTGCTGGCGCTGGTGCAGTTCGACCAGCAGAGAGGCCACCATTTCGGCTGATTGATGATCGAGATTGCCTGTGGGCTCATCACAGAGAAGCAGCAACGGGTTTCGGATCAGGGCGCGGGCAAGTGCCACGCGCTGTCTTTCTCCGCCGGAAAGCTCAGCCGGCCGATGATCCAAGCGATCCAAAAGTCCCACCTGTTCCAGCAGGGATCGGGCCCTTTGGATGGGCTGATCATCAGACCCGGCCACCAGCGTCGGAATCAGAACATTCTCGAGGACGGAGCATTGCGGCAAGAGACAATGCTCCTGGAAGACAAATCCAATGGCTTTATTCCTGAAGATTGCCAGTTCTTTTTCGTCCAGTTGAAACGGGTTCTGGCCATCCAGAGTGACGCTCCCGGAGGTGGGAGATTCGAGAGTTCCCAGGATATACAGCAAAGTGCTTTTGCCGCTGCCTGACGGGCCCATGATCGAGATGGCGTCCCCACGAGACAGAGAAAAAGTGATTCCAGAAAGGATCGTGAGTGGACCCCGCGGCGTGGTGTACTCTTTTGTCAGATTGGAGACTTCCAGCAATTGGCGAACCTATGAACCTCTGATCCGGAAGTACCACTGGTCAGGCAGTTATCTTCGTCGAAACCAGAATTCTGTTCTCGTTTATACAATCGTCGTCGTTCTCGCCCTCGTCGTCGTGGGTTTTTGGATTTCGAGGATGAGGACGACGACGTAATGCGTCAGTTACTGGGAGTGGGAGGCGCGCTCCGCGCGGCGCCCCTGCCGGCAGGGGTGAGTGCGTGTCGCCTCGCGGAGCGCGCCTCCCACGTTCGAAGTCGAGGGCTAAGAATATCCGGCCAACGCGGCGTCGCTTTGCTGCCTGGCTGGCATTTCGAGAAGGCGGGAATAAACTTCCAATGCGCGATCAGCCATGCGGGCGACGCTGAAATGCTCGCGGACTCCGGCGACTCCTTGGCGACTCAGTTCTTGCGCCAAAGATGGATTTTGCCAAATCCTCAGAAGTCCTTCTGCCAGGCTCTCGGTGTGGTCGGGCTCAACCAGAATTCCGCCTGGCGCCTTCTCCAAAATCTCCGGGAAGGCCCCGTGGCGGGGCTGTACCACGGGCACGCCGTTAGCCATGGCTTCCAACACATATATCCCCTTGGGTTCTTTATAGCCGCTGGGGACCGATAGAACGTCCAGGTTCTGCAAGAACGCGATTTTACCTTGCCGATCCAATGTGCCTCTGTAGGCGAATTCATATTCCAGGCCCCATGCTTTCATCTGCTGTTCGACCTCCCTCAAATAACTTTTGTACTCCGGTCCCAGATACCCGGCAACTTCCAGGCGGGCTTGGGGAAAACCAGGTTGCTGACGCAGATGTCTATACGCCGCACATAACAGGTGCAATCCCTTCTCGGGCGCGATCCTGGCAAAGTAGCCGACGGTGAAAAGGTTCGAGCGAGAACGTGGTCTGGGGGCATATCCCTGCAAGTTAATGCCGACCGGGACCACGTGGATTTTGCCCTGGGGTATCCCAAGATAATGGGACATGAAGTGGGCGTAATAGCCGCTCACCGCCACGAAAGCATCAACGTGCTCGAGGTTGGCGCGGATCAAGTCCAACGCTGAACTTCGATACGGCTCCCTCAAACCTTCCAGGAATAAGTCTTCCCCCTGCAGGGTACAGAAGATCGGACGATGCAAGGTCTTCTTTATGGGTTGAGCCAACCCGATGAGCAGCGAGTTTGGAAGGTTTACGACGTCGGGGGGTGACTCCTTTTGCAGCCACTGAAGCAACTTGAAGACTTCTTTACTTTGAAAGCCCTCTGTCCCCTTCAGCATCGACAGGGTAAGCTCACCCAGCAGGCGCGGGTTGGTTTGGATGGAGCGTCGTGAGGCCAGCCTTAAGGCAAAAACGGAGTCCCAGAGCCGGTCCAGTAGACGAGGTGTTTTACGAAAGAGACCCAGGTGTTGCTGAAGATAGACGCTGATTCCCCCGAAGAAAACCCGAGGCTGGCTGACGTTGGGTTCATCCGTCAACGTCGGCGTGTACAGGGGCAACAAAGTGACCTCATGTCCTCGGGAAATTAATTCAGCCGCCAAAGCGTTGTCTCTGAAGCAGCTCCCGCAGTACATGCCGGCTGCGCCGGCCGTGATATGAAGAATTCTCATATTTTTGAGGCCAAGAGACACAATGTCATCAAGGTGTCATGGAATAAAGTTGAACAAGATTTTTTCATCTCAAATCCAAAATTGCAAATCGTCGATCGACCATCAATACACTCCCTCAACCACCTTCGATTGGAAACGGGAAAAAGGGTGGACGTTCCGCACGCCGTCCCAGGGATACAGGCTACAGGGGGGCTCTCGTTCTGCCTCGTCGCGCTCCAGAAAGCGTGGCATGAAGAATTCCCGGGTTAAAGTCGTAAGCCGGACTCTCCCGCTTTCGCCATAGTTCACCACTCGGTAGGGTTCATCCGGGTCAACCACTTCGATCATGGCTCGCGGTGAAGGCGGGTAGTAGATGACGCCAAAATGGTCCTCAGGCAGCAGGGGCTTATGAACTGCCAGACCCATCAGCGTGTTTCCGTATGTCGGCGCAAAATAGACCCCGTCCAAAAGTTCTTCAACTGCAAAGCGGTAGAACTGAGGAGTCATTTCAGTGCCTCCGCAGAAGACCCCCTTAATACCGAGCCGTTTGAGCGAGACCTTTTCGCACAGAGCTTCTAAGAGCTTTGGGGTGGTGAAGAGACAACGAATGTTGTCGTGGGCGCGCAGAAGGATAAGCGCCTGATCGATAACGTGCCGTTTGTATTGTTCGGCCATGTCCATTTGATTCATCTTGATCAGCTTGATAACCCAGCGCGGATCGAGATCCACCATGAAGCAAATTCCCCCGCGGTATTGGGCGAGATGCTCTACGGCCAGCCGCAACCGGCGCGGGCCTGTCGGTCCCACGGAAAGCCAGTCTGAGCCTGGAGGAAAGGCTTCATCGGGCAAGGTGGCACTGAATGCCTCGTAGTCTACGCGAAAGTCGTCCACGTTGATGCGGGATTTTGGAACGCCTGTGCTTCCGCCGGTCTCAAAAATATAGATGGGCCTGTCAGCGTAGGCCCTGGGCACCCAGCGACGCACCGGGCCCCCACGCAGCCATTCATCCTGGAAAAACCCAAAACGGTTGAGGTCCTCATAGCACCGGATCTCGCGGCGAGGGTCCCAGTCAAGGTTTTTGGCAAACTCCAGCCAGAAAGGACAGCCCGTGCCGGGATCGAAGTGCCATTCCACAATCTCGCGAACCCACGCGTCTAGTGAATTGCGTGACTCTTTGATTTTCGTTTGCAGGTCACTCTCTATTCTGGTTGTCATCCTTTCAGTCCTAACCAATTAAGAGAAGCTAAATCCTTCAAGGTGTTTTCTATCAGAGGTGGTAGCCAGCAAGCGGCCAATGTCTTGTCCTTTGAGGAGTTTGTCACACTCCAAGCCGGTCCGCAACAATCATTTGAAGGTGAGACCCATCATCGAAGGCTGCTGGGCACGTCCCATAAACTACTTGTGTGACACCAATAAAGTGATCACGATCAGACGCCTTGGACGA
>QHZQ01000269.1 GCA_003224725.1 Acidobacteriota bacterium | reverse complement strand
AGCTTAGCTTGGTCCTGGGCGCCAGGCAGAAGGATCGCGAGATTGCGGATGTCCTGACTCTCGTGACTAAGAGTCGAAGTGAACGGGATGGCTGGTGGCAGACAGCCAGCTTAGAAGGCTTAGCTGACGGCCTCAAGCGGGGACCTGAGAGACGGGCGAAATTACCCCGAGCACAGCACCTCATATTACAACTGTTGGAAACCCGATCTGCCGCGATGGGAGCTGCCGCTCTGCGAGTCATGACGCAGCTTAATGTGATCGACTCGCCAGAAGTACGCAAGTTAATTGGGAAAGCTTCCAGAGTTGCGCCAAGCCAAGGGGCCAGCTTGCAGGACCGGACCCGTGCGATCGGCATCCTCGGTCTCGACCCCACTGGCTCTTCCTTAGTCCTGCTGGAGAAATTTCTCTCACCCCAGCAACCTCAGGAGCTCCAAGTTGCGACTGTAGGGGCATTGACCAACTTCCGGGATGCCAAGGTAAGCGCGCTATTGCTGGACAAATGGAGAGCCTACACCGGGCCTGTCCGAGAAGCGGTGCTGACAGCGTTTTTCAACGACCGGAGTCGCTTGCTGGCACTGCTAAACGCAATCAAAGCGGAAAAGGTGCAAGCCTGGTCGCTGACCCGTGCTATGAGGTTGCAGTTGCTCCACTCCCCCGATGCCGAGATTCGAGAGCGGGCCAGTGCCCTCATACAAAATGTCTCAGACAACGACCGTAAAGTCGTATTTGAAAAATATCACCGTTCTTTAGGCATTTCTGGTAGTCGTGAACGCGGCAAGCAGGTTTTCCGGGAAGTCTGCAGCAAGTGTCACAAGATAGGCAATGTGGGTTATGAAGTGGGACCCGACCTGTTGAGTGTTACCAACCGTCCCAAGCAACAATTAATGACCGACATCTTGATGCCCAATCTCAATATAGAAGACGGCTACGAAGAGTATCTGGCACAAACGACCGATGGGCGATTGATTACCGGCATTATTGCCAAACAGAGCCCAACCGCAGTGACATTGCGTCGCGCCAAGGGAGAAGAAGACACGATTCTGCGCAGCAACCTCACTAACCTGCGCTCCTTAAGTCTGTCATCCATGCCGGAAGATCTGGAAAGGAGTATCAGCATCGAAGGTATGGCTGATCTGCTTGCCTTTCTAAAAAGTCCGCTGTGATTCCAATGGATGGGCAGAAGGCTTTTGAATTAGAATGCCAGCAAGGGCATACAGCTTGCATTTCCGTCAAAGAAAGAGAGGCCCAATATGAGAGCATCCACCAGAGAAAGACGTACAGCCATCTGGTGGAAGGGCCGAGGGGTGGTTCGGATAATAGTCATGACCGCCGTCCTGAGTTTGTCAACCTCTTCGTGCCAGGCGGCAGAGAAGGGAGAAGAGGTGGTTGCCGTTGATGTTCTTAACGTGAGTTTTGATCACGTCTCCAACTCACCTGTCGTGATCCTGCAAGACAAAGATAAGACAAGAGCCATACCCATTTGGGTAGGCCCCTTTGAGGCGCAGGCGATTGCCATGGAGATGCAAGGAGTGCCCTCCCCTCGGCCCCTGACACACGATCTTCTCAAGACCATTTTGCAGGATGTGGGGGTCCAGTTTGAAAAGGCTGTGGTCAACGAACTCAAAGAGAGTACCTATTACTCACGTATTTATCTGACCTCCGCGGGAAAGCATATTGAAGTAGACAGCCGACCGAGCGATGCTATCGCACTGGCGCTCCGCTTTCACAAGCCCATCTTTGTTGTTAAGTCGCTGTTGCAGGGGGAAGCTGGGTTTGATCTCCGAGAGGCCAGGGGCAAGTCCATCGCCGAGAAGGTTCGCGGGATCACGGTACAGGATCTCACTGAGAAGCTGGCTGCCCATTTTGGCTTGGCAGGAAAGGAAGGAGTTCTTGTTTCAGACGTAACCGGTGAAGGGAACGCATCGGGCTTAAAACGCGGCGACGTGATCCTTGCAGTGGGGGACGAAAAGGTACATGGGGCGGCCAACTTCAAGGAGACGGTCGTCAAACAGGAAGGACGTGGAGTCATGTTGCGGGTCATGAGGGAAGGTAAGGAAATTGAGGTGAGCCTTGCGCCCGCGAAGTGATCAAGGGCGAATACAACTTCACCCGGACCTACCAAAGGGGAAATATCTTTCCCGGCAAGCGGAATCGCTCTTGCACTCGCACCATTCTATCTTTGGTCACAGCTACCATTTTTAATCTAGATCCAGAGGGTCAAAGTGAAACCAAGACTTCTTCCACTCGGGGAAGAGGTTGGGGGTCATCCGACCCAAGAGGAGGTTTATATGGCACAGATGAATTCGGGCGGTGGGTCAGGAATCGCACGTCTCATCCTCGTTCCGAGTGTGATCACCCTGATGGTCACAATTTTACGTCTGATTGGCGAACTCCAACATTGGTCCAGTGTTTGGTTCAATCCTGGTGCGGGTGGCGGAGGCGCGATTATGGGTATCACCTGGCTGGTGCCAATCTTCGGAGTGTATTTTGCGCTGAAGTTGTCAGGGCCCGGGGAAAGACCGGAACGCGTCGGAAGAGCCATTATGCTGGCTGTCCTGGGGTTCCTGGTTATGGTGGGGGGGACCTTTATAACTTTTGCTCCCCCAATACAATTTCCTGGAAAAGTAGTGGCAGGGTTCCTGCTGATGGCAGCGGCCGCCGCGCTTCAACTTCCCGCTTGGCCTGCCCTGTTCAAGACGTTACTGGCATATGGTTATGCTGCGCGAATTCCTGTGGCCCTTGTGATGTTTTTTGCCATCCAGGGTCACTGGGGCACCCACTATGACGCTCTGCCTCCAGGATTCTCTGAGATGAGCTTTTGGGCGACGTACGTAAGGATCGGTCTTTTGCCCCAATTGATTTTCTGGGTTGTGTTCACGGTGATTGTGGGCTCGCTTTTCGGGAGCATTGCCACGGCGATCTTTGCTCGTCGCATGTCAGTCTCACCCGCTCATTGACGATACGGGCAATCAGGCGACGACGGATGGCAACCACCACGAGTGATCTCTTATATTTCGGACGCGGTCACACTTCCAAAATAAGTTGCAGAGCCTGAAACCTTTTGGCCTGAGCGATCACTTACCTTTCGTAAATAAGGGATCAACGTGTTTTACAAGGAGTTCTAACATGATAGTGAGACGCCTATTTCCACTCGGTGCAGCTTCGCTTCTCTTTGTTCTATGCTCAACCGCAGCAGCTCAAGATTTCCAGAAAACCTACCATCTGAGCGCCGGAAGCACTGTAGCTGTCCATAATATCTCGGGAGACGTCCATGTGACTGGATATGAAGGGAACACAATCCTGGTGAGCGCTTTTAAAGAGGGTCGCGACCGCGATCTGGTTGAAGTTGAAGACCTCAGCAGCTCTTCTCGAGTAGACTTAAGAGCCCGCTATCCGAAGAATTGCGATTGCAACGCGAGCATCCGGTTTCAGGTTCGGGTAGCGCACTCAGTGAATTACAAATTTGACTCTCTTTCATCGGTGAGCGGTAATGTGGAGGTGATCGGCGTGACAGGGGAACTGGAAGCGAGCTCAACCAGCGGTGATGTGGTGGTAAAGGAAGCGACGGGCTCTGTTCACGTCTCAACGGTCAGCGGCCGCGTAGAGGTTCAAAAGGTAGCCGGCACGGTTAACGCGAACTCCATCAGTGGGAATGTAGAGGCCGAAATCACCCGGCTGGAGGGAGCCGGCAAGATGAAGTTCAAGACTGTTAGCGGTAACGTGACTGTGAAATTACCTTCCAATCTTGACGCAGACATCGAGATGTCGAGCCTCAGTGGCTCACTCCACACTGACTTTCCAATCCAGATCAAAGAGCACCGTTTTGGTCCGGGAACCAGCGCCCGCGGTAGAGTGGGAAACAATGGCTCCTATGGCCTGCAACTCTCCTCGACATCAGGCAACGTGAGTCTGAAGCGGTTGTGATAGCAGATTATGGCAGCGCCATTGAATTTTGCAAAAGTCAATGGTTAGGAATTTGGGAAGCTGACGTCAATCTCGATCCCGGTGTTCCCGGGCCCGACGCCATTTTGGAGTGCGGTGGCTTGACACCGCTTTTCTTTGGCGGCGGCTTGACGCCGCCGCTGCCAGGCAGTCTGAGCCGAGGGTATCCCTAAGGGCCTTGGGCCTGCGTCAAGCCGCAGGCTACCAAAGCGTTGTCAAGCCACCGCACTCCAAAGAGCCTTCCTGACGCTGATGTGTTGGGGTAGTAAGAATTACGATTTTTCTCAAACCGGCTTTCATTTATGCTCTTTTATTTATACTTTTGTTCAATATTGAACAGAAAAAGATAGCGAACTCCGTCTAGCGTCGTGGTCTCGCCAATAGTTTGAGGGCGAGTTGTTCGCTTGGTTGCTACCGGTCAAGCGTGTTCCCCTCCCCGAAGCCAATTATTTCAAAGAGCGAGGCGAGCAGAGAGCCTGGCCGAGACAAAAAGCTTAGGATAGCGAAACAAGGAGAGAAATCATGAGACGGAGCATCTTTTTTGTCCTGGCAGTAGCCATCTTCTGTGTGAGCACTGGACAAACTACCTTCGCTCAGAAGGCCCAGATCAATGGGCGAATTACTGACTCTACTGGAGCGGTTGTGGGAGGGGCCAAAGTTACACTGACCGACGTCGATACTGGAATCAATAAGACGGCGACTTCGAACGAGGAGGGCTATTACACCGTCGGACTTCTGGACGTGGGGAGATATCAGCTGCTGGTAGAGATGGGTGGGTTCAAGCCGATTTCTCGTTCGGGCATTAAGCTCAATATCAATGAGGTTGTTCGGATGGACTTTACGCTCGAGGTAGGAGAACTCGCCCAGCGCGTGGAGGTCATCGAAGATGCTTCGCCGCTGAATTTTGACAATGCTGAACTCAAGCAGGCCATAACTCCAGAGACCCTTCGGGAGCTTCCCTTGATTGTGGGCGGCCTTCCCCGCTCAGCTATTTCGTTTGTTGTGCTCATGCCGGGTGTGACTACTGGAGCTGGTGCAAACACCTATGATACCCGTATCAATGGTGGCATTGGATCAGGCGACGAAGCCGTGCTGGATGGTATCAGCATCCAGGACGGTCTCACTACTCAAACCGGGGCGGCTCTGGTTTTTGGCAACAGCCCCTTTTCACCCGAAGCGATCAGCGAGATCAGCGTCCTGACCTCCAATGCTGAGCCACAATACGGCTCAACCTCTTCCGGGGTGGTCACGGGTGTCACGAAGTCGGGCACCAACGAGTTCCACGGTGCTCTGTTCGAGTTCCATCGCAATACGGTACTGAATGCCCGGCAGTTTGGCGTACCCGAACGACCCAAGGACCTCGAAAACGATTTTGGGGGGAACGTAGGTGGGCCCGTCAAAATCCCCGGGCTGTGGTCGAGCCGCAAGAAAACCTATTTCTTTTTCGGCTACGAGCGTTTCCGAATTCGGGGCGGTGCCAGTACCCCGGTTCTGAGCATCCCTTCGCTCAAACAGCGCCAAGGAGACTTCAGCGATTGGGTGGACAGTGACGGAAGAGTAATTCCAGTTTTCGATCCGGCGACAACCCATCCCAATCCTGCCTTTGACCCCAATCTCCAGACAGGTCCAAATAACCTGCCGTTTCTTCGTGATCAGTTTATGGGGTGTGACGGCAACACACCCAATGTGATTTGCGCCTCGGACCCTCGGCTGCAGAACTCTTTGGCAAAACAGTGGTTCCAGTTCCTCCCCACCCCAACGTTTTCCGGACCGCTGAACAATTACGTAGTTCCTGTTCCTGTCGGGGAGGGCATCTTCAACGACTCGAACCTGCTGGATCTACGAGTCGATCACATCATCGGGGATAACGACCACGTTTATGCCACCATGCATTCCCGCAGCTCATTCGCTCCGGAAGCGACTCGTTTACCACCGCAGCTCGCTCAGGAACAGCCTTATCAGACCAACCAGACGGTGATGCCTCGCTTGGCCTGGGACCACACATTCAGCCCGAGACTGCTGAACCACCTCGCCGGCGGTTACAATGATACTTTCGCTGAATCCTTCTGCATCGACAAGCAATATGCTGGACAGTT
>QHZQ01000226.1 GCA_003224725.1 Acidobacteriota bacterium | reverse complement strand
GCTGAAGCCTTCTTTCCCCGAGGAGGGGATTTTCAGGAGAGCCATCCATGCCGCCAGGCATTATTCCCCTTCGAAGGGGGTGCAGGGGGATGTCTGGACATCTTCATGTCCTAATCGACCTTAACGTCTCGAAGAATGGCCGTCCCTTTTTCGTAAAGACATGGACAGCGTCCGAGCCACGTCGATTGTTGTGAGTTACCGACTGGGTAGCTAGCCAAGATTTTTTACAGGAGCCATCAATGCCGGCTTGGACAACGCCACAGAGCATGAAAATGGGCACCACGACAGACGAAAATGATTCCCCTCCGCCCTGAAGGCTGAAACCTGAAGGTGTGAAAAAATTCAAAACCGGCCGAGATCGGGAGGGCGAGGCTCCCGCCGAGCCTCATGGGGCAAGGACTTCTGCGGCGATGGCTCGCCAGGAGGCTTCGCCCTCCCAATTCTTTCACACCTTCCCTCCCGAGAGGGATTTTCACGGGAGAGACTAGAATTGATTGCTAGACGATCTGTTAGCTCCGCTAGGAGCGCCATCTTTATAGGTACCGGCCGTTCTCGCCTTCTAGCTCCAATAGGAGCGCCATCGAGGAGCCTGTGAACGGATGCCGCTCCGAGCGGAGCCAGGTCGACCGGAGGAGGCGTCACCCACTATTAAAGATGTCGCTCCTGGTGGAGCTACCGGGTTGACTAACGATCCAGATCTATTTTTCTGAGGAACTAACTTATGCCGGAAACATCTTCCCAAGCGTCATCAAATCAGGTGCAACGCATCACCCGAGACAAGTTGGCAGGAGTGTTCGACCGGCGCATTGCACCGGTCGCCTACGTGAATCCAGGTGAGACATTCATCGTTGAGACTGAGGACTCCCGCGGCGGACTGACTCGCACGGCCGAAAACACAACGCCAGAGTTCCTGTGGGCCATGCGCCGCCGCCCCGGATTCTTCTTCAATCCCGTATATCCATGCCCAGGAATGCGACTCCCTCGGTTTCCAGCCCTATTGGCCCTGGCTATTCCACCTTGAGGATTTTTATGATAAACCCGCCACCGCCTTGCGCGAGATTCGTGATGGCAAAGTCATCTTCAATGAAGAGATCCAAATCCCGGTGAGGCCAATGATCGGCACTATCGGTACCGCCCCGGCAGTAGAGGCAATTCTTTCGGGTGGAATGGGCCAGCATGGCGGAAACCTGGATGCGGAGGAAATATGCGCGGGCAGCACGATTTACCTGCCGGTGAATGTTGAGGGAGCCTTACTCTCGCTCGGCGATTGCCACGCCATCCAAAGTGATGGCGAAGTCAACGAGATTGAAATGCGCAGCGTAGTGACCTTGAGCTGTGAGGTGATTCAAGGACGAAGTCCCGTGATGTCATGGCCGCGCATCGAGACTCCAGAATTGATGGTGACGGTTGCGGTGGCTTGTCCTCTGGAGGAGGCATTGCGACTGGCTTTACGTGACATGATCTTGTGGATGGAGGAATTGACCGGAATGAGCAGGCGCGACGCTTACTGGCTGGTGGGCATTGCAGGCCACGTTAGACCTGGCCAGGCACAAGTTAGTTTGTATTCGATGCGTTGTTTGATGCCAAAGAAATTCCTACCGAAGTCCCAGCTTCAAGCAAGATTGCTCAGGCCATAGAGAATCTCTCCCAAGAGTTAGTAGTGCTTGGCAAGCGGAAGGAAGTTTTTTCCACATACTTTTACACAATTTCTGTGAGCGCTTCAACCCCTTCTTGTTCTCGGGGATCTGCAGATCAAGATCGCGGGGACCTCAGATAATAATGGCATAGGAAAGCGAGACGCCGCCATAGCCCGTCTTCAGGTCATTTTCATGCAGAACCTTCATCCGCTTCAGGTGCTCACGAAGTTCTTCCTTGATCTGCAACGGTAGCATGGTGACTCAGTCGACATAGGACCGTTCGGTACGAACTGTAATGGCCAGTTCGCAGCACCTGTCGCATTTGATCCAAAGAGTTTCAGTTTCTGATCCATGGGATTAGACAGAAAGCAGATTGTAAAATTAGCCCACCATTTTTTCTGTCTATCTGAGCCCTGGTGACAATGGTGACAAGGGTTAACTTGACAATTCGCAAGCCATTAAAAGATACTGGCCACGATTTGTTGGCAAGATAACGTTCTTGATACCCAAGTATCCAAAATTCTGCTCATTCAATAGTTAGGCCACTCCGCAATGCGGCTGCGACGCCCGAAGAAGAGATTCAGAGCCGGGCCGGCAGAGCAAAAGCCACGACCTGGCGTTGGCGGCCCGCGATCAAGCGGGATCTTTGTTTCGAGACTCAACAGTCCTGGCGCTTTGCCCCTGTTGTCGCTCCTTCTTTGCAGCAGAGGTTCTGGTTTGGAGTCAGGAGAGTTAGTGCAACAACAATAGCAAGTCAACTTTTTCAGCAGGCAACAAGCCATGCGATTGCGCCTTGTTCTCGTTGGACTCTTCTTCGCTGTGACCTTCGTCGGCGTCGCCTCCGCGGCCTACGTGCTTCTTAAGAGAGAGTTGATAACCGCGATACGCGATTGCCCCGAGCTTGCTAACGATGCAACCATTTTCAAACTACCATTCCTTCACTTGGAAGAAACCCAATGAGAGTACAGCAGATCAGGGTCAGGAGTACAGCAGATCAGGGAGAGCAGATCAGGGTCAGATCTTTGCATTTTGCAATTCGCATTTCGTGCCTTTCATTGCTAATCCGTTTACAATAGCTCCTGGGCAGGTCTGTTTCTCCATTGTTCACGGAAGATCGGTTCAGTTATCGGGGGGAAGCCCTGCCCACCGCCCGCCGCCTAACCAGCCGGTTCCAGCCGACCCGCCGCCAAAAGCAGCGGCGGGCGGCTGAACCGGGAGTCGTTATGCGGCTGTTATTCTGGTGGCAATCCGATGAACAAGCAACAACTCTTGGCGCGACGGGAATACTTCAACATGGTGCACCACGTCACTATTCGGGCGATTGGGGCGTTCGCCGACGAAGAACTCGAATTTCGACCACGGCCGCGGATGCGGACACCTCGGGAGCTAATCTTTCACATCTACAGTCAGGAGAAGCTTCTAGCACAGGCCGCGCAACAAGGGCGATTCACGTTGGAGGCAGGCAACCGCGCGAACCCAGAGGATGAGGCGGGTGCGACGGCACTCAAAGCGCTGGTCACGGTCAGCGACATGCAAGCGTACGCCGACGCATGCCACCAAGCAGCCGACGAAATCTTCCGGGCAATGTCAGAAGAGGAGATCGCTCGTCCGGTCGAATCACCATTCGGGACGTACCCGGCCTGGGCATACTTCAACTTCGCGTACGACGAGCACTGGCATCATCGCGGGCAGTTGTACACGTATCTGCGGCTCCTCGGCAAGGCGCCGCCAATGCTGTATGACTACGAAACCGGCGAAGAGTGACGAGCGGGACAGTGGAGACAGCCGTCTAACAGGCGCTGAACCCGACGGTGGCGCTGAAATGCCCTTGAGAAACCGACCAAGTATCAGCGGCGCCGCGGGTGAGCGCCGAATCGTTGGATGGCATCACGGTACGGCCCCGGCGGCAAGCCACGATGCAGCGAGGGACTGACGTGGCGACGGTGACGTTCATCCTTGGCCTGTGCGGGGCGGGCAAGACCTGGCTTGCAGATCGCGTCGTCGCTGGCGCGAGGTTTGATGAAGGCTTCACCAGCAATCCGACTCATCATGCTGCTCTGATCGAAGCCCTGCCCTCTGGACAGGACTGCGTGGTGCTCGAGATCGCCTATTCAATCCACTCGTACTGTTTCTGTTTGGAATGGGCGTGACACTCCCCATTTCATTCCTAGAGGTACGCATTACGCGGAATTTCGAGATGTTTCCTTTCGTTGTGAGTTTGCTCTCCCTAGCCCGCCGGTTCCAGCCGACTGGCAAGAGGCACCAGCGGCTGAACCGCAATCGTTAGGCCCATTCACACATCTCTCGCCCAAATAAAATGGTACGATACGAGACATGCAGCTGCGAATTTATGCGGATACATCAGTCCTTGGTGGGTGCTTTGATGAGGAATTCAACAATGCTTCTCGGATGCTGATCAAGAAATTCAAGAAGGGAGAACTGATGCCATGCGCGCTCGTACAGCTATCATCCTTTGCTTTGCCCTTTCTAGCTCCGCTAGAACCCTGACAGCCCAGGATTCCAGCAGCAAGACCCCTTCGGAATTCTCGAAAGTGGGCCACTCGATCCATGGAGAAGCTTTCGATGAAGGACCCAGACAAAAGCCCTGGCCCATGGAAGGAATCGGAAAGTCTCACTTCCCGATTTCCGCTGGTGCCTCAAGCTCGACCCCGAGTGCGCGATGGCCTACTGGGGCTTGGCCCGGACCGGCGACGACAAACGCAATCAGGCTTTTATCAGAGAAGCCGCCAAGCTGAAACACAAAGTCACCGAGCGCGAACGGATGTTTATCGAGGCGTGGCACGCGCTCCTGATCCCAGACGTCCAACCGCAAGTCCTAGATAAATCCGCCGATAGCCCAAATAAATCCACCAATAACAGAGAGGAAAAATTCAAGTACCTGCTCGAGAAAATCTGTCTGAAATACCCGGATGATTTAGAAGCGAAGTCGCTGCTCGGGTTGGCCAATCTCGGCAACAACCGATATGGTTCAGAACTGATCCTGCGGCAGGTGCTCGCTGCCGATCCTCGGCACCCCGGCGCTCACCATTATCGGATCCACCTCTGGGACGGGAAAGAAGGATCTTATGCGCTGGACAGTTGTAAATCGTTGGGGCAGATTGCGCCGGGCGTCGGGCACGCTCAGCATATGCCAGGCCATATTTACAGCCAACTAGGAATGTGGCAGGAGGGAGCGATCGCGATGGACTCGGCGACCCGCGTGGAGTCGAATTACATGCGGAAACGCATGATTTTCCCATTCAATGACTGGAATTATACGCACAATCGCAACTATCTGAGCTACATCCAAGAGCAATTGGGGATGGCTGATGCGGCGATTGCGGGAGCTAGAGAAATCCTGTCCACGCCTTTCGATCCCAAAGACAACAAGAGCGATGATTCCTATGGCTCCCGTTGGCAGGGGATCCTCGCTCTGGTGCGAGCACTAATAAAATTTGAACACTGGCAGGAGATGCTCAAGCCTGAGACCTTCTCCTGGCGTGATTCATTTCGCGACAAGATGTACAAAGCCTATGTGGAGACGATGGCCAACATCCATCTGGGAGATCTCGACAAAGCGGTAACCAGCTTTAACGAGCACGCCGAGTTAAAGAAGGATGCGGCCAAGCCGGAAAACGGCTGGCTGTTGGATATTTACTCTATCCAGTCACTGGAACTGCAAGGCTTACTCGCCTTGGCAACAGGAGAAAAGCTCACAGGCCTCGGCATACTCTCCGACGCAGCCAAACGTGAATTCGAGCTGCGCGAGAAAAGCAACGATCCTCCTAGATACTCCAGTGTCCTTTACAACACGCTGGGGCGCGCATACCTGGCGGAAAAGAGTCCCGCTTTGGCGGCAGTTGCATTCGAGAAGACGCTGGAGCGCGTGCGAAACGATGGCTTCGCCCTTTCGGGACTGGTCGAGGCTTACGCGACTCTGGGCGAAAAGGCAAAGGCGCAGGACGCTCTTGGGAGGCTGCTTTTTGTCTGGTCCGATGCAGATCCAAATTTGGGTTTTCTGGAACGGGCGAAGGCTTGTGGCCTCGATGCACAGCCGCGCGACGCCTCTCCCGGGCCCCAGCGAAACTACAAACGAGTCACCCTGGACCATCTCGGTCCCCAAAGATGGGAGCCCTATGAAGCCCCTGAGCTCAGCGCCAACGATTCAAAAGGCAAACCGGTCAGCTTAAAAGAGTATCGTGGCAAGAATGTCTTGCTGGTTTTTTACCTTGGCCAGGAGTGCCCGCATTGTGTGAAGCAGCTTGTCGAAATCAACAAAAGGAAAAACGAATTTTCTGCCGTAGACACTGAAATCCTCGCCATCAGCAGTAACACTCCAGAGCAGAATGCCACCTCCGAAAAACTGAAGGATTCAAATTTTCGCCTGATCTCGGATGTTAAATTGGAAAATGCAAAGCGATTCAAGTCGTACGACGACTTTGAAAATCAGGCATTGCACTCAACCATATTGGTCGATAAAAGCGGGCGAGTCCGCTGGGCCCGAAACGGCGGCGCTCCTTTCACTGATCTCGAATTCTTACTAAGCGAGATCCGACGATTGAACCAGGAGCAGTGATGCAGCGTCACGTTCCTCCCCCTGCCCTCTTTAAGGAAGCCACGCGAACTAAGGCGACGGCGAGCTTCTGATCACGGGCCGGACGCTCCCATTTCAGCTTGGTCCAGTCCTTTGAAATGGATGGCCGAAACCGGGACGTATCTTGATCCGCAAGCCGGACTGCTAATTGAAAACTATCTCCTGAACAAGCACAAGTATGTCGGCACACCCTATTTCCCAAAAACCGTCGAGGATTTCGCGAGCGAACCATTTCGCGCCGTAGAGCGGTGGCGGCTAACCCCGACTCCAGCGTATTTTTGGCCAGCATCGGCCGTGAACTCGTTAGGTCTCGTTCGGCCAAAAGCCGCTGAGCTTGAGCCGTTAGGCAGTTCAGAATTTTTTTCAGGATTTACGAAGGAAATATTATCCTAAAAACGGCAGTTAGCCACAGAGGCGGAAGATAACGAGCGACATCTTCAAAAGGTCTTGAAAAATGGTTACCCTCGGGGTGAGGATAAAGTATCTGAAGAGCCGCCCTCTTTTCCACTGGCTCTGTGCTCTCCGTGACTCCGTGGCAATTCCAACTGCCGGAGTTAGGATTATGAAAACTAAGCCAAGCGCACCCAATACTATAGATGAATATATTGCAGGCTTCCCAAAGGATGTTCAAGTGATTCTAGACAAGATAAGGAGGACGATTACAAAAGCGGTACCGGGCGCGGAAGAAACCATTAGTTATCAAATGCCCACCTTCACTCTGGAGGGTAACTATTTGGTTTACTTTGCTGCTTTCAAAAAGCATATCGGGTTTTATCCTGCGCCGATAGGAAATGCGGAATTCAAAGAAGAACTGTCGGTTTATGCAGCAGGTAAGGGCACAGTGAGATTCCCGTTAGATAAGCCAATTCCTTTCGACCTGACAAGCAAAATTGTGAACTTTAGGGTAAAAGAAAATTTGGCAAGAGCAGCCGCAAAGGGGAAGAAGAGCTAGTGAACATTGGCTACCCGTAGCGAGCAACCTCCGACCGCCAAGAAGTGCGGCTCTGTTGGCAACTGACCCCTCACCCGTCCTTCGGCCACCCTCTCCCCAGGGGAGAGGGGCTGGGGGTGAGGGGGCAGCCTGGCGCAGGAAAGCCCCTGCTCCTGGCGGGCTGTGCGTTCTTGGCGTTTCCGTGTTCTCGGAGCCATGTGCCCAACCGGAGGGCTCGGGAATGAGCAGATGATCCAAATTAGGTTAGCGCTTATTGGGCTCCGCCCTCCCGAACAGCATTGGGTGCCACGATCACCGCGCAGTTCGCGGTGGTCGTGGGCAGTTTAGTGCAACGTGGGGGAAAACCCACGGTCAGCAAACGCTGCTGACCGTGGCTACCAAAACGACGAGAACAGAATTTTCGTTTCGATCCATATAAGACCTAACTGGAGGACGTGCTTTCATCGACGTTTTCTGCTTTCTTCACTCGCGAGAACGCCGTATTCCGAGGAGTAGTGTAGAGGAATTTCCAGTGAGCGCTTCTGATCGGGAAAATAGACCATACAGGAATCGTAGGGATAGGAATAGAGGTGGATCGAAACCGCCCGCTGACCTAGCGCGGCTGGATTGGCCACGTAATGAATCGGCTCTCCCGGCTCCACTCGCCCCGGATTCTGGGGGTCCATCCAATAGCGGTCTGATTCTGCAAGCTCGCAATACCCTCCTTCGGCGCTACCGGCAATCACTTTGTAATTCTGCACCAGGAGCTTGCCCAGTGGCACAGCCATCCAGCAGTTCTGCCCGCGATGATTATGAATCTGGCTTCTTTGCCCTGACTGCCAACAGATCGCGATGACCTCATAGAGGTCGTTTTTGTCAATCAGGTTGCGGGTGTAGTGCGAGGAATGGAAGAAGAGATAGGGCTTCAGGCTTTCCGGTTCAATGGGATGGTCTTTCAAGAATTGGTATACGCCGTCCAGGGTGAATTCGGCCCTCGGCAGGGTCGCTAGCTCTTTGACAAAGTCGGCAATGGAATAGATTTGGAACGGCATCGGTTGCTTCCTTTCAATGCGGTACTCATTCAACACGGACAGGGTAACCCCAAGACAATTCAAGCGTCAAAGAATCTTTGCAGTTTTCGCAAAGCCACCTTGTTAGAAGCGGTATTCAGGCTTGCAGCATTATTGCTTCAGATCGTTTGGTCTTATGAAAGGCAATGGAACAGGGCAAGTTAAGGCGGGGTCATCAAACCCATTTTAGGTCGTCGTCGTGCTTTTGGAGTTCGAGGACGACGAGTACGATGTGCCGGGATAACAAGGGTCAGACCCCTTGGTTGGGTTAGATCCCACCACCGTCGCTGAATTCAGAATCCAAATCGATATCCAGCCGTTTGCGGGACAATTCTTCGGCCTCAAGTACCATTTCATCCAGACGTGAAACTCTGTCGCCCCACGAGTCCTGCGCTCTCCCGCTGGGGATCACCCGCACCGGATGGGGTCGGAAAAAGTTGATCATATAACCACCACGAAGAGAGTCGTGGTCGGCAGGTTGTGTCTCGCCCATGGTCGAAATGGCGCGGGACACCAACCGGTAATCTTTTGGCGTGTTAACTTGCCAGAGGTATTCCCAGAGAGTCCAGGAATAAGGCGCCTGTGGTCCCACAAGACTGGCAGTCCGCCACGTTTGCCCGCCATCGACGCTTACTTCTACCTTGGCCACGGCCTCCTCGCCGGCCCAGGCAATGCCGGAGATCCGATTGACCCCGGGGCGCAGCTCAGATCCTGCCCGAGGACGAATGATCTGAGACTTCACGGCCATCCGGGTCAGGCGCGTCAGACGCTCACCATTGGCTCCTCTTCTCCGGATCGTATATTTGTTCGTCTGGAAATATCCCTCAAACGGGAAATCCAAGAACTCGAGTCGAGTGATCCATTTTACCGAGCAAACTCCATACCAGCCCGGAATGATCAGGCGTACGGGAGCGCCATGACTGCGGCTGAGTGGTTCACCGTTCATTTGGAAGGCCAGCAAGGTATCGGGGTGCATTGCCTTTGCCAGGGGTAAGCCGCGGGCAAACCGCATAAGTTCGGGTTGATCCGGCTCAGTGCCACTGTCGGCGCCCTCACACAACACTTCCAAAGCATCACTCAAAGGGCGAGAGGCTTCCAGCACAGTGGCCAGCGGCACACCGCTCCACTCTGCATGACCAACGGCGCCAGCGCCCCATTGCACTCCCGGCTCGGGCCGGTGGAGAAAGGATCGGCCATTGCCTGCACATTCCAAGGTGGCGAAGACCGTGCGCTCTGGCAGTTCCGTCAAGTCTTCCCACGTCCAGACCCGGGGTTTGCGGACATGCCCCTGGACCTGCAACCGCCACTCCTTTATAGTTACTTCGGGCTCTGCAAAATGGTTTCGAACAAAAAAGAATGTATTGGGTGTAACCCACGAACGCATCTCGCTGAGAGGAGTTTCACTGTTCTCCGGATACTGGGTCACAATCGGCCGTTCAATTTGCATATTCACCCCTCCATGAGCAGGGCCTGAAAAAACGTGGTTCTCTCTTTTCTATGAATTCAAGAGGAAACACGGGCAACTCTAAAAAGCCTCGGTCTCAATTGTCATCATTGAGTTTTTAAGTTACTTCAGTTTTGCCTGGGTAGCAACATCAATTTGCAGTCTCGAGAAGTGGGTTAGTTACCGGCGGCGAAGAAATAGCTTTGGTAGCCACGACGAATTTGTTTTCTAATTCGTCGTGGGTTTGTCGACCTGCGCGGAAAAGCCCACGGCGAGCGACGGTGGTCGCGGAGAAAGGCGCTCGCCGTGGCTACCAAGACGGCGTCCCTCAACGGCCCAGTAACTAACGCATTACAGTCTCGAAAAGCGCAATTGGATCGCATTCAATCCGGGAGAAGTTATACAGAGTTTGCCGCAGAAAATCAGCTGGATACCTGCCACGGCGCCGAAGCGTATCTATCAGTCTCCGATCCGCTCAAGCTGCTGGCCAGAGTGGGAGACCCACTTTCATGGTGCACTCCTTTGTGGACACAGGACGACTTTGATGGCGGAGCCATCCTGGGTCTTCCGAAAAGCCTCTTCAAACTGTGTGAGAGGATATTCGTTGGAAACCATTGACTCGGTGTTGACTTTACCATTGCTGAGGAGTTGAACCGCCCGACGCCACGATGTCCAAATGTAGCCATAGGTCCCAACCAATTTCAGCTCTTTCATCATGACCTTGTTTAAGTCCGTTTGAATTGGGCCGGGATAGACGCCCACCTGGACAACGGTTCCCTCCTTTCTAACCGCTTCCCAACACAGCTCTAGGGACACTG
>QHZQ01000225.1 GCA_003224725.1 Acidobacteriota bacterium | reverse complement strand
TATACAACTGCTCGGTCGTGTAATCGGAATAGACCAGATTCTGAGAAGGAATTCCTAAGCTTTCAAAGTAAGTACTGAACAAGGGATTCTGGGAATACATGTTCAGAACGCGGGGTATTCCAATGCGAATCTTCTCACGCTGCTTCATTAACTCAGCACGTTTTTTGGCTGCAACCGTCAAAGTGAACCTGGGAGGCGCATCTTTGACGATTGGAGGATTAAAGGATCTCCAGACCGCTTTAGCTGCCAGTTCCACCAGATTGGCGTTTTCTCCCTTAACAGAATCCAGCCCCTTCTTGATGACCTTCATGTCTTCAACGTCTTCAACTAACCCCTTCTCACAACTATTACCGACAATGAGTCGCTTAACCCCCGGCAATATGGGGATCTTAGATTTTTTCGAGGGCTCATCACTTCTCTGGCTTCCCACCTTGACATCTATGAACGTGCGGAGACACTTGTTCTTGCAGAAATAACAGCGAGTGCGCTCGTCTCGATGGGTGACATAAGAGATCTTTTCAACATTGTCTAGGCCGATAAAGGTCGTTTGCCGTCCGCGTTCCCAGAGACGCACGGCTTCGATGGCGGCGCCGATCGCCCCACTCTCACCGCAATGTTCATGGACAATGACGTTAGGAGCAATCCCCTTGCCTTTGAAACGGGACTCGATAAAATCCACCTGAGTCTTAACCGCAGCCAAGTTATGCTGCGTTCCACCTTGAAGGATGAAGGTCTTTCCCAAAGCGGAGATATTGGGAATCTGTGAAACGTATAGCCAGATGTTCTTGGGTAAAACGGCTGCCAGACCCGCCATGATCTCTTCCGGTTTCCAGCCCTGCCGTTGAAAATCAACAATGTCAGACTGCATGAAAACGGCGCAACCATAGCCGAAAGTAGGCATGGCGGCCGCGCCGAAGGCCTTATCAGCATATTCTTCGACCGGAATGCCAAAGCCCTCCGCCGTGCTCTGCAAGAAATAACCATTCCCGGCGGAACATTGCGTATTGAGCTTGAAATCTTTCACCTGGCGGTTCTTGAGTATGATTAATTTGATGTCTTGCCCACCGACATCGCAAATAACGTCTGCATCTTTATAGAAACGCAAGGCCGATTCAGTGTGGGCGACTGTTTCCACCAAAGCCACGTCCGCAGCGAGCGTGTCCTTCAGGATGTCCTTGGCATAGCCGGTGGTGCCAACACCCAGCACATTCAAAGTGGCGCCTGATTTGGTAACCTGATCGCTCAGTTTCTTAAAGACCTCAATAGTGTCCTCGATCGGATTACCTTTGGAAAGCTGGTAGGTTTTTACCAGAACATTGCGATCTCTATCCAAAAGGACGGCCTTGGTCGAAGTGGATCCCCCATCCAATCCAATGAACCCTTCCACAACCTGGCCGGCAGGAAAAGTCACAGGAACAAATTTCTTTCGTTGATAACGCTGTTGGAACGCAACCAACTCTTCCTCATTTTTGACAATCCCGGTCGCGCCCTTTTTCTTTTTCTCTTCCAGGCGTCCCACAGTCATGTAATGGACCAAATCCTTCGTCCCACGATAAACACCCACATCCGCCTCTTCCGACTTCCCAAACTCGACAGCTCCCAGTGCCGCAAAGTATTGCGCATTCGTCGGAACTTTAATGAGATCCTTGGGGTCGATGCCTTGAGGCAACGGATAGTTTCGTTCCTCCCAGACTTTAGGGATATTATGCTTCCATGCTTCCATCATTCCACGAACGTACGTGTTGGGCCCACCCAGGAGCAAGACATCAGGCCGCAAAGTGTTTCCTCGAGTCAGGACGGCCAGGTTCTGCCCCACAATCGCTTCAAAGAGAGACGCCATCAACTCTTCCCGCGGCACACCCATTTTCTGCAAACTATTAATATCAGTCTCAGCAAAGACCCCGCATTTTCCCGCCACCGGATGCAACTTTAAGCCGTAATATCCCTGCTGGCAGAGTTCCTCTGCCGGAATTTTCAGCTTGGCATTAATCTTGTCAATGACAGCCCCTGTGCCGCCGGCGCACTTGTCATTCATGCTGGGAATCTTCTTTTTCTTTCCAGTCTCGGGATCTTCCTTGAAAATAATAATCTTTGCATCTTGACCTCCCAGCTCGACTACCGAGCCAGCGGAGGGGTAGAGCTTTTCGACGGCCAAGGAGACAGCATTGACCTCTTGAACGAACTTCGCGCCAATAAAGCCTGCAAGTGTGCCGCCTCCACTTCCCGTTATGAAAATTCTAAATTTCTCGGAGGCGACGCTGGAGAATTCATTTTCGATCCGCTGCAAAAACTCCAAGACCTTCTCAGGTTGTTTAGTGTCGTGTCGCTGATAGTCGCTCCAGAGGATCTCATCAGACAACGGGTCCACCACAACTGCCTTTACGGTTGTCGATCCAACATCCAATCCAATAAATAAAGATTCGTAATTTTTCGTGGCCACTCACTTACCTCAATGTTAAGTCGTTACCAGCTTAAAGCTGCCAGGAATGCGGATGAGCTTTTACCCAAAGGGTCATACCAATCGAGCCAAAACAATACTCGTTCCCAACTCGACCATGGACTGGCTCGAGTTTGACTCCCAGAGCCCTAAGCAACGGCTAGTCTTGACCTTCTCTCAGATTTCATCAGCGAAGCCACATGAATCACAAAATTGGCTGCTGTGCCAATGATGCCTTCGCTGTGGGGCACGCGATACATCCCTCCCTTTAATTCTGGATGGTCGTCAACGTAGGAACGAATTTCGTCCATGCTGTAGCCGACTTCTTTCATGACCTTTTCAAATTCTGCCTTAGCTTTCACCTTAGCTTCACCCAAGGCCATCTGAACCCGGCTGTGAGCATTGATCTCCCCTTCCCCCGAAGTTTCAATCGGCAGGAAGATCATGTCCTTAAAGTGAGCCACCACAGCAGACTGGGCGCCATCGCTCTGAGTACTGGGCATGCAACCAAAGGGTTTCAAGGAAAGCACCATATGCGAAATGTGCTTGGTACAATAATAGATATTCTTAGCCACTTCCAGATGCCCCTCACCTCCGGCCGCTCGGGAATTATAGAAAGAATGGGCCAGGCGCTCTAACTCCCGTTGATCCGCCAAGTCATGAGGAATGTAATTTAAAGCCTCCCGGAGACGATTCCATTCCCGCTTGAAAATGGCCTCGGCAAGAGAAAGCTTGACAATGCGATTTTTGTGTTTCCAATTGTACGCCAATACCTTATCCAACCTCCAGGCTGGAGGAGCCTCTATGGCCTCTTCAACCCCTTTGCGGTCGGCGATCTTGTTCCGGGCCTGATGAATCATGTAATTAATCCATGTCCCCACAGGCTCCACCATCACCTGAGCTCCCTCCCTCTCCAGGAACTTGAACATGTTGAAATTGCCATCGCCTTCGGTCGTTTGCGCCCAGAATTCTCCTGTAACCTTCACCAGGGGCTTTACCCGGGTTCTATCGACTTCGACGGCATTTAATCGCCTTCGCACTTCTCGCAGCGCGCTAGTGTATTCGTCACCATAAAGTTGATTCAGAAACTTACCAATGTACCCGGCAGTGTCGCCGGCTTTGGGAAACTTTTGCAAAAACGAGGCGAGCTTGCCTTCCAGCTGATATGGCCTGGACTTTTTGATTCCCTCTGCCAAAAGGTCCATACACTCATCAAGCACTCGGTCCGCCTCGCCCTTGTGCACTTCGTAGGGACGAATTTGATAGACCACATCGTTGATCAAATCGCCCATGTTCATCGCATTCAAGATTCCAAGGAAGAAATCCAGGTTCATCTCCAAACCTGCTTTGGCTTCTCCCTGACTTAAACCGCCCGACTGCTGGAATAGCAATACCCGGAAACCGTCAAAGCCGGAGTTGCGCAAGGCCAAGCGATATTCTGCCTCATACATGCCGAAACGGCAGGGGCCACAAGCACCGGCAGTTAAGAAAACATAACTGTCAATGATCTCCTGCTTGGCCATTCCTTTCTTTTCAAGCTCTTGCAAGAATTGAACCAGGTTTCCGACAGTAAAGTAAGTAGGGTTACACTGCCCATTGTTTCCAAACTCCTTGCCCAATTGGAACGCAGCCACATTGGGAGTTGGGACCACCTCGCAGCGATAGCTCAGTCTCTCGAGGGCCGCATGGATAAGTTTCTCATGCTTCCAGGTTAATCCCCCAAAGAGAAGAGTTGTATGACCTCTTTGGTCTTCTGTAAAAGGGTTTTCCTTGGGTTTGAAGAATTGTTCTGTCTCTCTTTTTCCAATGCCCAACTCTTGCTCTAATCGTGTCCGCTCCTCCTCGAGTCTTTGCGCGATGACGTCCTCGATCTTTCCAATCTGGACAAACCCACCTGGGGGGACATCCGAATCCTGGGGCACATACTCTCGATCGACACTTTGGCTTACGCTCATAATTTGCACCTCATGGCTCTATTTAGGAGGGTTCATCGTCCTAAATTATTGATTAAGCAGTACATTTGGAGTCACTGAGCGACGCTTCTTCGGTTTTTGGGCTGACGCTCTGTGACCCAATTCCTTCAAGGGAATACAATGGGCGTGTTTTCAGATAGTTAAGACTGCAATGCTATTGCGATTCAAACAGCACAATCTATTCAATCACCAATATTTAGCAAAGCATAATTCAGGGAACGGTTCTTATTGGGGGTTGAGTTGCCGGTTATGTGGCTCTGCGGGCAAACCTCGCCGTCAAACTCCCTGCTTGACTCATATCGAAATTTGCCCATAAGATGCACCAATGGAAAAATACATCTCGCTATTCCCTCTGGATGTTGTGCTCTTCCCCGAAATCATGCTACCTCTTCACATTTTCGAAGAGAGATACAAAGAGATGATTGGAGAGTGTATCCTTGAAAAAACACCTTTTGGGATCCTCTATGCGCACGATGGATCCGTAGAGGAAATCGGCTGTTTGGCTCAAATCACCAAAGTCCTCAAAAAATACAATGATGGGAGGATGGATATACTAACCCTCGGTCTCCAGCGATTTCAAGTCATCTATGTTGACAATGAAAAACCTTACTTACGGGGAATTATTGAATCTTACGTCGATTCCGAAGTTGCTTCATTCCCTAGCGAGGAAGAAGCCCAGCAAGTTTTGCAACTTTACCGCGAGGTATACGGACTCCTCAACAAAACCGAGTCTGAAGCCATTAACTTTGCCTCTCCTTACGAAGGACTTTCCTTCAAGGTTGCGTCCATCCTCAATTTAAACAATGCGCTGAAACAACAAATCCTGGTTGAGCGCTCTGAGAAAACCCGAATCGAGACTTTGTTGCACCATCTCGAGGAACTGGTCCCACGCCTCAAGCATATAGAGCAATCCGCCCGAAGGGCTAGAAGCAATGGAAACTTGATGCAGGATTCGAGTTCAACCATCGAAAGCTAGGCTGGCTAGTGTTGCGCATCTGAAATAGCTTTCCAATTGGGCTGGACTTCCCCTGACCCCTACCCTCGCTGGGGGTGAGGCAGAGTAAATTGTTAATTTTGCTCCCTCGCCCCCATCGGGGGAGAGGGTGGCCGAAGGCCGCGTGAGGGGGCAGTGGCCAAGCTTAGGAATTGTCAATGTAAATGTGAGACACAACACTAGTCTCTGTCAGCCAACTCGGAAACACACCTCCGGATGCGGTTTCCAATCCCTGAGGGACGACCGATTGTAGGCCTGACCTTCTTTTTCCCTCTAAGTTCAAACTTATCTGATACAAATTCATCATCCCGACTGCATAATCAATGGAGAGGCATTTGGCAACATGTCAAGCATTCTTGTGAGTTGTCCTGCGGGGTGACCGCTTGTTGTGCCCTTAAGTCTGCTTGAACCCAACCAAAGGCTCAGAGCCCACGAATCAGACGAATAGACACGAATCGGGAGCTGAACTCTATTCACTCCAAGCTGGGATTCACGGGTTTTGGGGAGAACGAAAATAATCGACAGCCTTGATCGGCATGAAACCTGGGATGCTGGTCACCTGTTGAGTACGAATGAATTATTTGGATAGACCCATGATA
>QHZQ01000224.1 GCA_003224725.1 Acidobacteriota bacterium | reverse complement strand
GCCACCAGTACCAAGGGGGTTACCAAAAAGCCCTCCACACCTTTTCTTGACCGCTGGACTTATTTCTTTTCTGATCTGTTCCGAGTAAATTCCCTGCTGAACCGTGGCAGAACTCTCTTTTATCACCACATTTATGATTTTCTGGCCATCAACCAGCCCTACGACGAGTTTGTGCGAGGGTTGCTGACGGCCACAACAGCCTCGAATTTCAATTCGGCTCCGGCCAATTTCCTCATTCGCTTTTATGTTGATGAGCCGGACCAGAGCACCGTGAATCACGAGGACACTTACGATGAGCTGGCCATTCGTACCACCAAGATGTTTCTTGGCATCAATCTGGAGTGCGTTTCTTGCCACAGCGGTGCCCGTCATCTGGAAAAGATCAACCTGTGGTTGACCGAACGCGAGCGCACCGATCTTTGGAAACAAGCTGCATTTTTTGGCAAAGTGCGAATGTATCGTCCTTACGGTGATCTGGTCGATGAGTTCGTTCTGAGCAACGAAGGCAAAGGTTACAACATCAAAAGCCAAAGCGTTCTAAGGCTGCCCCGATACGAGACAGACACAACGCCTACCTTCTTACTCACCGGTGAGAAACCGAGGCCCGGGGAGGACCCGCGCGAGGCTTACGCGCGAATGATTACCGGTCATATCCAGTTTGCCCGGGCTACGGTCAACCTCATCTGGGCAGAGCTGTTCGGGATAGGGATTGTGGACCCTCCCTTGGATTTCGATCTAGCTCGATATGGACCCAATGTGACGATACCCGAACCGTGGGCGCCACAGACGCTTCACGCCGAGCTTCTGGATGCGCTGGCCAGGGACTTTCAAGAACACCATTTCGATCTGCGTTATCTGATACGATTAATGGTGACCTCATCAGCTTACCAGTTGTCGCACCGGTTCGAGGCTCCATGGAAGCCCGAGTACGTGGGTTACTTCGCACGCCGGCTGGTTCGTCGCCTGCCTGCCGAACAGGTCTGGGATGCACTTTCGCAAGCCACTGGAGTCTTTAACGAGATGAACTCAGGTGACTATGGTGACTATGGTGGTGAGAAGATCAAAGGTGAGAAGGTCAAATACGTCATGCAGACGGTGTCGCCAGATGACCTCGATCCCAAGTTGCGGCGTCTGCTGGCAGGTTTTGGACTTGACGATCGCACCCTGGGAACCAAGTCGCTCGGAAGTTCCGTAGTCCAGTCTGCAGTCCTGCTGAACAGTGAGCTGGTCAAGGAAAAGATTCGAGTACAAGAAAAGGATCGGCTATACGATTTACTCAATGCCGAGCCCCCAAAAACTAATGCGGAAATTGTTGAGGAATTATTTCTGGCCACGCTTTCTCGTTTCCCTCTGAAAGAAGAAGCAGTTTTTGGAGCTCGGTTGCTGGAGGAACATCATAGTCAAGGGGCTGAGGATCTGCTGTGGGTATTGATTAACAAGCCGGAGTTTCTTTTGAACTATTAGGTGGGATCGGCCTTAACAGGGCGACCCGGAACTGCCGGCGCCCCGAGGCCCCTCCTACATTGTCTATACATTCTCTCTCGAAACAGAAATAATTGCTGAAGGAGCTGATATGTCTCATCTACCTGTTTACATTCCGAAGCTGACAAGACGTCAACTCTTGCGGATTGGGGCAGTGGCTATAGCGGGCTACGACCTTATGCCTATGGTATGTCCCGTCAACGTGGTGGCTAAGGAAAGAGTCAAGCCTCGGGGCACGGCTGAGTTTTGTCTGTTTGTCTTCTTGCAGGGTGGAGCGAGCCATCTGGATACCTTTGATGTGAAGGAAGGTCGATGGACGCCGCCAGACTTCGACATCCGAACGCTCAAACCCGATCTTCGCCTGCCGGTAGGATTGTTCCCAAAATTGGGCCAGAAGCTGGAGCGCCTGGCTATCGTGCGCTCGATGGAAACCTGGGAGACCGAGCACGGTCGGGCCACTTATTACTTGCACGTGGCTCACCCAGTCAGTCCGGCTCGGGTGCGCGAAGTGCCGTCCCTGGGAGCCGTGGTGGCGTATGAATTTCACAATAGAAGGAGGTTGACCGATTTCCTAGCGCCGTTTGTTTCCATGAACTATGGGCCCGATCAAGTCAAGGAGGGCTGTCTGGACAGTCAGTTCGCACCACTGAATTTGGACACCCGGGGTGGGGATTTCCCTTTTGTCATTCCGGAAAAGGAAGCCAGCCGGTTTGAACGGCGCTTCAAATACCTCAATTCTATGACTGAACTCTCAGCGGGTTTATTGGGGTCCAAGAATTCGCATGAGCAGAAGTTGGAAGTCTACCGTAACGATGCGCTGACCATGATGCAGTCACCGCAGATAACCGGCATCCTGCGCATGGAGGAGGAAGAAAAGAAACGCTACGGAGCATCCGCCTTCGGGGATGCATGTATTCTAGCCCGAAATCTGCTGGCGGCTGATGCGGGCACCCGCTTTATCGGGATCCATCAGGGAGGTTGGGATCTTCACACCAACATCTATGACAAAACAGAAAAGTCAAATCACTACACTTTGAGCCGTGAGCTGGATAACGGTTTGGCAGAACTGATTGGCGACATGCAAAAGATCAAAACCAAGGACGGTCGTTCTTTGTTAGAAAGGACGCTGATTGTCTCGATGGGCGAGTTTGGGCGGACTCCAGGAGATATCACCGTGAATAAAGGCCGCGATCATCATCGATTTGCCATGAGTGGACTCTTTGCTGGAGCCGGCATTGTGGGCGGACGTGCTATCGGAGCCACTGATGAACAGGGGGCTCGAGTCATCAGACCCGGCTGGGCCAAAAAGCGCTCCGTCTATCCCGAAGATGTCGCTGCCACCATTTACTCAGCTCTCGGTATCGATTGGACCAAGGAAATTACCAACACCCCTTCCGGACGAGTCTTCCAGTACGTTGAACCTCAGTCTGGCACCGACTTCCTGGATGTAGCAGAAGTTGCCGAGTTGTTCGGCTAGGGGTTAAAAGACCATGTTGTGAGGTTCTTCGAGAACGATCGGATAATATTATGGCTATGGTTTTTGAAAGACTGAGCAGCAGCACACTCACGTTGCGGGGTCGAGTCGCCGAGGAAATTCGTGAAGCCATTCTCAATGGCACGCTTCGGGAAGGCGAGAAGATTGTAGAACGCAAGCTGGCCTCCCAGTTTGGGACCAGTTTGGCGGTGATTCGAGAGGCGATTATTCAACTTGAAAGTGAAGGCTTCATCACCAAGTGGCCGAACGCATCCACCCATATAACGAAGCTGTCACCGGTCGAGATTGACAAGATTTTTGCGTGTCGGGAGGTATTTGAGGGCTTTGCCGTGGAGGAGGCCTCTCGTCTGGCAACTCCTCAAAATATCGAATCTCTGGAGGGCCTATTCCTGAAGGTGGTCGATGCCGCACGAGCTCAGGACAGCAAGAGCTTTATACGCAAGGACCTTGCCTTCCACGAGAAAATCTGGGAATTTACTGGGAATGAGTATCTGCAAAGTGCCTTAAGCAGGATCATACGGCCCTTGTTTGCTTTCTCTACGATCCGTGTCGCGGCGCAACGATCCTTTGATCTGTTACAGGATGCCAATCTGCACCTGCCGCTACTCAATGCCATTAAATCGAACGACCCTCAGGCTGCCAGAAAGGCCCACCAAGCTGCCTTGGCAGAATGGCGCGCCATGCACTTGCCGCTATTCAATAGTATTAGGCCGAACGACGCTCCGGCAGCCAGAAAGGCCCTCCAAGAGGGTCCGGCCGAACGGCGTGCCCAAGCGCGGGGATTAAATGGTGAGGATCGAAGAGCTGATTCCGAGTTGCCGCCAACCTGACGGGTTCCGTGTCAATGGCCGACCACCGGTTTGTGTAGCTCTAATTGACTTATACTTCTTGAGGCAGCGATCTCGATGAATACGCTCTGTCTGCAGCAGTCGCAAACCTCGAAAAGGCGTCAGAATTGAGATTGATCCCCAGCCCTGGTCGCTGAGGCAGGTCCAGCTGCCTCTGTCGATCTTGAGTTCGTCCGACACCAGTTCGCGACGAAGCTGGGAGTCAGCAACCGCAGCGGGCAGAAATTCGATGAATCGATATTGGGAGACACGGCCGCCAAATGAGCGGTAGCGGCCGCACCAATGCCGGTCTTCCAGCAGTGTGGCACGACAAGTTTGCCCCGATCCCGAGCCAATTGCACGACTCTCAGGGCTTCCGTGAAACCGCCGACTCGTCCAACGTCCGGTTGGACAACATCTACCTGTCCGCGATTCATCAGGTCCAGGAATTCATAGCGGGTCTGTAGCCATTCGCCCGCCGCGATGCGGATGTCGGTGGCACCTGCCAGCCGCCGGTAGCCCTCCAAATCGTCTGACGGCAGAGGAGTTTCAACGAAGAAAATGTCATACTGTTCTAAGCGCCGCAGCACGCGCAAAGCCTCTTTCCAGTCGTTCCAGCAGTAGGCCACATCCACCATAATGCACATCTCGGGACCCACCGCCTGCCGACACTCCGCCACCAGTTGAACAATGGCATCGTCCCCCTCCTGAAGCCGATTGTGGGCGTAAGGCCCCTTGATGCAGATTTCCAGTTTGGCAGCGCTGAAGCCAAAGTCACGGGCCCAGGTGGCTTTGGCCAGCAAGCTCTCCCGGTACTCAGCGAGTGTGGTGCCACTGGGCAGCAAGCTGGCATAGGGAGTGATGTGCGCTTGTGGTACGCCACCCAAGAGCTGCCACACCGGCTTCCCGGCAGCCTTGCCATAGAGGTCCCAAATGGCCATATCAATGGCGCCGATGGCGCAAGTACCCGCGCCGCGCCTGGTAGTCATAGCAGAGAAAGTGTAAAGACGGTCCCAATAGCCTGGGGCCGACCAGGGTCCTGGCCCAGTAACAGTTCTTTGAATCCCAGACTCATGATGTGGGATCCCGGAGATTCGATCAGGGCCTTCACGACCCAGGGATTGGTGTCGACCTCACCTATCCCAGTGATTCCCTCATCACTGTGCACTTCCACAACCACCGTGTCTTGTGAAGAGTCGCAGGCGTCTAAGTTACAGTCAGGAACGACCAGCACAGTACAATCCACTCCAGTAATCTTCATGAGCGTCCTTTCAGTCGTGAATTTGAGTTATCCTAGAAACAGCAGTAAATGCCCACCGCAGAGACGCAGAGGTGCAGAGAGCTTCTTGTTAAAACACCCAACAGTCGGGATTGCCGGGCGGTTGGTTTTCGGCTTTTGAACCCAGTGTAGCCACGGTTCTTTCACCGTTTTGGTGAGAAAAAAATGGGACGCCGTTACGTTTTATCCCTGTTTCTCTCTGCGTCTCCGCGTCTCCGCGGTTTTGAACTGCCGGTTTTAGGGTTATAGGCTCGAACCTCTTAAACGCGCCTGGAGGAGTCTCCTTGAGTTCGCGTGCCCACAATCCGCACTGCCCCACTGATCACGCAGAGACTGTGATCCAACGTCGACAATGATCAAGAAGGCTTCACTCGATAGCGCTTGACCAGATCCTCGTTGAGCCTGAAGCCAAGGCCGGGCCGCCTGGGAACTTCGATCCAGCCATGGGCGTCCGGCTTGAGCTCAGGAACCAGCAAGTCCGTGATCAGGGGCGAATGAGGGATGGCGATCGGAAATTCGATGTAGGGCATATTGGGAAGCACGGCCGCCAAATGGACTGCGGCTGCCACCCCGATCATCGCATTCCATGAATGGGGAATGCACAGCAACCCTTTGCGGTAGGCCATTTCAGCGATCTTGGTAATTTCAGCCACGCCGCCCGAGCGCACGGTGCTGGGTTGGACGACATCGATGCCACCTTTTTCCACACCAGCGCCTTCGAGGTCGCGTAGGGCGCGATGCCCCATTCCCGCCCTTCTCAGCCGCTCATTGGCCGAGGCTTACTTCGATTCCGCCTTGGGCTCGTGCCGCTGCCGCGCGGCGAGAAACTCGTCGGCCGCCTGGGCTGCTAGAGCGGGTTGGCCAAGGCTGGCGTAAAGCCGGCTAAGCGAATAGAGATTCGGTGCGTAGCCCGGATCGAGCTGCCGTGCCCGCTCAAAAGCTTCCCGGGCAGGATGGACCCGGCCGGCCCGCTGTAGCAGTTTGCCATACTCGTACTGAACCCGGGCAACTTTCG
>QHZQ01000756.1:1977-2496 GCA_003224725.1 Acidobacteriota bacterium | reverse complement strand
TGTCAAACTCCCCTTTAATGAGGAATAGCACTCCAGCACCATAATATGCGTAGACAATACTGTATGGATGACTACTTTCTAAGGCAATTTTGATTCCCTCATCTCCATAGGAGATGGCATCGTTAAAGTCCCCGAGTTGTGCGAGGCAGCGGGTTAACCAAGCCCTACAAACAACAGACACAATCCCCGTAGTGCCAAACAATTCAAACCTACGATTTCCGATTAATGACAAGGCACGGTTTAGTACGCTAATGGCCTCATCATATTGACCTACATTATGATAGGCTACGCCCAGGAAATAGTGGGCCACGATGTGAAGGTCGAGATGCTCCGGCGCCTTTGTATGGTCCAGAGCCTGTTTGGCAGACATGATTGCCTGTTCTGATTTCCCTTGGATTTGGCAGTGGGCAGTCATAAGATTAAGCACAGTTCCCAACCGACCTTGATCGTTCAATGCGTCTGCGGCCGCTTTGGCTTCTTCTAGGAATGTTAGGCCGTGCTGAAAATCTCCGAGAATAA
>QHZQ01000756.1:1345-1912 GCA_003224725.1 Acidobacteriota bacterium | reverse complement strand
AAAGCCTCTAATGCCTTCTCAAAGTAAAGCACCGCATTCCGAAAGGACGATAAAGATACGGCTTTTGCGCCAGCTTGTTTTTGATATATGACTGCTTTGTCCCAGAGTTCTCCATGGAACGCATGGTGCGCAAGTTTTTCCAAATGGTCATGCGAAATATTCTCCGTCATCTCCTCCAGCGCTTTAACGATGCGAGCGTGCAGGAAAGTCCGCCGCTCATGAAGCAAGGCTCCGTATGCAATTTCGTTGGTAAGAGCATGTTTAAAAGAGTACTCCACATCTGGGAACAGATTTGTTTCGTAGAGAAACTCAGCTGCCTGAAGCGTCGACAGATGCTGATACAGTTCTTGCTGCGGCTGTTCTGCGACCGCGCGCAACAACTTGAAAGGAACGATCGCGCCAATGACGGCAGCAGTTTGCAGGAGGTGTTTTCCCTCTATCGGCAACCGATCGATACGATCCGCGACAACGCTCTGCACCGATCTGGGGATTCGAATGGTATCGACGGCAAGGCCCGGTCGGTAGGCTCCCTTCTCCCCCACCAAAATTCCTGTTTCTACAAGAGAC
>QHZQ01000756.1:0-1309 GCA_003224725.1 Acidobacteriota bacterium | reverse complement strand
GCGATTCCTTTAACGGCTCCAGGTCCTTATTGTGACCCAATAAATGCCGCAGCAATTCTTCCGCGTTTGTGGACTGTAACGCGTCAATGCGAACCTGGGTGTAATAGGTTTTATCAGCCCAGTTGTGATTATAACCAGGTAGATAATTGACAAGGAGGAGCATTCGAGCCATCGGCAAGCTTTCGACGAGATTATCGAGAAAAGCCTGCGTTTCGTTGTCGATCCAATGGAGATCTTCAAAAACCAATAACAACGGTTGTTTTTGGCTTTCACGGATCATCACCCGCTTGAGCGCCTCGAACGTGTGACGGCGCCGCTGCTGAGGCTCCATGTCTTTAAACTTCTGTATCGAGTCGAGAACATTTTGCTGTCCACCGTTCGACCCGTAGCTCCGGGGACGCCCATCCTTATAATCCGGTAGAGCGCCGACCAGCGCGAGAATCGGGGGGATCGCATCCTTGACCATCTCATCCAATTTCAATACATGGTCGATTATCTTCTCTCGGATACTCTCTATCTCCTCGCCTTCGGAGATGTCGAAGTAGCGACGGATCAGTTCGATGACCGGGAAATAGGGAGCTGCCTTGCCATAAGAGACGGATGGCGCTTCAAACACGCGCCAATCCGGTGGCACATGGGAATGTATAAACTCATAGACCAAGCGTGATTTACCCATGCCCGGCTCGCCAACCATTGAAAATATCTGGCCGCGCCCGGTGACCGACCTTTCTATTAGCTTCTGAAAGGTTTCAATCTCGGTCTTCCGTCCTACGAAGGGCGTGAGTCCTCGGGAAACCGCCGCGTGGAGACGTGTGCGGGCAGAGGTAACACCCACGAGTTCGTACGCATCAATCGGTCTCGAAACTCCTTTCACCTGTACGGCACCGAGAGATTTGACTTCGACGAACCCTTCGACCTCCCGTAGAGTGGAGGCCATCATCAGAATAGCTCCCCCATTTGCAAGTTCTTGCATCCTAGCCGCCAGATGAGTCGTGTGGCCAAGAGCCGAATAATCAATATTGAGATCGTTATCTATAGAACGAACCACGACTTCACCAGAGTTCAAGCCGACCCCAATCTGCACCCCGATTTCATCAGTCTGCCCAAGGTTTTCACGATGGCGCCGCATCTCCTCCTGCATTGCCAAGGCGGCATAGCAGGCGCGTAGCGCATGATCCTCGTGAGCCAAAGGCGCGCCGAAAAGCGCCATGATGCCGTCTCCTAACACCTGGTTCACAGTTCCTTCGTAGCGATGGACTGCTTCCATCATAACGCTCAGAACTGGATCGATAATCTTCTGCGCTTCCTC
>QHZQ01000223.1 GCA_003224725.1 Acidobacteriota bacterium | reverse complement strand
CTCGCTCCGTTAATGAGAGTGTCTGCAATCCTGGCCTAGGGTTACTTGGTGGCGTCGAAGTTCAGACTTTGGTGAAGTTTGTTAACCTGCCGTCCCCTCACGCCCTGCCCTCTCCCTGGGGAGAGGGTGGCCGCAGGCCGGGTGAGGGGTCATTGCTTTAGGAGACCCGACCCTTGGCGGTAAGAAGTTGCTAGCTACTCCTAGTTCAGTTGGTACTGTCGCACATCCACAAAGTGACCTTCGATTGCGGCGGCGGCGGCCATGAGGGGGCTGACGAGATGGGTTCGTCCTCCGGTGCCTTGACGGCCTTCAAAGTTACGATTGGATGTGGAGGCACAGCGTTCTCCCGGCCTGAGAATATCAGGATTCATACCCAGGCACATCGAGCAACCCGATTCGCGCCAATCGAAGCCCGCTTCCTTGAAAACACGGTCCAGCTCCTCTTTCTCTGCGGTTCGTTTGACTTGCTGGGAGCCGGGCACGACCATGGCGTAAACTTTGGGAGAAACATGCTTGCCTTTAATGAACTGGGCCACTCTCCGAAGATCTTCCACGCGAGAGTTGGTGCAGGACCCGATAAACACTCTCTCAACGGGAATGTCCGCGATAGGCGTTCCTGCTTTTAAGCCCATATATTCCAACGCGCGTTCAGCCGATTTTCTGGCATTTGGATCGGCAAAGTCTGCTGGGCTAGGAACCCGTGAATCAACTGCCACCACCTGACCTGGATTGGTCCCCCAGGTAACTTGGGGAGCAAGACAAGCCGCATCGAAATTGAGCGTTCGGTCAAACTGAGCGCCGCTATCGCTGGGCAACTTTTTCCAGTTCTCGACAGCTCTCTCAAAATCCACTGGGGAGTACTGCCGCCCTCTCAAATATTCAAATGTCTTTTGGTCAGGAGCAATCATTCCGGCCCGTGCACCGCCTTCAATGGACATGTTACAAACGGTCATGCGCTCTTCCATGCTCAGTTCGCGGATGGTATCACCAGCATACTCAATAACACTCCCACTACCACCTGCTGTGCCAATTTGGCCGATGATGGAGAGGATGATATCTTTGGCTTCGACACCGTAAGGCCGTTTACCGTTTACTTGAATCAGGAAAGTTTTTGGTCTGTCCTGCAGCAGACATTGGGTGGCCAGGACATGCTCAACTTCGCTTGTACCGATGCCGAAGGCTAAGGCTCCAAAGGCACCATGGGTGGAGGTGTGACTATCTCCACAAACGAGCGTAAGGCCCGGCTGCGTTAATCCCAGTTCGGGACCAATCACATGGACGATGCCCTGATGCGGGCTGTTGAGATCGAAAAGAGTAATCCCAAATTCTTGACAATTCTTAGACAAGGTTTCCATCTGCTGAGCGGAAATCGGATCTTCGATAGGAAGGAAACGCTGAGTGGTTGGGACATTGTGGTCCATCGTGGCGAAAGTCAGGTCTGGGCGGCGCACCTTTCGACCCGCTAGACGCAGACCTTCAAAAGCTTGAGGTGAGGTGACCTCGTGAACCAAGTGGCGGTCTATATAGATCAGTGAAGGCCTGCCCGGTTCTTCGTGGACCACATGGGTTTCCCAGATTTTTTCAAACATTGTTTTCGGTCTCATGATCCTTATCAACTCCCAACCTAAGGTCAAACTTGTAAGTCGACAATTGGACAAGAGCATTTCGACTCAAGCTCGTTATTATAACGAAAACTCCAATTGGGCGGTAGAAGATAGGGGTGGAGTGATGAAGAACTGCTTCCTATTAAGGATCTGACTTTTTTGCGGTCGACAGAAGTGAAAAGAAGGACCACAAAGATACTAACATTAAGACGTCAACTCCTCCAGTCGCGGAAAACATGGCAGAACGCTTGATTCAGGACCCCTAATTCGACCTGCACGTTCTGACAATACCTCGACGGTGGAGTCGGCCTTCAGAAATTTTAATTCTCAGGATACAGTGTTAACCTGGGGCGTAGCAAAAGCGTATTAAAAGGGTAAGAAAGAGTTTTGAAGATCGCTGCAAAGGAGAGTTTCTCGGGAAGTGCTTGTTTCAACAACCTTCGAAGCTTGCGATGCCAAGGACTCTCTTATAGGAGGATGCAATGCCCGGTGAAATGATAGTAATGATAATAGTTCTGCCAGCTCTATTTGCCATGGTCGGTTGGATCTTTTGGATAGGCTTTGACAGCCATAGGCGAAGGATAACAGCCAAGGCACGATCTGAGCTTCAAACAAAGTTATTGGATAGAATCGGGTCGGGAAGGGAACTTGTCGAGTTCTCCGAATCTGAGGGCGGCCAGCGTTTTATCGAATCTTTGACGATGGAGGGTAACGGTAAAGGAGTGGCTAGAGGAGGCCCAATCGAACGAATTCTAAGCTCAATTCAAAAAGGAGTGACCCTTACCCTTTTCGGGTTGGGGTTCCTTTTCCTGGGCTGGAAGTACCGCTTTGATGGAGATGTCTTCAACGTCATTGGCGTTATTGGTTTGTCTCTGGGAATAGGGTTTTTGGTTTCGGCAGGAATTTCCTATCGTCTGTCCAAGTCCCTGGGCCTGATTTCCGAGATTGAATCGGGTAAGCGCAAGGACCTTGTTTCTCAGTCGTAGGGATCCCTGTCCTGAATTCCGGAGGTGATAAGCTACAGATAGCTTAGACCTGAGTTCGAACCCCTTTCATCGAGCCTCACCCCGCGGGGAAACCGCAGGAGTGAGCGGGGTGAGCGAACACCCAAGAATTACTTAGTTGGAATTGGGTTCAATGATGACGTGGCCTGGTGTCCTCATGCATAACGCGCTGGTCAGAGCGGGATCGATGGTATCCGCGCAGGCGGAGCGGCAGCCACGGATGGACGAATCGGCATTTAATGCATTCTACCAGAAAACAGCGCGCCTGTTATGGCACTACATCTGTCGTGTTGGCGGTGACGCCAGCTTGGCCGACGATATCCTCCAGGAGACTTACATCCGGTTTCTTCATGCCCCAAAACGGAAACAGGATGAGTCATTGATGAAAGCTTATCTTTATAAGATCGCCACGCACCTCATTATCGACCATTGGCGCCGCGCCAAGCGAGAGCAGCGTTGGATCGTCAACACTCATTTGCATGAAGACGCCAAGCCAGCGCTCAGTTTAGCCCACAAAGATACTGCAGGAACCGTCATTCTCGGCCGCGATATGTCACGTATCTTACTAGAGTTAAAACCACTGGAACGCTCCTTACTTTGGCTGGCTTACGCCGAAGGTTCGGAGCATCGTGAGATTGCTGTCGCGTTAGGGCTGAAGGAAAACAGCATCCGGGTTCTCCTATATCGCGCCCGCCAGAAACTGGCCCGGCTTCTCAAACAGAAAGGCTGGGCCTCGGAGATGACGCCGTGAAACGTATTCGCCACTGTGATAATGAAGGGTACGTCGTGGAAGCTGTCAGATCGGGCCAATGGAAAGATTCCCTGCGGGGTCATATCGCAGTTTGTTCCATTTGTCAGGAAGTCGTTCAGGTGTCGGGCTGGATGCAAAGGCTGGCCGAAATTACCCTGGAACCGCTTCCCTTGCCTGATCCGGGCCTGATTTTGCTAAGGTGCCGCTTATTGCAAAAAAGAGCTGCTGCTCAACAGGTAATGAGGCCCTTAGAGATTTTCCACAAGGTCGCTTATGCTGTTACAGCTCTCACCTTAACGGCCTGGCTGTTTGGAAAAAGGTCCCAGATTGAAGTATGGCTGTCCAGCTTGGACGACCACTGGCTCAAAGCTTGGTCTCTTACAGGTTCGACGGCCCTTTCGTTCCCATTGGTTTCGCTGATTGCCGGCTTATGTTGTATTACAGTGATCGTAACCATTTATAACGTTCTGGCGCAGGAATGAGCTTGTAGCCTAAGCGTAGAGCCAGCTTTGACTCCAGCATCCAAAACGCAGACTCGACACTCGAATCTGTGCTACCTGGGCGGGAGGATTCGTATGAAAACGTATTTCCGTCTATTTCGTGGTGTAGTCCTGCTTTTGCCCCTTTTAAACCTGAGTTGTGATCGTATGGAACGCTGGTCCAATGACGAAATGAGCGTTACTTGGTTCTACGGATTCACTAAATTACAGGTCAGGGCCAAAGGGCAGTTTGAATTTACCGAGGACGATGCCGACATTAAGAGTATTTCCCGCCAGGGTTACCTTCTGATTAAGGAACGGCATGGGATGAATGTTCGGCAACTGGAAGTGGTCCAAGGTCCGGACGGAAAGCTGCAACGCTCTTACTCCCTGCAAGGCGAATCCCGCCCTTTCAACGAGGAAGCTCGTACCTGGCTGTCTCATATTTTGCCCGAGGTGCTTCGCCAAACAGGGTTTGGTGCTATGGCCAGAGTGCAAAGAATCCGGCGCGATCGCGGAGCGGACGCAGTGCTGGAGGAAATCTCGCGGATCAAGAGTGATCGGGTTAAGAGCATTTATTTCGAAGAGCTGATCCAAAGCAATGAAGATTCCAAATTCCTGCAGCGAGTCATACGACAGGTTTCACAAGAGGTTTCCTCCGATGGAGAGAAAGGAAGGCTTCTTGAAGAGATAGCAAACCGCCACTTCGACCAGACAACGTTGGGCGCAGCCTTGGTTGAGGCAGCCGGGACCATCAGTTCAGATGGTGAGCACGGCCGAGTCCTGTCGGTGCTTTTAAAAAAAGGGCCCCTCGGCAACGAATCGTTGGCCCAAATTGTAGATTCGGCTGCCAGCATCTCTTCTGATGGAGAAAAAGCCAGGATTCTTCAAGAAGTAGTAGAACATTTTTCCAGCGACAATCGTTTGTGTGCCTCTTTTTTCCACGCAGTTGCCACCATTAGCTCAGACGGAGAACATCGACAAGTTTTATTGGACTTATTGAGGAAGGGAGGGTTCAGCATGGATTGCTTAATCCGACTGTTGAACTCGGCGGCGGCCATTGCCTCTGACGGAGAAAAAGCTTCGCTCTTGAAGGAAGTCGTTGAACTTTACGACATTGACGATGCTCCCCGCCAGGCCTTCTTCGAGGCCGTCAGCACCATCAGCTCCGATGGCGAGCACCGTCAAGTTTTATCTGCCCTGTTGAAGAAGGCGAAACTCAGCAAGGAAACCATAAGCCAGGCATTGGAGTCCGGTGCTACCATTTCTTCGGATGGGGAAAAGGCGGAAATCCTGATCCAGATCGCCAGGGTCACGCCCCGCGATAACACGATGACTGCCACCCTCCTCCAGGCGGTGGAGACCCTCTCTTCAGATGGGGAATATAGACGCGTTATGTCAGCACTGATAAAGAACAAGGCTTTCGGCAAAGAACTCGCAACGCAAAAATGAATCGGCAGCCTACGGCTCTCCTGTGCGCGCCCTACTGCGTTGCAGCCTGGACGGGCAACCTTGGCTGCGTTGCCTCACCTCTCGTCACCGCGTTGATCGCGAGCAAAACCGGCTCTTTCCTCCTGGGTCTACGTTCATTTGGTCAGCCTTCTCCCTCTGTCGCATCGATCGCGCCTGCACTCGAACCCATCGTCTCACTCCCTCGGCATTGCGAAAAATTCACGACATAGAATCCGAAAATAACCAGACAAAAAGGCAGGATTCCCGCCACGATGCGCTAAGCTCAGCAATCTCCCTTTCGAAAATTACCTGGCAATTTGCAAGATGAAATGTTAAATTTCGCGCTTTGCTGGATGGATTGAAAACCGTCCCCATTAATGAAGCGTTATGCGGAGTTTCCGTCTCTTTTTGAAATTACTTTATGCCGGAATGTTGGCTTGTTTGTGTTTCAGCGTCTGCCCTTGCTTGAGAGACCTTTACGCGATTCACTTTCAAAACGATTCGGGGGGTGAACGACGTCGCGGCGATCGCACTGCCATCGAGATGAGCAGTGGGGCGAGAGTTGAGTTCAGCAAGTTTTACAGTCCCGCACTTAAAGGCGACGCGGAATATTCCATTTTTCTGCCGCCTTCCTATGGCAAAGACAACAAGAGCTATCCAGTCGTCTATTTCCTGCATGGACTCTGGAACGATCACACCA
>QHZQ01000227.1 GCA_003224725.1 Acidobacteriota bacterium | reverse complement strand
CTTCATAGGAATGGAGCTGGTCGGCCATGATCGTGGCTAGACCATTCGTAAACATGCCATGGTTATAGTAGGCATCCATGAGAGTGTGTATTGAATGGGTTATTTTCTCAGGTTCAATACCCATTAATGCAGCGCCCGGCCAAAGATTGGTGAGATCGCCGTCATCAGAAAGACCCCCACCTAGCTCACCATTCTCTATCTGTCTTTCATCGATCCACCAGTTTATGAACTGCTTCAGCAGTTTCAGGTCCTCGATCTGGCGGAAAGCCCATAACGGAATGTCTACCGGAGCCTTCGGCTGATCAAACTGAGGCCATCCCTGCTCCGGATTTAGATAACTCCAGTAGTAGCGACCCCGCGGATGATCAGGCTTCACCCTGAGCAGGTCGGTAACGTCCCGACTGTAGCGGTCATAGAGCTTTAACTTCTTATTGTTAGTTCCCCATTCCAGAAAGTTTCCCACATTGTCTTTTACCTGGGTGAATCGGTCTATTTCATGCTCGACCGCAGCCTCTTTGCGTTCTTTGAAAACAAGGCGGACTTGTGCCCCTTCGAGGCACTCAGGACCAAAGTCTGAGCCGGCACCGGCTATTGTGATATAGAAACTATATCCATTTGGAAGTATGCGATCACGCGTGTCTAACCAGAGTGTTTTAGCCTCTCCGGGTTTGACAGCGAAGCTAAAGTCTAACAGGTTTCTATTGGGCCAGAGAGGGTCCTTGACTTGAATGTTCAGCGGAAAGTACTCGCCGTGTGTTGGCTTTACTTTCAGAGCCGGAAGGTCGATAGCCACTCCGTCCAAACCGTCGTACATGTTTTCCCAGGTATAGGAGTACTCTGAAATGTTGCTAACCTCGTGGTTGTCACTCTTAGGAGCAGGCCTCATATCAGCCCTGAACTCAAAGGGAATAAGAACATGAACGAGGGGAAGCGACTTCTCCATTATTGAGGTTCTGGGAGTGAAGGGAGCGCCGGCAGGCAGGGCTACCATCACCGAGCGTTCGTCGGCCATGAATCGACCGTTGACATAGCTCATCAGTGGATTCAGGCTTGAATTGTCAGTTTGCGCCTTTCCAGTAATCGTGTAGGAAAGGCGTGCAGGCCCCTGAGGTTCTCTTCCAGTGGACACATAGTAGGCAGAAAACTCGCCTATGGGCGTTTCTTGCACTGTGTTGTCAAATCGCACTTTGCCGCCACGTACGGGTTCTTTCAGACGGTGAAAGGTACGTTCCTGTTTTGGCGGCCTTTCGAAGAGTGGAGATTCTTGGTAGCGGCGTCCTTCCTTATCAAAGACCAAGAGGGACATAGATCCAAAGGCACTGCCGGCAATCTCCAAATGGTTCCAAGGCTCATCAGGCATGGTGAAGGTGACTGACTTGCCCGAAGATGTATAGCAGTTCCAATCGGGCTCGATAAAGTAATCGGTGCGTCCGGGCAACCGGGACTGGTTGTAAACCCCCGGCCAAGTTGTCTCACGAATCCCGTCGTTTGCCTTCCAGAACCACTGCTTAAGATCATAAGTCTCTTGAATTTCAACCTTCCTTACCCTGACCGAACTTCCGGCCAGATAAGAGGGCACATCGCCGGGACGGTTCCAGCCGTAACGCAGCCACCACTCGTCCTGCGTTTTTTTGTTTCTGAGATCGCGAAGGACTGCTTTCGTTTCATGAGCAGGTTCTCCCTTGGCCACTCGAGCGACATCTGCAGCCGACAGCATTTGATCGTAGATACGTATCTCATCGATGTCTCCGCCTCTGACATATTGAAGTCCGGTATATACTTCTTGAGGGCCAATGACCTCTCCATGGGGTCCGAATTGGTCAAGGCCCGCATAGAAGACGGCGGAAATGTCAACCTTTCCAACGAGCTGACCATCCACAAAAAACCGCATTCCCTGTGTCTCGTCCCATTCCAAACAAAAATGGACCCACTGGTCAGGTTTGGGTAAGGAGGCCAGCTTGTAGGACACACGGGCGCGGGCCAGGCTGGCATCTGTGACGAAGGCATCATAACCCTCTCCATTGAAGTCGATCCTGAGCCAATAAGAGTCGATACTCGAATGGTCGCAATAGGAGACCTGAAATATGTGGAAGGGCGTCTTTCCTATCGGATCACGGGCTCTCCAGAAGAAAGCCAGTGTTCCACGCTCGGCATAGATGTTTCCTGAAGCCCAGTAACCGAATATTTGATCAAAATGGGCACACCTGAAGCCTGCTCCTAGAGCGCCGTCCGGGATGATCTCGACACCGCTGACCACGCCGGGTTTTGGATCGCCCCGAGCAAAATCGGCAGTGAAGCCGTTGTTTCCCGAGAGATAAAACAACAGGCCAGGCTCCGGGGCTGCATTAGAATTGGTTGAGGAAACAGTGAACACTGACAGTCCAAGGGCATTCAACAGCAGGAATGAGGCTAGAAATGAACGTTGAATTCGGGTTGAGGGGGAAAGAGCGATCACTGAGTCTCCTTAAGCGATATTCACGACATTGAGTCTGGAGGCTGCGGCTCTTGGTAGAATTTCTCTGGCTGTGTTCACAGCCAGCCAATCAGGATAAGGTATGCTCTGCTTGTGCAGAGTCTGGAGCTTGGACATCTGAATGTGGAGCCGGCCTCCGGACGGCGACCGGGACTGCGACGGGTGGCCATCGCGGCCCAGAGGTCCGCTCCCACATTGGAAACTCACGCTTCGTTCGTGGATTCCTAATCACCGACAACGAAGCGTGAGTTTCAGGTTCATCCTGGTGCGCAGGGCCGTCCGCGGCGAGCACAGCGGGTGCCTCATGCCTTCAAAACGTCCAATCTCCAGGCTCTGCTTGCCCAGAGTGGCTTGATAAGGGGATTGGTTTCTGAATTAATTAACTAAGACATACGCCCGCTCAACGATCGATGCTCCTCTTCAGCGTCTCTCCCGCAGTTGGACTGTTAGGGATTGGTTGAACCCAGGTTTGAGATTTGAGAGCTACTTCGCCCCATTGATTCGCCAAGTCTGCGGTGTAGTGCCAGAGAAATCCCCCACGATTAGAGACCTTGTTCATCATAAAATCGGTTGCCTTTCTCATGGCCTTCAACACCTCCTTCTCTTCAAGGGTGAGGCAGCTCCGAGGAGGTAAGCCACGAAGAAACAACTGAATGATGATTGGAAGAGGCTGCGGAGAGGAATTGCCATAAAGAAGCGCCCTTACTTATTTGCGCTGGCGGAGGTAATCGAGCACTTTACCTGCGCCGCGATTACCATAGCGAGCTCCTCCGTAAAAGTCATTGTTGGTATCACTGCCGATCACCAGGATCTTGTAACCCTCATCCAGGCGCTGTTTCACATCGGTCTCGTCCACCCACTCAATGAAATGGATTCCATGCCGTTTGCAAGAGTCCTTGACTTTCCGCTCTGCCTCTGTCACCTGAGGATGATGCTTATCGGCTGGACGGCCAATAGTGAAACTGTAGTCCAGAGGTCCAAAGGTCACACCGGCAAAACCAGGAACGTCGAGGATTGAGTCGATGTTCTCGACGCCTTCTTTATCTTCAATGTGCAGGACTAGCATCAGCTCGCCATGCGGATTCAGCGGCCACGGGTCCGCCCGCTGCAGATACTCCTCCTGAGTTAGTCCCCAGAGGTAGGAGGCCCAGAACGGAAAGAACGAACGTGTGCCGCGCGGCTCATAAATAGGTGACCCTGCCGCCTGCGCATAGCGGCAAGCTTGCACGAATTTCTTGGCCTCGCCGGCGTTTTGCACGCGCGAAAGCCACACGCCAAATACACCGAGATCCAGAACCTGCTTGATGACGGTGTGGAATTCATCAAAACCGGTCGTGGGCAGATTGACGATGGGGATCAAGTTGGGCTGCAAATTCCCTTTCAAGAAGACTTCACGTTTTGAATTCAATGCTAAGAGAAAATTACGCAGTCTCTCCATCTCAAAAGGTTCGTACTCCTGTTCGATGAAGAGGAAATCGATGGCTGGTTTGGTATACACTTCGTCGCCGGCTTGCCAGCCATTGGAATTGACCAACCCCACGGCGTTAGTGGGGTCCAGGCTATTGACGTAAAGACCGGCGACTAGAAGGCCGCGCTCCAGCTTGTCAATGACCTTGTTCAAATGCTTGAAGGAAGGTTCATTCTTTGCATCGTGAGCCTGAACCATCCGCGCTGGCCCGAGAAAACAAGTGAGGTAGACGCACGTTATCAGCCATGTCACTTTCCTGCCAATAGTTCCTCTCATTGGTACGTTCAATGGATTTTGACTGCAATCAGTCAGTGCTTTTTTGTGCTACTTTGTTTTCCAGAGATCCGAGCCCTTCGATTTGCACTGTAATGGTGTCTCCAGGCTTGAGAAACCGTGGAGGTTTTCGCCCGAACCCAACTCCCCCGGGCGTTCCGGCAGTGACAACCGTGCCCGGCTCTAACGTCATGACTTGACTGATATAGGCAATTAGATCCGCGACGGTGAAAATCATATTAGAGGTGTTGGAATCCTGGACAACCTCCGCGCCTATACGGGTGGTAAGGCGAAGACTGTGAGGATTGGGAATTTCGTCCTTCAAAACCAGGAAGGGGCCCATGACTGAGAAGGTATCTATACTCTTTCCTAGGGTGTATTGACTCACGCGAAATTGGAAATCGCGAGACGTCATGTCATTGAACACCATATAGCCAGCGACGTAGTCATAGGCGTGTTCTCGCGCGACTGATCGTGCCCGCTTGCCAATAACAAAAGCCAATTCCCCCTCGTAGTCGGGTTGCGTAACCGCTTCTGGAATTTCAATGGCTTGTCCCGTGCCAATTACCTTGCAATCCTTCGTAAAAATGTTGGGATGCTTGGGAAGATCCACCTTGATTTCTTCCGAATGGGAACGATAATTGAAACCCACTGCAAGCAGGTGAGGTGGGTTGGGGACTGGCGGACCAAGTCGGTCCTCGGAGTGCTCAAACCAAATACCAGCCTCCTTCAGTCGATCGAGGTTCTTTGCGGAGGCAGATTGGGGCCTTCTCGCTTTAGCCCAGTCAATGGCTTCTCTGGCAGCATTCATCGACCCCTCTTCCCCTCCCAGGAAAGCCAGCATCTGGGGAGGAACTAGAGCGAGTGCCAGATCTTCGGCTCGGGCCACGCCACGTTCTCTTAACATTTCCCGATAGGCGCGATTCAGGTCAATGATACCGTCCTCGACCCAGGCCCCAAGGCGAGTGTCTCCGCGGAAGTAGTAGGTAACCAGCCTGGTCGCATGCACCGACGTTTGAAACAGAACGAGCTCAACAAAGATCAATAGCCAGGTCGCGCCTGTCTGGAGTCTATTCGGCAAGCCAAACCCCATGATCAGGCGGGAGTCGTTCGGTCCAGGGACATTGTTCTTATCCCTCAATTCCAGGTCCCTTTCGTGGGCTGTCCCAATCATTGCGCTCCCCTCCCATCTGGTCCTGTGCATACCGGTCGAGACCTTCCTTCTCCGGCATTCTGAGAAGCAAAACGAACCAAGTCCCCCAATATGGAATTTATCTGGTTTTTTGATGCTGAAGGGCTTCAAGATCAGACTGGACTCTAGAATACATACTTGACAGAAATCTGCACCCGGCGGTTCTGATAGCCGCCCGTAGCGAAGCCGAAGTCAGAGTTGTTGATACGATTCTCCACGTTGCTGATGTTAAGGCGATTGAAAACATTGTAGGCCTCCAGGCGGACCTGCAACTTTCCTTTTTCCTTCCACACACCAAATTGCTTGAGTAAAGCCACATCCACATTGGCGTATCCCGGTCCTCGGAAGGTATCTCGAGGCAACGTCCCAGGGCGAGGGGAAGCTGGATCTGGCAAGGGAAACAAAGAGGAGCCTAAGGCCCCCTGCAACCACTGATCTTTGCTGAAGGAGGACGCCACACTCTGGGTGGGCTTATCAGGCCGGTCGTACCGATATCCATCGGCGTTAAAATCTCCTCCGCTACCATAAGCGGCGGTACTTACGGGTACAAAGAGCTCTCCCGATTGCAGGCTCCAAATCGTATTTGTCTGCCACCCTCCCAGGATTCGCCCTACCCAGTCTGAGCGGTGCCGCAACAACGGCAGTTCCCACAAGCTATGGATGGTAAGAACGTGGGCGAAATCGTCTCGAGCGTAGTCCAGTTGCTGATTGAAGGCATCGGTCTCGTTTCCATAGTAGAAGTCACTCTTGCCTGGCTCAACTCTGTTGAAGTTGTTCTTACCATAGTTGTAGGTGTAAGAACCGCTAATGGAGTATCCTTGGCTCCAACGTTTGGTAATGTTGGTGACGATTCCGTGGTAGATGCGTCGGCCACGATTCGTGAGCATGTTGATCGAACTGAATTCCGAATTAAATCCGTCCTTCAGACCATCGAGCAAATCTCCCTGGAATCGATTGATATCCCTGAGTGAATAGAGTTCTCGGGTACCCCGTCGATAGGTGTAATTGGCTTGAACCATGACGTCGTTGGCAAGCTGGTATTGGACTCCCCCCAGAAAATCCCAAACCAGTGGCGACTGCAGATCAGTAACAATTCCCGTCAGACCGACTCGTGCACCCTCGATGCCTCCAGCCGGAGTTAATTTTCGCGCCTGCAGATTGGGGTTCACCGGGAAATCCTGCGTCCCTTCGGGGGCGAGTTGGTAGACGACTGGAATTCCCAGTTCGGTCCCTGCACTGACGTTGGCGACCGACGGTGGATTGGAGTCAATCCCGTACAAAGTATAAGTATTGACTTCGTCATACAGGACCCCAAAGGCGAAGCGGACCGACATCTTCCCGTTCTTGGTGGGATCCCAAGCCAACCCCACCCGTGGACCAAAATTGAAAGTCCTACCGTAGAGCTGATCGACCTTCTGGTTGGTGACCTGAGCGATCGCACTGGGCGAAGCTACTTGACTGGAAGTCAGCAAAGGCTCATAGTTCTTCTCCCCTTTCAGAATAGTGGGAGTGAAGGTCTCCATGCGCAAGCCGTAGTTCAGGGTAAGATTGGGGCGCATCTGCCAGGTATTCTGAAAGAAGACCGAGAAGTCTCCCGTGTACATCGGCAGATGCGCCAACTTGGCTTCGCCCCCTGACGCAACATCGATGGTTCTCGATTCGGAATAGGCGCTGTCATTGGCAAAATCTAAGATGCTATGGAAAGAAAAACTGGGAGGATAGGGCCATTCTGCCGTTAGCAGAGAATACCGATAATCGACACCAAACTTGAACGCATGGCGTCCACGGTTGATGGAAAAGTTGTCGACGAATTGGTAGACTCGTGAATGATAAATGTTATTGAAAGACGCATTGATGGAAATGCCGCCGTCGTCACTATAAAGGTAAGGAATATTTAGGGGCATTTTCGGATATCTCTGGTCAAAAAAGATGTCGTTCACTCCGAACCGAGCTTCGTTGAGAATATTGGGTGTGAAGCTGCGCGTGTGGACGACGTTCAACGCCTGGACTTTGGTGCTTGTATCAACACCACTCGCGGGCCGGGTGACATTACTGCCCCACTGCGCTTCGTGTACCAGTAGGCGGCAAATAGACGATCCTTATTATTGGGGAACTGATAATCTACTCTCCCATTGAACTGATTGCCCCATCGCTGGAATGGACTATCGACAGATATCTGGCCGATATCCGGAACGCCATCGGGCGTACTTGAGCTTCCTCCTCCGGGAAGGAGGGTTCCTACATCTGTCCCCGTCGTGGGATAACGCAAAGGTGGAACTGCTTGTAAGACCGTGGCTGCTATGCTATTGGGTCTAAGTTGAAGCACCAAGTCATGGAATTGTTGGGTTTCAACCGTGTCCGTGTAACCACCCGCTACCACTGAGCGAAGGCCTTCATAAGCCCCGAACGCGAAGAGGCGGTCTTTAATAATCGGGCCCCCAAATGTGCCACCAAAGAGGCGATAGTAGCTGTCGGGGACGGACTCACTGAAGAAAGGGCGGGCATTAAGGTCGTGGTTTTGAAAAGTATAATGTCCCGTCCCATGCCAATCGTTGGTTCCTCCCTTGGTCACGATCTGAATTTGCGGCCCGCTGATTCTTCCGACGTCTGCCGACGTCGGATTCGTCGAAACACGTATCTCTGTTACGGCGTCCGGGTTTGGAGAAAAGGCTGCCCCCCAACCGCTCCCTTCACTGTAACGAAGGCTGATGCCATCAACAAACCACTGACCCTTCTGCTCATTCCCGCCTGCTGAGATTCTCGGGGCGCCAAAATTCGAAAAAACATCGCAGCAGTAAACGTCGGTCCCTTCAGGTTTTCCCACGATTCCGGGGCTTAGGATCGACAAATTCAGAACGCCTCGGCCTTGCAGCGGCAGGGAGCGGACTTCCTCTTCAGGGAGAACTTCGGAAATTCGAGTGACCTGGGTTTCTACCTGCGGCTCTTCGGCAATGATGTTAACGGTTTGAGTGATCTCTCCCACTTCCAGGGTGACGTTCAGCCCAACAATCGCTTCCGCCGTAACAACCAAATTACTTCTCAGAAATGTCTTGAACCCAGCGGACTCCACGCGAACCTGGTAGGTGCCTGGCAGAAGATCAGGAACCCGGTAGTAGCCATCCCCCGCTGTCGTGACCGTTTTGCTAAATCCCGTACCCTCGTTTGTAGCCTTGACCGTTGCCGCGACGACCGCGGCTCCGGTTGAATCGGTGACCTGCCCTTGAATTGTGCTGGTGGCTTGAGCGCTTAAGAGAGCCGGCATTCCCAATAACAGGACCGCCAAAGACCAAACCTGCGCCCAGCCTGACAGACCTAGAGCCAATCTTCTTGAGCTTTTCATGATGCCTCCTTGCTGAACCGAATAAAATATCAACTGCTGATCTCGCCAAAAGGCTCATCCGGCGCGGCGGTATCGTGAGATCTCAGAATTCGTAGTCTGAGAAGGCTCAGACTGGCGCAAGCGGGCTTCAACAGCACCGTTCCTCCTGAGCGAATGCAACTTTCATATCGATGTAAGCAGTGTTTCTGACTGATCAATTCGGAAATTTATCAACAAGGTAAGAAATATTTGGAAACTTGTCAAGAATTTTTTCCATTTTTTACAATTGACACCTTTTGGGATGCTGTATTTTCAAATCTTGATCTTTCCTAGTCAAAGGGGTCGTCTATGAAAATCGGGCGAAGACGGTCTTCGCAGATGATGACAGCGGCCTTTGGCCAGGCTTTCCCCTCCTCAGCTGAGTCTCAGCTGAGGAGGGAAGTTTTTTCCCAGAAGCCTTTCATGGCTCATTCTGGGTGCCAAGATCGATGAAAATTGAAGCGGTTCGTTCTCATCCTCGTTTTCATCGTATTCTGTTTTCTTGAAGTACGATTCGAGGATGAGGAGGACGGCGAGAGCAATCTTCAAGAGGGTTCGAGTAATGAAGGTCAAGACGAAATTCTCTGTTAGTCTTGGGATGATGGTGTTTTTGCTGGCCCCGAAGCTCTCAACAGCTCGTGAGGTTCGTGTGGTGATTGATACTCCCGTGGCGCCTCCAGCCTGGGCATTCTTGGAACGAGAGCTGCTGCGCGCTAATACCCAAGCCTGTCTCGAATTCCTGGATCACTATTTCGATCAAAGAGGCTATCTTCTCTGTGTCGAGCGGTGGGGCGGCGATGATGGTCCAGACGATGCGATCGCGAATCTCACAGACTGGCCGGTCCTTCATGCGCTGGGTGCGCCAAAGGTCATCTGTCAACTTGGCGTCGTTGGAGTGATGTCGGGACGGTTTGTGGCTGACCTCCGGATTCATCAGGCACAGGTTACCTCTTGCCAAACAAGGAAGGAGCGAGATCGTAAGAGGGGGTGGTTGACTGACCGCAGCAGGTGGCGTCCGATTCGGAAGAGATTCTGGATGACTCGGTGTACAGACCAGAATCGTTGCGCTTGAGCTACGGATTTGAACCCTCGCATTTGTGGCTCGCGCTTGTCGGACCTGTTCCCTTGAGCGAAGTTTGGTGATTGGCAACGAAACCAACCATCGCCATCTCTTGTAAATGGCGTCAGCCAGGCTTAACGGGTTGCCGCCCGTTCGCACCACAAACTTCATCATCACGAATTGTCAGGCTAAACCCGAAACTTCCGCGTGCCTTTTACGTGCCTCAGATTTGCTCATGTTGCGTTTCTTGCGCTGTATGCGTATTGCAAGATCAATAACTTAAGTAACATCAATGTGGGGACAAGGTTCGAATCCCACTCTCTCCGCTCAAGTCTCTTAAAATCAATAATATATAAAACGCTCGCTGCCGCGATCAAGCGCTGAAGGTAGCGACAGAGGTGCTGGAACTTGCCCCTGCAAGATCCACACTCCCACCACGATCTTAGCGGAGCAGCCTGTCATGTTCGCGGAGGGTCGAAGAGACTGTGGTTGCGGTGGTCATGGTCTCCCCGGCGGTCGCTGTAGAACGGTCACTCACCTAGCGGTCGACGTACTCGGAGAGTGCGGCCACTCGAACGGCATCATCGGGGAAGAACATGAAGGACCTCCTCCATGTACCGATCGGCGGCAGCGGCGGCCTCCTCGGGACTGCTACCGTTCTGACGGGCGCTCAGGTAGGGTGCGTACCAGTTCGACCAGTGGTGCTCGGCGTGCGTCTTCTCGAAGTGGTCGTGGTGCTCCGCCGTCTCGCGGAGGAGCTCTGCAAGGGCCGCGACATCCGTGGCCCGTGCTCGCGTCAACTTCCATTCGCGGCCCGGAAGCCGCGTCTGGATCTCCTGGAGCAGCCAGCCGTTCCCGTCTGGATCCTCGAACGAGGCGAACGAGAAGTAGGAACGAGCTTCCGGGTCGCGGCCGCCGACGCGCGGGTTCTCCACGGCGTTGTTGAAGGGGCCGCCGGCGTAGTGGAAGACCTCGCTCACGTCGACGCCGCGGGCGACCAGGTCGTCGCGGGCGGCATCGATGTCGTCCACGGCGAGGACCAGGTTGTTTGCCGAGCCAGGCTTGGCCGACGCGATTCCCTTGCCGAAGATGATCGAGGCTTCCGAGTTGGGTGGCGTCATCTGCACGCCGCGGAAGTCGTCGCCCGCCGCCATGTCGATGTCGAGCCGCCAGCCGAGATTCTCGTAGAACGCTTTCGCGCGGTTGACGTCGGAAACGCCGAGCAACACGACTTCGAGCTTCATGTTGACCGATTTGGCTTTTGCGATTTGTGTAGCTTCCATAAATCCTCCTATGAATTTCCAGCCATTGTTGAAAAGTACTTCTTGCTACTTTCGTGTCCTTTTATCTATCAACCATCGGCTCTTTCACCGATCCTGCGACTTCGGACTATTATACTTTCGGAGGCAGAAATACATCACGAAATCGAATGGTTTTTCGCTACCACAAGAGTATTGGGACATCCTCATATCAGGGTACTGGTGAGCCAGTAGAGCGTGATATCATCCAGCCTCTCCTCTTTCGTGCTTCCGTTTGGTGGAGTCCCTACAAATTCGCTCAGGTCCCTTCGTCTATTCTTTTGTGTCTGTCTCATGCTTTTCCGCGTTTGTCTCGCGCCGGAAGCGGGGAAGAAAGCGGAGTGCTTCCTGCGTCCGCCGCCTTCTGTCCACGGCCCGGGTTCGGCGCTTTGCCTTGCCCGGCCTTAGAACTCATAGCCGACGCGGTGAATGTCGCCCCATTCTTCCTGACGAACTCCTGCACGCTCAGCGGCCCTTGCCCCGTTAGCGTGAGCACGTCGTCCGACATGCGGTCGTAGCGTCCCGCGCGGTGCAGATCGGCCATCGTCGCCAGGTGGTTCACCAGGTGGACCGGCAAGCCGCGATTGAGCAGCCCGTCCCGCCATGGTTCGACCGGAATGTCCTGAAAGGTGATCGTGCGGCCAAGCGCCTTCGAATACTCCTGTGCATAGAAATGCATGTTCTCGGACTGCGGACCGGTCAGGTGATAGATCTTGCCGATGTGCGGCTGCGGATTGGCGAGCACCGCGGCGACCACGCGTGCAACGTCTTCCACTGCGACCGGCGAAGTCTTGCCCTCGCCGAACGGTAGTCTGATCTGATTTGATTCCCTGACCGAATCGGAAGTAAAAATAAGGAAGAAGCCTTCGAGAAGCACTGTCGGCCGCACGTGTACGACCGGCAGGCCGGACCAATTCAGCGCCTGCTCGGCGAGCCAGTGCAGCTTATGCTGCGGGCTCGCGGTGGTTTCGGTAATGCTCATCTGTGAGAGCGTCATCTGCGACATATTGATGAACGCCTTCACACCATGATGCTTCGCCACGGCGGCCGCATTGACCGTCGCAGCCAGATAGGCATCCGAAACCGACATGCCGAAGTACATCGTCTCGCAGCCGGCAATCACCCTATGCATCGAATCGAGATCGAGCAAATTGGCGACCACGACCTCCGCACCCAGGTCGCGCAACGCCTGCGCGCGGTCGTCTTCATTTCGCACCATCGCACGCACCGCTTTGCCTTGCTTCAACAGCAGTTTGGTGATCGTGCGCCCTACCCCGCCCACGCGGCCCGCCGCGCCGGTAACCAGAATGGGATTTGCCATGTTTTTCCTCTTATGCGTTCACCTAAATCGAAAGCCAGACTGGTTGAATGCGAACGTCAACCGGGTGAAATGCTCGGTCCGCGTCGGTAGCGTCTGCCACCGATTACTGCCTCCTAGACAAAAGGTTCCAGTTTGGACAAGACGGTGGGGAGAAATTCCGCAACCGTCGGATGAATATGCATTGCGCGCTGTACGACCGTATACGGTGCCTTCGCATACATCATCTCCAGCAAGACCTGAACTACTTCATCGCCTCCGGTCCCAAGAATCGCAGCACCCAGAATCTGTTTTGTTTCCGCATCAACAGAGATTTTGATGAAACCTTGTGTCTCACCCTTCTCAACGGCCCGGCTCACTCGGCTCATCGGATGTTTCGCAACGAGTGCAGCGCGCCCAGACTTCCGTATTTCGGCGTCCGTCATGCCGCATCGGCCTAGCGGGGGATCTGTGAACAAAGCGTACGTCTGGATTCGGTCTGACACGCGGCGATGGGCTGCGTTGAGGAGATTATCGGCGACGATCTCATAGTCGTTGTATGAAGTATGTGTAAAGGCGCCGCGGCCGTTGCAGTCACCCAGGGCCCAGATGCCGGGCACGTTTGTTTGCAACTGATCATCGACGATGATGTAGCCGCGTTGGTCGGTCGCAACCCCGGCCCGTTCGAGACCCAGGTCGTTCGTGTTGGGAGTACGGCCTACCGCCACAAGAACATGAGTGCCTGATACTTCCGGTGGACCTTCGTCGCAGTTGATGCCGACGGCGATACGGCTGTCGCGCTTCGCCAGTGATATACATTTCGCATTCGGCCGAATTCGTATCCCCTCAATATCCAAGATTTCGCGCACGGCTTCGGAAACATCTTCGTCTTCCCGTCCAATCAGGCGCGGACCCATCTCTACAATCGTGACTTCGCTCCCGAAGCGACGATACATCTGAGCGAATTCCAACCCAACATAGCTTCCGCCGACAATGACGAGATGCTCTGGCAAAAAGTCGACATCCATCATCGATGAGTTTGTGAGAAATGATGCATCATGAATCCCCTGGATCGCGGGAACAGAGGCGCGCCCACCAACGTTGATGAAAACTTTGTCGGCTTGCAGGACCTCATCATTGACCACGACAGTGCGGGACGATCCAAAGCGGGCATGGCCTTGGATGACCGTACAATTTTTAAGTCCTCGCAACCACTCCTCTACGCCCCTGTTTGACCGTCCGGAAACTTCATCCTTGCGTGCTTTAACACGTTTCATATCGACGCGCACATCGCCATTGACAACAAAACCATATTCGGCGCCTCGGCGAGCAACATGGGCGGCGTACGCACTGGCAACGAGCGTCTTTGTCGGTATACATCCCGTATTCACACAGGTGCCACCAAACTTGTGGCGTTCAATAATGGCGACCGCCATGCCCGCTGCCGCAAACCGCGCAGCCAAAGACGGGCCTGCCTGGCCGGTCCCGATGATGATTGCATCGAAATGCCGCGACATGAGGCACCTCCTTTAAGGAAGATCGACGAGCTCGCGCACGACGAGCGCGACACGCAGGCATGGTGCTGCGCACTCTCGAGGCCATGGGTCCGCTGCACGGCTACGGAATCGCGCGGCGCATCGAGCAGGTGAGCGGGCACGAGATTCTGCTGAACCAGGGGACAATCTATGCCTCTCTCGTGAGACTTCAGCATCGAGGCTGGATCTCAGCAGAATGGGGAACGTCAAAGACGAACCGCAAAGCGAAGTTTTATTCTCTGACCAAAAGGGGCCGAAAACAGCTCGCCGAGAACGCCGCTTACTGGCGCCGGCTGAGCGATGTCATGGGCCGGGTGTTCGCTATGGGTAAAGAGGGAGGCAAGCGATGAGCGATGGACTTCGGGCAGCAGTCAACCGATTCTGGGCATTCTGGCGCAGGCAGTCCCTCGATCGGGAGCTCGACGCTGAAATGACGGCGCATTTGGAATTAGCTATTGAGGAAAATCTGCGGCGCGGGCTCTCGGCTGAAGACGCCCGGCGCGAGGCCCTGGTGAGATTCGGTGGGGTGGAACAGGCAAAGGAGCAGCATCGTGAGGTCCGAGGGTTGCCTGTACTGGACGTCCTCGTGCAAGACCTGCGATTCAGCTTTCGCACGATGGGACGCGATCTCGCATTTACGGTGATCGCTCTCCTCATTTTGGGGCTCGGCATAGGCGCTAACGTTGCGGTCTTCAGTGTGGTGAACACGATTTTGCTTCGGCCGTTGCCGTTCAGCGATCCGCAGCGGCTGGTGTGGATTCAAGGTCCGCAGCGAGAAGGCGGCCTTTCCGCCGTGACGTATTCTGTCGACGGATTCGAAGCCTATCAGCAGCGCAATCAGACACTGGAGAGCGTCACGGCGTACATGCCTTTCTATGGTCCTTCCGATTACAAGCTGACCGGCCGCGGCGAACCGCAACCTGTCTCCGGTGTCAGGGTGGCGTGCAGTTTCTTCGAGACGCTGGGCGTGCAGCCGACGCTGGGGCAGCTGTTCAGCGCGGATGAGTGTCGGAAGAACGGTTCGCGCGCGGTGCTGTTGAGCTACTTCTTTTGGAAGACCCAGTTTTCCGGCGACCCGTCGATCGTGGGGCAGGCGATCACCTTGAATAATACGCCGGTGACGGTCGCCGGAGTGCTGCCGTCAACCTTCGACTTCGGATCCGTCTTTGCGCCCGGGACAAAGATGGACATTCTGGTGCCAGCGATCATGGACGAGATGCGCGAGTGGGGGAACATATTCTTGCTCATCGGCCGGATGAAGCCCGGAATGACCGTGGTGCAGACCCAAGCTGAGGCCAATTCTCTGTTTCCCACTTTCTATTTCAATGCGAAGCATCCGGAGTGGGGCACCGGATACAAGGCCCAAGTGCAATCGCTGCAGGATCATGTCAGCGGCAAGCTACGCCGCTCCCTCATCGTGCTGTGGTACGCGGTGGCTTTGATTCAGCTGATTGTCTGCGTGAATCTGTCAAATCTGGCTCTGGCGCGCGCCGCGGCGCGGAGCAAGGAATTCGCGATGCGCAGCGTGCTCGGTGCCGGACGAGGACGATTGATCCGTCAGGTGCTGGCTGAGAGCATGGTGCTGTCGATGGGGGGAGCGCTGTTGGGTCTGGGATTCGCCTTCTTGATGACCGGCTACCTTGCGCATCAGGGGTCAATCGCTCTGCCCCTGCTCAGCAGCCTGCGCGTGGATGGCGCGGCGCTGGCCTGGACGCTGCTGGTCGCGGTCTTCAGCGCGGTGCTTTTTGGTCTTGCGCCGGCGTTGAGGCTGTCCGGCAAGGACATTCAAGAAGCTCTAAAAGAATCCGGACACGGGATCACCGAGGGCCGCAATCACGACCGCTTGCGGGCCACTCTGGTGGTCTCTGAAGTGGCGTTGGCCTGCGTACTGCTCATGGGCGCTGGCCTCCTACTGCGCAGTTTCCTTCGCATCCTCGATGTGGATCTGGGATTCCAACCCGACCGCGCCGCGGCGATCCGGGTGGAGTACGATGACGGCGGAGGCAAAGAGGCAGGGGCGCGAAGGGGCGCGATCTTCCAGGAGATGATTCGCGGCGTGAAGGCCATTCCCGGCATCCAGGAAGCCGGAGTCTCAGATATGCTGCCACTCGATCGCAACCGGAGCTGGCCGCTTGGCGCGAAGGGAGTGAACTATCGACCGGACCAATATCCTGACGCCTTCGTCTATGTCATGACACCCGGCTATCTCGCAGCCATGGGTATGCGCCTGCGCGAAGGGCGCGACCTGAGCTGGTCCGACCGGGCAGATAGCCAGCTCGTGGTGATTCTGAACCGGGCCGCGGCGAAAAGGCTCTGGCCGGGACAGAACGCGCTGGGACGCGTCGCGGTGGTTGCTGGACATGAAGTCACAGTCGTGGGTGTGGTCTCTGACGTTCGCGAAACCAGTGTGGAAGATTCGTCGGGCCCGGAGGTATACCTGCCGATCGTGCAGGCAGGCCCTGCAGGAGCGGAGCTGGTGGTGCGCACGAACCTGCCGCCCGATGTGCTGGCCTCAAGCGTGATGCGCACCTTGCGCGAGCTCAATCCAGGTCAGCCCGCTACCGAGTTTCGCCCCCTACGGCAGATTGTGGACTACGCCATCTCACCTCGCCGCTTCTTTGTGCTATTGGTTTCCGGCTTTGCCGCACTGGGTCTGGTGCTGGCGGCGCTCGGCATCTATGGCGTCATCTCCTACTTGGTAGTGCGGCGGACTCAGGAAATAGGCATCCGCATCGCTCTTGGCGCAACGAGGAAAAAAATCCAGTTGGACATTATTCAAGGCACGCTGCGACTCGCGTTGCTAGGGATCGCAGTGGGAACCGTAGCGTCATTGGCGGTCGCCAGGTGGATTGCCTCGCTGCTCTTCGGAACCGAAGCCACTGACCCAGCGACATTCGCGGGCATGGTTCTGCTGCTGGCCTGTATTGCGCTGGTTGCCGGATACATTCCGGCGCGCCGGGCATCGCGCATTGACCCGATGATGGCTCTCCGCAGCAGTTGACGAAATGTTCCGTCGAGTCGCGCCAGTGATTCCTGTAGAACCGTGCCGCCAACTCGAAACACAGCTTTCGGCTCGCCACGACTACACCCTACTCAACGCCTGACGTTGGGACGGGTACATGCTGA
>QHZQ01000755.1:3074-3581 GCA_003224725.1 Acidobacteriota bacterium | reverse complement strand
GAAGGTCGAGGCTGTGTGGGAGATTCGGAAGCCGTCGATTGTAATGTGCTGAACCGGTTCATCCTGCGTGCCCACAAACCTCACGAGCTGCTGCAGGACGGGGGCCTCCACCAGGGCCATCTTCAGGTCAACTCCTCTCGGCGGGATGCAGTAAAGAATGCCCGTTTCTCTGTCCAAATACCATTCACCAGGAACATCGAGCTCCTCAAGAATATTCTCGATGTAAAACCGTGATTCCTTGCTCACCTCGCCAGGGTTCCGCGACCACTTGGCGCCCATTTGCCAGCCACCCCTACCAAACCAGACGATCTGGTGGGTCCAGTCGATGTCTTTGATCTGCCACTGGAGATTGCCCCAGTAGTATGCCTGAAAGATATGAATGACCGCCTCATGCCGCTTGGGCCAATTCTTCTTGGTGAAAGTTTGTGCGTCAAAGATAATTCCTCGCGGGGCGCCACCAGAGAAGGTCATATCGTCGTTCGCGTCCGGATGGGGAGCTTGTACCTC
>QHZQ01000755.1:0-3037 GCA_003224725.1 Acidobacteriota bacterium | reverse complement strand
AGATAGCCGCGCCCGTGCACCAGTGGATTTTCCGGATCGTAGTTAGGAAACCGAGCGGGAATCTGGCGCCTGCCATTAACGAAAAGTTGGGTAAAAAGTAGCCTACCCTTCTTGACTGCGGGCAATTGGCACATCATGATGCCGTCCTGGTAAGGCGTCCAGCGACAATCGAGCCTCCGCCCTCCACTCAGGGTAACGCGTTCACCAGGAAAGGCGGCGAAGATAACGGGAGCCTCGGCAGTACCGGAGTCTTCCGGTCCAAATACGAGCGGCTCATCCTGATAGTAGGTACCACCGTGTACAAACACTTTGATCGGTCCCTTCGCGCGCCCCTTCAAGCTCCGAAGCACCTCTCGGGTCCTGGGCAATGTGGCGAAAGGCTTATTCTCAGTCCCTGGATTGGCATCCTTTCCGTCTGTTGCTACGTAAAAAACAGCTGCATGACTCGTTGAACAAACCAACAATGCACACGTTGCCAGGGAGGCGGTCCGAAACCGAACAAGGGTTTCAAGGAAGAGGGTTGGAGAATATCGACTCTCCAAGTCGAACGCATTTATGCCTCCTGTGGGCAAGACTTCCAAAGTCCTGCTTTTCGGCTCACCCCCTGCCTAGCCGTTGTTGTGATCAACGAGGTACCTGGTCGAAAAGATCGGCCGAGCTGGACGTTGAAAAGGGTGCAGTATTCGCTGGCATCGGAAACGGATTTCGTCTCAATGCCAGTGACTTGGTTAGCCAGCGTAAAGGTGACACCGGAAATCACCCCGTCCGCACATTGCGACTCTCTTCTCTGTCCACTTTATAAACCCTCCGCTGATATTGGTTGGACCAATATTCTTAAGGCGTAACCCCCGTATCAAGCAGTCTAAACTTGTTTGTCACAGACTTGGTCGGAAACGCGAGATCATATCCAAACGGGCTTGACAGGGCACCAGCCGGAGCACCATCTCTCAGAGGATAGGACTCTTGACAAGGCTCCCTGCTCCCTGGTGATGGGCGCCGACGATTTCGGGAGATGAGACTGTCGCAACCATTTCCTCGTAGAGTCTAAGACAATCAAAAGGAAAGCCTCATCCCAAATTGAAACTGACGCGGGTATTGATTATCAGCAAGGCCCGTGATTCTGCCAAAATTCGACTCGCCCAGGGTCAGCTCGGGTGGCCCATAATTCATGACATTAAATAGGTTGAACGCCTCGGCGCGGAACTCGAGCCTAATCGTCTCCGACAGCAGGAACTGCTTGGACAGTGCGAGGTCAGTGCTGCAGACGGCCCCACTCCTAAAGGAGTTCCGCCCGACATTCCCATAAGAGAATTGCGGAATATCAAAAGCCTCTGGGTTGACCCACCGCTCTGCCGTGCGCTTGGACGGATTGGGGTTACCAATAAGGTTAGGCCGCAAATACGCATCGTCTCTCCCCACGTTCGCCAGGTCTCCGGGGACCTGAGGATTCCAGGGCTGGCCGGAGCGAATGACCTGGATGAGATCCAACCGCCAGTTACCCAATGCTCGCGACAAGCAGCCAGCTCTTGCCTTTGCCAAAAGGAAGTTCCCAAATGGCGCTCACCCAGAAATTATGGGGCACGTCGTAGGCTGCCACACTGCGATTCGATCGAACGTCGAAGGGATTTTGGGTCGCCGAATCTCCTGCTGGACCATTTTCAGCCCCAAACCAACCGCTGGATCCGTTATCGATGGTCTTCGACCAGGTATAATTCACTAACAACATCGTGCCTCCCGCGAAGCGGCGGTTCAGATGAAGTTGCAGAGCGTTATAACTGCCTCGGCCGGAGTCCGTTCCGTAACCGTAAGCGGCGTAAGGCATATACGGAAAAGGGCGCCGCTGGTCAACTTGCTCCGCCGTCCCGGGTCCAGGCGTTAAGGCCGTGTTGATAGCGTAGCTGCGATCGGTCCGACGATTGACGCTGCCCACGTAAGCCAGCGAGGCCAAGAGGTTCGCTGTGAACTCGTGCTGGAATTCCAGGTGATACTGAACCGAGTAAGGTGTCTTCTTTCTGGGGTCAAAATTAACCGCAGTGTCAAACCAGGGGAAGTCGTCTGGCAAAGGATCATTTCTCCCAACCACGACCGTCTCAACGGGCGTGAGGGGTTCGCCCAGGTCGTTCAGCTCGCGGCCAAAGAATGCAACACCAGGCCATCTTCCTTGAATATTGTTACTCTGTTGATTGATGCCTGCGAAAACATCGTAAGTCACTCCCGCCCCTGCTCGGAGCACCGTCCTGGGAACCAATTGCCAGGCCAGGCCCAATCGTGGCGCAAAATTGTTGCGGTCAGGAACCCTGATATTGGGACGATCGGCCAGGCGAATGTGCTCGCCCCCGGGAATACTGGCTAACGTCCCGTCCCCCGGAATACAGGGCGCAACGCCAGTGCTTGAACAAGGAGGCGGTAGTTGTCCGCCGCCGAGCAGAAAGTCGCCGGTCCTCAGGTCAAAAGTGGATGGGGCAGGTTTGAAGTATTTCGTCGGGGCCTCAAACTCGTAACGCAGGCCGAAATTCAGTGTCAACTTGGGAGTTATCTTCCATTCGTCCTGGCCATAGAACGACCAGGTGTACCACCGGTGGCCAAACTGTTCGAATAAACCGTCAAATTCCGCCGGTAAGCCCAGCACTGCCGACGCCAGACCAATCCCCGACAAGACACCGCCAGACTGCGTGGGATCCGAGGTCTGGTCTGGGCCAAAAAATGTGAATTGGAACGGGTTGTTGCCTCCCCAAAACTGGCGAAGCCCCAACCAGCCAAACTTGAGCTGATGATTGCCCTTGAGCCAACTGAAGTCCTGGGAAAGCTGGATCTGGTCTTGAATCGTAAGGCTGAAAGGATCTCCTGGAATTCCGCTGGGGCCCATGCCCTCAATTTCCATGACGACCTGTCCAAATCGCGGAGCGGTCGACCAACCCAGTTGCGTCAGCTCCTCTGTCGAGAACGGCTTTTCAGGTCTGAGAATCCAGGGCGCCGTGGTAAAGGCGGCTCTGGTGTTCAATGTGGTCGTGGGTGTAAAGATCTGGTTCCAGCCCAA
>QHZQ01000754.1 GCA_003224725.1 Acidobacteriota bacterium | reverse complement strand
CGGTCCTGCCGGTCTTTCTGAAGTACCTCCGCTTGGCTGCCGACCGGCTGGGTGAGGGATTGAACCTGTACCGGGCAGCGGCCCTCCGCAGCCCAGCGTCCAAACGACAGCGGGCGCTGCGGGAAGTAATCGTGGCCGAGCAGGTTCAGCGCATGCTCCTGAGCAACCACGCCATCCTTGAGTTCGAAGATCTTCGCCTGCAGCTGGCTGCCGAGCCAGACACTCAAAAGGCTGCTGCCCTGCTGGATCGGATGGAGAATATCTTGCGCGAGGAGATCGCCCGTACCAAGCTTTCACTGCTTGCCGCCACCCGGGACTCACGCCTCGGCTTTCAGTTCGAGACCGACTATGTCTACACGCCCTACTCTTTGCGGGAGAAGCTGGAGAGCCTGCGCGAAACGCTGGAAAGGCAGTTGGCACAGCGACGCAAGACGATAAGCGTCGCTCAAAACCAGAACTAGTTCCACTAGCTTAGCTAGTTTCTGGCGCGAAACACTGTAGGTGGTCAAATAGATTGCCACATTTGGCGACTATTCGCGGCCTTTTCCGGCCAAACTCACCCATCGGTGAGTACAAGGAGTGCCTTTCGCGCCAGAAACTAGCTAGCCTGGATTCCCACAGAAGGGCTTCGACCTAACGTCGACGGCGGTCGGGGCTCTCAGATCGCCTGATAAAAACTGGCCCACGCTAGATCCGACCTTCACAAGTTGTTATCTTGTCGCCTAACACAATAATTTATACCCACCTTTCTATCTGAAAACGATCCGACGACGATAATTTGGTCGCCGCGAGCTTTCTGCCTGGCCTGCGACTTCGGCGCTCGGCAAGAATGCCCGGCCTTTTATGCAGAGGATCGCATAACTACTGGGTTGTTCTTGCCAAGCGCTGAAGGCGCGGTGACCTTATTCCGTGGAGGTATGTCGAATTCTTGTTCTATACAACAGATTGTGCTTGTATTGGGTATGTGTAGATAATATAGTGGCTATATGTCTAACAGTGAAGACTCTGAGCTAACGGATTTGGCTCGGTTCTTCCTGGAACCGTCCAATACCACACATCGCCAGTACGAGGCCCTCCGGGCCTATTTTGTCGAACACCTGCCCTCGGCCGAGGCCGCTCGTCGCTTCGGCTACACACCAGGAAGTTTCCGGGTCCTCTGCCACGAGTTTCGCCGGAATCCGCGCCGACCGTTCTTCCTCTCCCCCCTCAAAAGCCCACAGGCTATCCCCAAGAAAGAGGGAGTGCGGGAGACCATTGTCGCCTTGCGCAAGCAGAATCTCTCGATCTATGACATCAGCCGAGCGTTGGCGCAGAGCGGACACACTCTCAGCCCACCAGCTGTCGCTATGATTTTGAAACAGGAGGGATTTGCCCGGCTCCCCAGGCGGCGCGACGAAGAGCGCCCTCCCGGCACGCGTCCCCATATTGCCGCCGTGGCCAATGTCAACGAGTTGGATCTGACTCCCAGGCAGTTTCGTACCAAGTTCGGGGGACTGTTTCTTTTCATGCCTTACTTGGCCGCGGTGCCTTTGGACAAGATATTCCATCAGGCTGACTTGCCGGGATCGGGGATGATACCGGCGGGCCAGGCGATGCGGTCACTGCTGGCTTTGAAGCTTTTTGGCAATGCGCGGCACCATCACGTCATGAGCTCCGTCTTCGACGAAGGCCTAGCCCTGTTTGCCGGACTCAACGTCATTCCCAAACGCTCGTTTTTGACCGAGTACAGTTGTCGCATCGATCCAGGAAGCTATCCCAAATTGATGCGCCTGTGGTTCGATGCCATCAAGCCATTGGGGCTTGAGTGGGGCAGCTCTTTTGACCTGGATTTTCACACCATTCCGTTCCACGGTGAGGATGCCCTGGTAGAAAAACACTACGTCTCCAAACGTAGCCGCCGGCAGAAAGGCATCTTGGCTTTCCTGGCCCAGGATGCGGCCACCCACGTCTTCTGCTATGCCAACGCGCAACTGCGCAAAGAGGACCAGAATGACGAGATTTTGCGCTTCGTCGATTTCTGGAAAGAGAGGACCGGCCACTATCCGGAAGAGTTGATTTTCGACTCCAGGCTGACCACCTACGCGAATCTGCATCGACTGGACAAGAAAAACATAGCTTTCATCACCCTGAGGCGCCGGACCGCAAAAATGCTACGCGCGATCGAGCAGGAATCGAGTTCCGCCTGGAGGAGGATTGAACTGGAAGGGGTGGCCCGTGCCTATAGGACACCGCGTATTCTTGACCGAAAAGTAACCCTGCAGGGATACAAAGGCCTGATCCGCCAGATAAGCATCACGGACCTGGGACATGAAGAACCAACTCTGATGCTGACCAATCAGCTGCGGCGATCAGCGGCGAAGCTGATCGGCCGGTACGCTCAGCGCATGATCATCGAAAACAATATTGCCGATGGTATCGACT
>QHZQ01000203.1 GCA_003224725.1 Acidobacteriota bacterium | reverse complement strand
AAGAGGTTCACTAACCAAGAACTTCGACCTTGATATCCCGGTACGCCCTGCTTGTCGCTCATACCTCGAAATCCAAAGCCGAGCACGACGACGAGGACGAGAACGACGAGGATTGCATAAACGAGAACAAGATTCTTGTAAGGCGCATCACAGCCATCTCATTGGTAAATTCAATCTTATGCGGTTCAAATTCAGATTCCTAATCCTTCTGGTCCTTGGTTGCTTTACTTCCCTTGCCTTTAGTCAATCTCAAAACCTCACGATCGACCGTGGTGCCATGGGGCTGGCTCAAGCTCTGGACCGGCTGCCCTTGACCTCCAGAGTTATGTTCATTGCGGCTCACCCCGATGATGAACCCGCAGATGTACTTACCTATGTCAGTCGCGGTCTTCACGCGAAAACCGCTCTGCTGACGCTAACCCGAGGCGAGGGCGGGCAAAATTTAATTAGCCCTGATCTCTTCGATGCGTTGGGTCTTTTGCGCACTGGAGAGCTCCTGGCTGCAGATGAATATTACGGAGTGCAGCAGTATTTCACCCGTGCCTTCGATTTCGGTTTTTCCAAGAACCCAGAGGAAACTTTGCAGAAGTGGGGGCGAGAGCCCGTCCTCAACGACATGGTAAGAGCCATTCGAACATTTCGTCCCGATGTTATCGTCTCCGTCTGGCAAGGAAACTCAAAGGACGGTCATGGACATCACCAGGCTGCCGGAATATTGGCCAAAGAAGCCTTCCAGCTTGCGGCGGACGCCCAGCACTTTCCCAACCTAGTGCAAGAAGGCTTGGCTCCCTGGCACGCTCAAAAGCTCTATATCGGAAATCTCAAGGAAAAAGAGCCTGCATCGTTCGCTATCAATACGGGGGAGTTCGTTCCTTTGCTGGGAGCTTCCTTTCAACAGATTGGATCGCAAGGCTACAGTTTGCATCGAACCCAGGGGATGGGGAATAGCTATGCCGCCCCGGGCAATCATTTGGCGAGATATCGGCTGGTCCTTCCCGTGGAACAGCAGGATACAGGCTTCTTAGACCATGTGAATGTGTCGTTGGCTGGGCTGGCAAATCTCTTGAGACTCGATGACCCTCAACGCTCCTGGTTGGAAAACCAATTGAGAACATTGGAAGTGTTTATCAAACAAGCCCAGGACCATTTTTCACCGAATAATTTCTTTGGGATGTATGATCCCTTGCTCAAGGGACTTGCCAAGATACGTGAAATCCATGAAAAGGTTTCTGGAAGCGACCACCTCTGTTTCTTGCTGGTGGACAAAGAGCAGGATTTCGTCAAAGCTCTGGAACTCGCGACCGGCATATCTTTTGAGGCTCTGGCGGACAATGCCCTGGTGACGCCCGGTCAATCTTTCACCGTGACGGCCAGTGTGACCAATCGTTCCTCTGCCCTTCTTCATCTGAAACAGGTAGAACTTCAAGCCGGAAAGGGCTGGAAGGCAAAGCTGTCAGAAGGGTCGCTAAAAACTTTGAGTCAGTCGGAAAAAGCGGAATTCAAGTTCAAAGTTTCTGTTCCTTCTGATGCGCGACCGAGCCGCCCCCACTGGGAGCGAAACAGCAAAGCCGATGCCCTCTATACGATCTCGCAAGTAGAACTGATCAATTCACCGCTTTCACCACCGGTTGTGCGCGCCAGGCTTGCATATTCCATTCTTGGGAGCGCACCCATCTCAGCCGCGACTACACCGAGTGGAGGCGCCCAGATCAACGATGTGATCCAAAACGTCAGCCTGACCAAAGAAAGCCCGCTAGAATATCTCGACTCCGATCACATCAGGGGAACACATCACGTTCCAGTTTTGGTGGCACCGGCACTGGCGCTGGAGTTGACACCACCCCTTCATGTCATTTCGCTGGATTCGTCTTCTGATCCGAGATGGGTCCGGGTTGAGTTGACTAACCATTCCCAATCGCCACTTCAAGGGAATCTAGTCTTGAAACCTCCTCAAGGTTGGAACGTTGAGCCCACGCAGCAGCCGTTTTCCATCGGTCAAGAAAGTGAAGCTGCCAGCTTCAGGTTCAAGATAATGCCTACAGATAGAGTCCGGCCTGGCAAAGCTTCCTTTGAGGCAATCGCAAGAGTTAAGGGGAGGGATTTTGATCAAGGTTACCGGATCGTTTCGGTCATGGATCTTTGGAGAAACCTGCTGTTCAGGAACGCCACATCGGATGTCATCACGCTCGACGTGAAAGTCCCCCCGAAGCTCTCTCTCGGCTATATCATGGGCGCGGGGGATAGGGTTCCCGAGATCCTGCAGCAGCTTGGGCTGAACACCAGGCTGCTGCAGGCCCGGGATCTGGCTGAAGCCGATCTCAGCCAGTTTTCGTGCATTGTCGCAGGAATTCGGGCCTACGAGGTTCGTCGGGATTTGATTGCCAACAACTCGCGGTTGCTCGATTACGTTAGAAATGGCGGCGTTTACATTGTGCAGTACAACACGCCTGGCGCCTGGAATAAGTCGCAGTATGGTCCTTACCCCGCTAAGATCAAGGATGCCAGTCACAGGGTAACCGATGAGACCGCTCCGGTAAAAATCCTCGATCCACGACACCCACTTTTCAATGTGCCTAACAAAATTACTGAGAAGGACTTTGAAGGTTGGGTGCAGGAACGTGGTCTTTACTTTATCCAGGATCGCGACCCTCGTTTCAAGCCGCTCCTCTCAACCAACGATCCTGGTGATCCACCCTTAGATGGGGGCTTGTTGATTGCTGAATATGGGGAAGGTCGTTACGTACTCACTTCCTATGCCTGGTTTCGCCAACTACCGGAGGGCGTGCCGGGTGCCATTCGCATTTTTGCTAATTTGATCAGCCTGACGGGAGGGCGGGGCCACAAGAATTAAGGACCACGGAGCACTCGGCAAGCAGAGGCGGGTGGTCGTTGAGGATTGAGAATCGAGGATCGAAGATCGCAAGATTTGACCGCGATCCTCGATTCTCAATCCTCTATCGTCGACCTCTGGTGCGTCTCCTTGTCCAGGTGGTTTCTTCGTTTGGCTGTGGCCTTTGGTCGCCCGCACTCTAGCACGGTATAGTCTCGCCCAGAGGTATGAATCTATGGGACACACTCTCACATTAGAGATCCCTGACGGGCTTTATGAGCCGCTTCTCCAAAAGGCAAAAGCAACAGGACAAACCCCGGAAGAGTTACTGACCGAATGGTTATCGACCGCAGTCCAGCGGCTGAACAATGATCCACTCCTGAAATTGGCAGGTGTGTTTGAAGGGGAAGTAACGGATGTAAGCGAGCGACATGACAGCTACATCGGGCAAGAACTGGCTGAGGAGTTGCGAGGTGGCCAGAAGACTTGAAGTCCTGGTCGACACTTCAGGCTGGGCGAGTTTTTTTGTCCGCGCTGAACGCTTTCACACCCTAGCAAGTCTCTAATGCGCCGATGGCAGACTAGCACCCAATATCGACATGCAAAACCATAAGGCTACTAGCGACATTAAAGAGATTATTGGCGGTGCAGTGATGGAAACCCTATGGCAAGATCTCCGATACGGGATTCGGATGTTGCAGAAGAGCCCAGGCTTCACAGCCATGGCGGTGATCGCGCTGGCATTGGGTATTGGTGCTAACACTGCTATTTTCAGCGTTGTCAATGCTGTTCTGCTACGTCCTCTACCTTTCAAGGATCCCGGTCGGCTTATGACGGTTTGGGATGAGTACCCTAAAGACGAATTCAGTCCAGAGCCAGGTGAGGTTGTGGTTTCGACCCCTAATTTCGAGGACTACAGGAGTCGAAACCAGACCTTTGAGCAAATGGCCGCCTTAGAAGGAGGAAGTTTCACCCTAACGGGCCTAGACAAGCCCGAACAAATTCTGGGTCTGCGCGTTTCCGCCAACTTTTTCTCTTTACTCGGTAGCAAACCCGCCTTGGGCCGGGATTTTCTACCCGGCGAGGATCAGCTCAGTGGCAACCGAGTTGTGATTCTCAGCCATAGGCTGTGGCAACGTCGCTTCGGAGCCGACCGGAGCGCTATCGGCCAAACGCTGACTCTAAATGGGGAAATTTTCACGGTAGTTGGCGTAATGCCACCAAATTTCCGGCTCTCGCCCGGCGAGCTAGAGCTTTGGACTCCACTTATCCTCGATCCCAACCGCTCAAAGCGTGACTTTCACCACCTCTTTGCTCTCGCGCGTCTCAAACCGGGCGTCGTACTAAAGCAGGCCCAGGCGGATATGACCGAAATTGCCCGTGGGCTCGCGCTCGAGTACCCAAAGACGAACAAGGGTTGGGGCGTCAGGATTGTCCCTTTGCACGAGTTCTTCGCCAGAAATGTGCGACGGGCGCTTCTAATGCTGCTTGCAGCAATTGGTTGTGTGTTGTTGATTGCCTGTGCTAACGTGGCCAACTTGCTACTGACCTTGTCTATTTCCCGCCAGAAAGAAATCGCCATTCGCTCAGCGCTCGGTGCCGACCGGCTGTGCCTGATTCGACAGTTGCTTACTGAAAGTGGGATACTATCCCTACTTGGTGGCGCCTTGGGTCTTCTGCTGGCTTTATGGGGCGTTCGCCTTCTAGAGGCCCTTGATCCTCAAATCCTTCCTCGCCTCGATGAGATCAACATTGATGGCCGCGTGCTGGGCTTCACCTCGCTAGTGTCCCTCCTAACAGGGATGCTCTTTGGCTTGGCACCGGCCTTTCATGCGTCTAAGATTGACCTGAACAAATCACTCAAGGTAAGCGGCAGGGGAGCGACGGCAGGCAGGCAGCGGCGGCAGCTTCGCAATCTGCTGGTTGTATTGCAGATTAGCTTGGCGCAGGTGCTGCTGATTGGGGCAGGGCTGATGATTCGAAGCTTTTTGCGTTTGCAGGGAACGAACCCCGGTTTCCGACCTGAGAAACTTCTGACGATAGCACTCACTCTGCCAGAACTGAAATATCGGGAGCCCCGGAAGATGACTACTTTTTATCAGCAGGTGCTTGAACGCATTACGAATCTACCGGGCGTCGAGTCTGCTAGCATCGGCAACAATATTCCGATATTTGGATACAGCATCACTGTACCTGTTGAAATCGAGGGCAAGCCCCAGCCGCGCGCAGAGCGTCAGAGCGTCAGCTATCTTTCGATCAGCCCCCACTATTTTCGTACGTTGGGCATTCCGCTTCTCAAAGGGCGGTATTTCACCGAGCAGGACAGGGAGGGGGCACCTGAAGTTACCATCATCAGCGAGTCATTGGCTCGCGCCTTGTGGCCTGGCGAAGATCCAGTTGGAAAGCGGCTGATTATGGGACTTCCGGAGAAGAATGGTTATGGTCCTGATATGGTGCGTGAGATCGTGGGAGTGGTCGGAGATTGCAGACATCTTGGCTCTGACGACAAAAAGCCCTTGCGGGAGATCTATGTGCCTTACTTGCAACAACCTTTGCCGTGGACGCGGGTGGTGGTACGCACCACGACTCAGCCCATGGGACTGGCTTCTGCCAGCGAGAGACAGATTCATGCGGTAGACAAGGATCTGCCGACAACCGCCATTAATAGCGTAGAGGAGCTCCTCTCCATGGCGTTCTCCAGGTCGCGCTTTAGCACCTTTTTGCTGGGAATCTTTGCGGCAGTAGCTCTGATTCTCGCGATGATTGGTATTTTGGGCATAATGGCATATAACGTTACTCAACGCACACACGAGATTGGAATCCGCATGGCGTTGGGTGCCGAGTCGCGTGACCTCGTTAAGCTGGTGGTAAGTCAAGGAATGGTTCTTGCCTTTCTTGGCGTGGCCATTGGCTTGGCAGGTGCCTTTGCGTTCACGCGTTTGCTTTCTAGCTTGCTGTTCGAGCTGAGCCCCACCGATCCAATAACCTTCGGCGGTGTCTCGTTGCTATTGGCAGCAGTGGCGTTACTAGCTTGTTACCTCCCCGCTCGGCGTGCAACCAAGGTCGATCCAATGGTGGCACTCAGATATGAGTAGGTTTCAGGTGCGAGGTGCCAGAGGGTTGAAGGTAGTGACGAGTGACGAGCCAATTGCCGATTTTGCATTTGCGATTGCCGATTGAAACGGGTTCGCGAGCTCATGTTCGGAGCCCTTGAACTTTGAACTTTGGACCTTAGAAATTGGACCTTGAACCTTGGACGAGTAACCACTAACCACTATGCTCAATGACCTTCGTTACGCCCTTCGGATGCTGCTCAAGAGCCCCGGTTTCACGGCTGTGTCGGTATTAACCCTGGCGCTTGGCATCGGCGCTAACACCGCCATCTTTTGCCTCGTCAATGCCGTCCTGCTTCGCCCTGGGTGAGTCCACTCCTTTCCTGATGCTGTTAGGGCGTCTCAAGCCGGAGGTCACACTCCAGCAGGCACAGGCGGAGATGAACACCATCGCGCGCAGTACGAATACCAGCTGGGGCGTAA
>QHZQ01000753.1 GCA_003224725.1 Acidobacteriota bacterium | reverse complement strand
CGCTCGGCTTGTTCCTGAGCGCTCAAGTTCCGGAACAGCGCAAAGGCTTCCTCCCCCAGTTCCTTCCTCCCCAGCTTCATATAGGTTCGACCCAGTAGATAGGACGCTAAGCCAAAGCTGGGATCCAGCTTCACTGCCTTCTCAAGATGGATTGCAGCATCAGGATAGCGATCCTGCTGAAAGGCAATTTTCCCCAGAAGGAAAACCGCCTCGGAATTGTTGGGATCCTTTTCGAGAATAATTCTGAGATGCTTAGTACCTTCGTCATAGGCCGACTCGTCGATGAGGGAATCAGCCAATTCATGACGAGCCTTCAGATCCCCAGGATTCAACTCCAAGGCTTTCCGGAAGTATTCAATCGCCTCTTTTCCTCTCTCAAGTTTCTTGAGGCCAAATCCCACATGATAGTTGGCTGCTGAGCTGGTTGAGGCAATTCGCAAGCCCTTTTGAAACTGCTCGAGAGCCTCTTGTCTCCTTTCATCCTGGAGATAAGCACTCCCCAGCAACAGGAAGTATTCGCTGGTGTCCGGACTCAAGGCCGTGCATTTCTCGAAAGCCTGAATAGCATCATAGGTCGCTTTTTCCAAGAGGCAGATGCTGCCCAGCAGCGACAAGGCCTTGACATTGGCCGGTTCAAGTTTTAAAGCCTGTACCAGTTCTTGAGCTGCTTTCAGATTCTGCTGCCTCTGGAAGTCGATGAAACCCAGATAGTAATAGATCTCAGCCGACTGGGGCCTGACTGCCAAAGCCTGTGAGAAGTGTTTTGTGGCGGTTTCGAGTTCTCCCAATTCCAAACAAGCGACTCCCAGATAATACAGGCCTTCGAAGTTATTCGGTTCTTGCAAGATGACTTTTTGGAGTTCTTGAGACGCCTCCCGATACAAACCGTTTCGAAATAACATCACCCCCAAAGCCAGTTGAGTTTTTACATTCCCTGTGGCCATCTGGGAGATAGCTTGTACCACTTGTAACCCAGCATCGTTCTTCCGGATTTGGAGATAGGCGTTGCCCAAATAGAACAAAGCTTGGATATCTTCTGGCGCTTGTTTTCTGACTTTCTCCAGATGTTCTATGGCCCGGTCAAAATCCTTTTGAGTGAAATAAATCCTACCCAGCATCAGGTGGGAACTTAGATGTGAAGGATCGATTTTGAGGGTCTTTTGAAACTCGCGGATCGCCTCTGGAATCTTACCTTGTGTAATCAGATTGTTGCCCAGGTTATGGCGGACCGTGGCGGAATCAGGATTAAGCTTTAGGGACTCCAAATAGGCTCTTTCGCCTTCCTTGCTCTTTCCTTGCCGGTCATAAATGATACCCAAGATGTTGTAGGCTTCAGCCTGATCTTCTGTATTGAGGGCTTCTTTGATCTCAGTCTCAGCCTCACTCAACTTCCCTTGGCGCAGGTATTCGGAAGCCTTCAGCAGGGTGCCTGCCACAAGGAAAGAAACGAGCACGAGTCTGACAAGCATTGCCGCGACTTGATTGGCTCGAACGATACCACGATTCATGATCAGGTACCAACCTCCCGCCAACAGCCGGGCATTAGTTCAGGGAACATCACGATTCCCGGTTTCGATCCACGGAGTGCATCCCTGGCTGGCGATTTCATGTACCCCGAACGAGCATATTAGCGTTAGGAGCTGGTTGCCCTTGCGTCTTCCCAGATGGTGAGTATCTGGTCCACTTTGAGATTCTTTCGTAGCTCCACCTTTCCACTCGGCCATTTTATTTCCAATGAATCAATTTGCGTTCTACTCCCCAACCCAAAATGAACCCGAAGATCGTTGGCGGACAAATAGCTCCCACCGCCCTTGACTTGATCTACTAATTTCAAATCCCCAGAAACTACAGTTACTCGGGCGCCAACCGCATCTCGATTGCTCGTGGTACCAATCAGTTTGATCTTGAGCCAGTGATTCAGATTACCTCCATCGTTGCGAAGAAGGTTTGGGGGCTGGTCATTATTAAGAACGAGAATATCGATATCACCATCATTGTCATAATCGCCAAAGGCGGCTCCTCTTGCGACGGTAGGGATTAAGAGGTCCGAGCCATATCGTTCGGTCTCGTTGACAAACTTACCGTTCACATTCCTAAGCAGCAATTTCCTCTGCGCGTAGGTGACGCCTTTTTTGTAGAGTTCAATATTATCCAGCAGACCGCCGTTAGCAATGAAAAGATCCTGGAAGCCATCGTTGTCAAAGTCAAGAAACTTTGTGCCCCAACCTGCGTAGTAAAACGTTGCCGGGCCTAAACCCGTTTCGTGCGTCGAGTCCTCGAAGGTTCCGTCTCCTTTGTTGCGATACAGCGTGTGGGTTTCAAATTCCAGATTGGTAACGATCAGGTCCAACTTTCCGTCTCGGTCATAATCCCCAAAGTCCGTACCCATGCAAGATTGTGGCCGACCATTTCTGTCATATCCAGTACCGGAACTGAGAGTGACGTCTTCGAAGGTTCCATCCCGTTTATTGTGGTAAAGGAAGTTGGCCACGGCATCATTGGCCACAAAGATGTCGACGTACCCATCGTCATCGTAGTCTGCTACGACAATTCCCAGTCCTTTTCCTCCCGGATTGAAGACTCCGGCTACTTTTGAGACATCTGTAAAAGTTCCATCTCCATTATTGCGGTAAAGTGTATTAGGCAAACCGTCGTACACATCCGGGTGACAATAGTAAGGCCGCCCTTCCCAGTCCTTGCAGACAACATTGTTTTGAAAGTTAAAGCCAACATAATGGACCACGAACAGGTCCAGCTTGCCATCATTGTTGTAGTCCAAAAAAGCTGCACTGGTGCTCCATCTGCCATCAGTCACACCGGCCCTCTGCGTCACATCGGTGAAGGTCCCATCACCGTTGTTGTGATACAGAATGTTGCCAAGGTAGGTTGTTACGTACAAATCCTCATTGCCGTCATTGTCGTAATCC
>QHZQ01000751.1 GCA_003224725.1 Acidobacteriota bacterium | reverse complement strand
TCGACGATCAGCTGGTCCAGAGCGATAACAGCCGCATGGATTGGTTCCGCGAGTTGCTCATCGAGAAGGCCCGGAGCTTTCAGATCGTAGTCTTTACATGCCGACCCGGTGACTATCTTGCAACGACCTCCATGGTACCCGATGGGGACGGAGTTCACGCAGACACGGATAGTGGGTTCATACGAGCTGTCCATCTTGAGCGGGCGCTGGTGCGACGATAATTTAATTTAGAGCATGAAACCAGATTCGCGCCCCGGGCAGTCTGGGGCTCGGAACTGGGCAGTGAGATCTTCGTCGGTGGTTGGCTCTGGATTCCCTCCGCGTCGACTGTGCCAAAGCATTCAGCCAGTTGCCAGAGAACGCTAGTCCTCATAAACCGAGGCATGCTTTCAGAGCTTTCATTGCCTCGCCGTGCTTACGTTTTTCCATCCTCCCGATGTTCTGCAGCTTCCATTGAATGGCAGGCAAACGCTCGATGCCTTCAATGCCGAGAAGGTTCCAATCGGGTGCGCCTGACTTAATGGACACCAGGAATTGTCGTTCCTCGGCGGTTAGTTCTTTTTGGATCTTTCCGATGAGGGTTTCGCGCGCCTGGACAAGATCGTCATACGACACCGAAGCGGTCGTCATGCCGACAAAGTCACTCTCGAATATTCTGCGATTGTCCTTCCGAGCTGGCTCCAGCAGTTCGTGCATGGGTCTGTCGTGGCTCGCGAGATAAACCACGAAAGCCTTTCGGATAGGATCCGTTAACCCTTCATTTTCAAGAAGGATCTTCACATCGAACAAGTCTCTGGGATGCTGACGGTCTAGTGCCGCGCAAATCTTCCCGCCATAGAGATCAGCGAGTGCCAGCACCGGAACAGTTAAGGAAAGCTCGAAGAGTTTCTCAGCATGCAGAACCAGTCGTTTCTCTTCAACCGGAAAGAGAGTGCCACGCAGGACTTCATTAGGCTCCAATTTGATTTGGCCCGCTGGTGTTTGAATGAACACCTTCGCGATGTGACGTGGCTCCCCGGACCGTTGGCAGCCTGATCTTTAGAGCTTCGGTAATTCGTGCAAGGGCGTCACCGATATTTCGAAGTGCAGTTTCTCGCGAATCTAGAGGTGGTACGTAGGTCAAATCGATGTCCACCGAGAGGCGGGGAACATCGCGGATGAAAAAGTTAATAGCCGTTCCACCCTTCAACGCGAAACACGATTCGGAGCGGATTTGCGACAGGACGCGAAGCATCCACCGAGCTTGCTCAAAGTAAGGACTGTCGTTCACGCGGCACCGTGATTCCGTATTTCGAGTCAAACCGTCCGCCAGCTACCACCACACGCTTTCCTTTGCCAAAATTGATTTTGGCTCTATCCAATTCTTCAATCCACGGATGACCGGACTTCTCTGCAAGGTGCATGAAAAGCCGCTTCACCTTCACGGATCGGCAGCTCTCCAGGAGTTCCTGGACGAGCGCCGGCCGTAACGTGGCTAATCCTTCCATGAGGAGCTGTGCTCCCTCAAAGTCGCTCTCTTGTGGAACAAGAGCCAGGACTTCCATCATTGCCCGCTCGGGCGAGGATAGCCGGATGGAGTAGGACCCCTCCATATCTTTTTCAGTCAATCCTGCTAGACGATTGGCTGGGAAAAGATCCATGGCGACATAGCGCACCCGCACGTCCCAACCGTAGGACTGAAACCAGGCTGGCAGCCTTGTCCCTGGGTTCCCAAAGAGCCAGACTGTCGTTCCCTTTCCTATCGGCAAAAAATGCGCGTAACCCTGAAATTCCAAAGCTGTTCTGGCTCCGGCGTGTATCGGTAGTTCAAGATGACGTTGTATGGCATAGAGGCCACCAGTCCACGACACACGATCACCCGCCAGTTTGTATGCTCCGCGGCCAACGCGTTCTACCCAAGATGACCGGAGGTAGGTTCGGGCCAATTGGCGATAAACGCCTTGTGACTCTAACCAAGGCTGGGCGGCAACCGTTCCGCGAGGCCACTGTTTGAAGATTTGGCGTAATTTTCCTTCTTTTTGACCACTCACAATTGTCATTATACCAGAAAAATAAACCAGATTAGGGGGAAGAAGCAGCATCGGGTTCTCGGCTATCCATTACAAGATCGAAAATGGAGGCGGACAAGCTATTTGGTTTATACAATTCTAAATATGTAAATCCAGGAATTACATAATAGCATCTGAATAAACTGACTGCCCTTGCGCTCTTGCTCCGAATTGAACACGGCCAAGCGTCTCGGATGGGTCCTCGAAAAACAAGGCGTGGATCTGCGACGGCTTGAGCGGCTGGTCCAGGTTCCTATCAAGGGCTACCGAAAGCTGGATCCGACAGGCCCGCCCAAGGGGTACCTAAACCGCCACTGGATGATCCTGGAAAACCTTCCCGGCAAGGTCCCCATAGTGCTACTTCGGCGACTATCGTTTCTCGGAGGATCTGGATTTCACGGGAGTGCGCGGCGTGCCCACCGGCAGGGCGATGGAAGATGCGATTGTTGAAGCCTGCGACGCGGCGGCCAAGCTTCTTGATGAGTACGCGCCGGTAGAGATCATGTGTGAACGCTACGCCGAAAAGGCACGGCACCCCGGAAATCAGGAGGCTTTCACGATCCGGGCGCGTCTTCCTTGGCAGAAGCAGCCGCACACGCGCGTGATGATCGAAACATCAATGGATGAAAGCTGTTAAAGCCTGCGGAGATTCGGAAAGTGATTCATGAATACGGCGAACCGCTCGATGTGGGGGTACGTGTATGCCCTTGAAGAAATAGTTGCAGAAAAACTGCGGGCCATTCTCCAACACTTCGAGAAGCTTGAAGTACGGGGCTGGAGTCGTTCCCGCGCGCGGGATTATTACGACCTCTGGCGCATTCTGGCAACTTATCAGGACCAGATGAACCTGGCTGGCTTCACTTCCTTTCTCCGCGAAAA
>QHZQ01000752.1:1780-2550 GCA_003224725.1 Acidobacteriota bacterium | reverse complement strand
TATAAAGTCGTTATCCCTTTCGCTCATGTCTGCCCTTGTTTGCGCTCATTTCATGTAAAATGGAAAGGCAAAGGGTGATCGCTTGCATTTTATGCTTGATGCCTTACGCGTTACACCTTGTATTGCTCCACCAGTTGCTTCAGTTTCTGCCCCAGGTTGTGCAGGCCTTCGGCTGAGGCCTCGGCCTGTTTGGTGCTCGCCACGTTCTGCGTGCTGGCTTGCTTAATGTTCTCCATCGCCAGCGCCACCTGATCCATCCCTACCAACTGCTGCTGGCTTGAAGCCGCGATTTGGGTGGAGGCTTGGGCCGCTTGCCCGATGTTTTCCGACAGCATGCGAATCGATTCGCCCGCTTCGGTCGACTGCTTCACCCCGGCCTCCACTGCCTTGCTGCCCTGTTCGGTGGCCATCACGGCGGCACTGGTGGCTTTTTGAATGTCGTTCAAGAGATTCCGCACCTGGGCGGTCGCCTGTTTGGACTGCTCGGCCAGGCTCTTGACTTCCTGTGCCACCACCGCGAACCCTTTCCCCTGTTCGCCGGCCTTGGCCGCTTCAATGGAAGCGTTTACGGCCAGCAGGTTCGACTGCTCGGCCAGATCATTAACCGTAGCCACGATTTCTCCGATAGCCTGGCTTTGCTCGCTGAGCCGCACAATGCTATCGGCGATAGACTCCATCTGTCCCTGGATGCGATTCATTTTATCGATGGCCTCCTCCACCGATTTCTTGCCCGTTTGCGCCACCTGGGCTGACTTCTGAGCGCTTTCAGA
>QHZQ01000752.1:0-1714 GCA_003224725.1 Acidobacteriota bacterium | reverse complement strand
TGGTCTGACTGACGGCGGTGGCTGTCTCGGCAGCGCCCGAAGCCACCTGAGTGGTCGCAGCCATGATTTCACTGGCGGAGGAAGCCAGAACATTGACGCCCTCTCGAATCTCTTGCATCACCCGTCGAAGATTCTCGACCATGGTAGTGAAGGCGGCCCCTAAGACATCTCTTTCAGACTGGGGTTTCGCCGCCGCAGTCAAGTCGCCACCCGCTATCCGTTCTGCGACGCGGGCCATTTCCTGCAACGACTGAGTCATGCGGGCGAATGACTGCATCAGCGTTCCTACTTCGTCTCGCCGGTTGTTGTTCGCAGCCACATTGACCAGCAGATCTCCGAGAGCAATCCGTTCAGCAGTTGTGGAGATCTCCTGAAGTGGTCGGGATATGTTTTGAGTAATGATGAGGGCAACCAGGGACAAGAGCGCAAACGAGAAGAGCGTTCCCAAAATGATGGTCAACTTGGTGCTTTGCACACTTGCCTTTCGGATTTCGTCCATTTCTTTCTTTCCCCTGCCTGTCAGGACAAACTGCCGCGCAGCCTCAAACCCCTTTTCCTTGCGACCGGCAATCCCTTCCTTGAGAGAGGTGGTTCTTGTGGCAACCTTGCTCTCAAGAATGTTGAGCCTTTGTTGCTGGTTGGGGTTGTCGGCAGTGAGACTTCGGAGATCTTTGATTTTTTGATCGATGTCTACGGTTCCGGCGTGATAGGGTTCCAGGTAAGCCTCTTCACCCGTGATGATGTAGCCTCGTTGGCCTGTCTCGGCATCCTTCAAGTCCGAGAGTAGGCCTTGGAGATCCTCAAGAACTATGTGCGTGTGCGCCACGCGTTCTGCCGTTTCAATAAGTCGTGTCGAGCTGCGATAGGCAACCGCACCGATAACGACAAGAATGGCCAAAGCCAGCGCAAACCCTCCCCCAATTTTGGTTCCGACGGACCACTTCATGCTTCTATCCTCCTGTTTCCATGGGAGAGAGGAGTCGTAAATTCAATCCCCGCTCCTTCAAGTAGTAAATTTGTTACGGAGAGGCGAAGAAACGGCCTTGGTAGCCACGACGAATTTGTTTTCTAATTCGTCGTGGGTTCGTCCACCTGCGCGGAAAAGCCCACGGCGAGCGACGGCGGTCGCGCAGAAAGGCGCTCGTCCCAAGACCGCACTCCGCAACGGCCCTCCGTAACTAACACATGGCTCTTTCAGTCTCGTTTCCCTTAACTCTACGGATCCACCTCTTCGTGCACAATAATCCTTCTGTCAGAAAGAATCCTTTCAATGTCGAGAACCACCAGTCGCTGATTCGTTACTCCCTTCAGGTAGTCTGCGCGGATGCCTGTCCATGTGGGCAGGGGCGGCTGAATCTCTGTGAGCGGAACAGATCTCATGCCGAGGATGGCATCCGCCAGGATTCCCACTTCCATAGGGTCAGTGTGGACGATAATGACCTTGTTGAGATCAGTCAGCCCTTTTTGCGGAAGGTCAAAGAATTTCTTGATGTCGATCACCGAGAGAATCTGTCCCCGCACATTGACAATGCCGAGAACGAAGGGCGGCGTGCAGGGCAGTGTTGTGAGCTCCTTCATTGGATAGACTTCACGAATGTGCCTTGACTCGATGCCATACGTTTCCGAGGCCAGGAGGAATTGCGCCAGCTCCACAGACTCTGTAGCCCCCTCCACTTTTGACTCTTTGGCGAGCATTTTTGCTCTGGCTTTGAGA
>QHZQ01000238.1 GCA_003224725.1 Acidobacteriota bacterium | reverse complement strand
CCGTTGTAACAAAGTGGGGACCGTCGAGATTCTTACCCGTCCAATATCCTGGCGTGTTCCCTGATAGTCAGCAAAAAAGAACGTCTTATCCTTGATAAGGGGTCCGCCCAGCACAAACCCGAACTGACTCCGCCGGAAGAGAGGTTTCTTGGGGTTGGCGGAAGTGGCAGCTGCAAAGAGATTGCGGGAGTTGAGCGCTTCATTTCTGAGAAACTCGAAGACCGACCCGTGTAACTCGTTAGTACCGGACTTGGTGGTCAGGTTGATGACTCCGCCGTTGAAGCGGCCGAATTCGGCCGAAGGACTGTTGGCTTCCACTTTGAATTCCTGAATAGAGTCGATGATCGGAAAGAAAGCCACCTGGCCCGGCTCCGGCTGCAGTACGGAAATGCCGTCATAGAGATATTCGTTCACCCGTGGACGTCCCCCATTGATCCGGGGAAAAGAGGAGCCCGGGGGAAGGGCCACGCCTGAGGAAAGGGCGACCAGGGGAACGAAGTTGCGGCCGTTGAGCGGCAGGTCCAGGATTGTGCGGTTGCCGATCACCTGGCCAAGGCTACCCGTCTCAGTCCGTAGCAGCGGCGTTTCCCCAGTCACCAAGAGAGTTTCACTGACATCCCCAATGACAAGCTCGACATCGAGGCGGACGCGCTCACCGGTGGCGAGTCTCAGTCCGTCCTGTCTGAACCGCTTAAAGCCTGGGGCTTCAATCGTCAGTGTGTACACGCGCGGCTTAAGATGCGTGAAGGCGTAAACCCCGCCTGTTTTTGTCCTCGAGCCATAACGTTGATTGGTCTGGGCATTCGTAAGAGCCACTGTAGCGCCTGCGATGACCAATCGGGTCTGATCTCTGACTTCTCCGGTGAGCTCCGTACTCCCGACTTGGGCATAGAGAACAGGCGCGGACAGGCTTGTCAGGAGATACAGCCGAAATAAGAAGAGATATGATCTCAATCGTCGAATGTTCATTGATGTTTCTTCCTTAAGCGCCCGTGAAACGCTAGGGTTTCTTGGGTAGCCAAGAAGTTCACAAATCGGCTAAGTAGTCCTTCTCGCGCAGAGCCGCAGAGGTCATTCCTGAAGGCCATGGACAGCCCACGTAACCCTACCCGCGAATAACCATCACCTCCGTTGCCTTGATTAGCGCAAAAGCTCTCGCCCCTTTCTTGAGGCCCAGTTCCCTGCAGGCATCCCGCGTAATGATGGAGGTAATCGTCTGTCCACCCAGGTCGATATGCACTTGCGCCAACAAACCTTCGTACTGGACCGCACTGACTGTCCCCAACAACTTGTTGCGACCGCTGATAGCATCTAATCCTGAAGGCTTGTGGTGCTTTGAAGCGATCCGCTCTTTGCCGGAGAGCCGTACGACTTCACTCTGGGGGATGCGATGGTGTCCGCCTGGAGTCTTGACGGAGCGGATCTTGCCTTGATAAATCCATTGTTTAATGGTTGGGTAACTGACTTGCATCAAGTCTGCAGCCGCTCTAAGCCTGTAGAGTTCCATGACGATCTCCTTATATTCATTTTCAGACGTTTCAAGTCAAGTGAAAATAGCAGATTTATACGATTTTATACAGATATTGTCCCCCGGGAATCCAGTCTCTCGACGCGATGATGCTGTCTGATCTGAAGATTCCCGCCGGTACCCGTGGCGGTCAGGCCTGTAGCCGCAATGTGGGAGGCGCGCTCCGCGCGGCGACAAATCTCGAAGAATCTTACTTGCAACACGGAGACAAACAACAGGCATAGAAGGCTTGCCGTGATGGAAATGAGGAATGTTAAGTCGCAGATGGAAAGTTTGTGTCACGTTGGTTCAGAAGAATTACTGATTGGTGTCGACAACTTCAGGCCGTCACGCGCAGGTCGCCGCGACGGAGCGCGCCTCCCACATCCAAAACAACAAAGAGGGAGCTGGCAGTGCTGAAGCAATGACCCTGGGCACGAGAGGTAGTTCTGTCGGAGCAAAAGAACTGATCCGCGTGGGAATCCAGGCAGCAAATTCCTTGCCTTTCCGTTTCTCGAGCAGTCTTGCGGGAAGCCAGAGAATAACTGGCTCACAAGTGCCGTCGTCAAAAGCACGAAACAAAGCCACCAGTTCTGAGGACCACGAACCAATCCGTCTGACTGAGCGCAAGCGTATATCCCGATAGCACAACTTGCTGAGTTGTGTCATATCTCAAGCTAATTCCATTAAGGAGTCCTGTTGAAAACAAGAACGGCCAGCATAATGGCTAAAAGAGCCTCCCTAATTATTTTCCTTTCCGTTTCAATTCTGACCAGCCGCCAAATCAAGGCTCAGTCGAATCTCACTCGAAAGCTCTCCGGAGTCATTGTTACCCAGAAGAATGAGGCTGTGGAAGGGGTTTCTGTGATCGCTTGGACTGGCTCAGGAGAGCAAAGGACAGTCAGTGATGCCGACGGCCATTTTGGCCTGACCGTATCCACTGAACCTTTAAAGCTCAAGATCGAGCCAGGCCGTTGGATTCAAGCTCAACATCGGGCGAAACGACTTTTACTCCTCAGGACAAATTCCGCTGGATGAAGTGGCGGCTGGCCGGCTGGATCGCTTTGGTTTTGTGGATCCGGATGATGGTGGCCGAGTTCGCACGGGAATCGGGACCGCGCGACAGGATTACGGCTCGTTCGATAAAGTTTTCGAGCTCGCGCACATTGCCTGGCCAGGGATATTCCGCCAGGACCGTCATTGCCTTGGCTGGAATCGTCGTGATTTGCTTGTTCATCCGGCGAGCATACTTCTCCACGAAATGGCGGACGAGCAAGGGGATGTCTTCGCGGCGCTCGCGCAAGGGTGGGACAACGATGGGAAAGACATTCAGCCGGTAATAGAGATCGCTGCGGAACTGTTTGTCGGCGACCATTGTAGCCAGATCGGCGTTGGGGATTTCTCATTCGGAAGCTTTGCTGAACTTGGTCTTACGAAAATCTTGTCGAAAAGGCAAGAAATGACGACCTTGCTTAGCAGAGAATGCCGGGAAAAGACTGTGGCCCCCTTTAGCTCTAGGGTCACTTAGAAGTGATTTTGAGGATAATCGAGAATCCAGACCTTGATATTCCATCTCGTTATTTTCATTTTAGGCTTTTGGGCTAGTTCTCTCTGTGTCTCAGCGTCTCTGCGGTGACTTCAAAAGCCTTTTTTAGGATCATCATTCCCATTTAACCTTTGCAGGTTGGAGGAGCACAACCGCTTCGCCGAGCTCCAAACTTTCTGTGCTTTATGGACAGGAAGGAGCGCTCCTGTGGGTGGGTGTTGTTGCCTAGCCATTATTGCAGCCTTGGGCCGTTTTTTTGTCGTAGAGAAGTTATGCTATGATGAAACTTTAGAAGTAGGAAGGAAAGTACACGCTAGCCTGACATGTCTGCCCGTACAATTCCAGATTGTGCGGGAAAATGTCAGATTTGCTCATGCTCTTACTCGATTCATTGCCACAGGGGAGAGCAAGAGTAAGAGCACGAGCACGAAATACGTGACCTTATTTCTGCAATGGAGCACTTAGCTCTCTGTGCCATGAGCCAGCCATTAGAGGAAGCACTCCGAAAGTGGGGTGAATCAGCATTCTACTGGGAAAAGCACCGCGAGATTGTGCAGAGCATGTTTGCGCCCATCACTCGCGCGATAATTGAAGAGGCCGGGTTTGCCCCAGGCCAGTGGGTTCTTGACGTGGCGGCTGGAACCGGAGAACCTTCTCTCAGTATCGCTCAAGAATTCGGGCCTGCGGTTTCCATCGTCTGCACTGATGCCGTCCCCGAGATGGTCATGGCTGCCAGACGCGAATCGCAGCGCCGAGGCTTGACGCAGATGTTGTTCTGCCGGTGCCTGGGTGAGCAATTGCCTTTTGCGAGTAACCGGTTCGACCGAACGGTGTGTCGTCTGGGCGCGATGCTTTTGCCTGAAGCCCTCAGCGGCTTACGGGAAATGTTGAGAGTTACTCGTCCCGGCGGACGTGTGTCGCTGGCGGTTTGGCATAACCAGGAAACCAATCCCATGCTTCATATCGTGACTGATTGCCTGGCTCGCTACATTGACTTGCCACCAGAAACCCCAGATGCTCCTGGCCCTTTTAGATTTGCGCGACGCGGAGTGCTCGCTGGCCTGTTGGAACAGGCAGGCGCACAGAACGTGACCGAGAGACTCTTAAAGTTTTTCATAGAGGCACCCATTTCGCTCGACCAGTTCTGGACCGTTCGTTCTGAAATGAGCGAAACGCTCAGGGACAAGCTGGCCAGACTCACTTCCGAACAATTGGTGCGGCTGGCCCAGGAGGTGAAAGAAGCCGTGCGCCAATTCTTTCCGGAAGGCCACATGAGCTTTCCGGCCCAAGCAATCCTGGTGACCGGAAAGAAAACATGACGAATTCTGGGAATTTGAACGGACTCTCGTCCTTCCTGAAGAGGCAATGTTGATCTGAACCGCCTACTTGATTTCGCTTATCTTGATCCCTAGAGAGAACTCTCTTTCCTTTTTCATTCTCGAATACCGATGTGTTGCGGATCCTTATGAGGATTCCTCCCTCCGGATTCGACTATGGATCGGACTTCCGCCAAAGCGTCATGCCAGTTCTTTTTGTGCTCTACCACATTTCCAGCAGGAGGTAAATTGACCCTCGATGGTTTCTCCGCAGTTTGGGCATTCCCAAGAATCACTAACCCGATTTCGGGGGATCAACCAACTGTCAAGCACTTCCTTTGCCGTGGGATAGTCCTGATCATTCAGAATCCAAAGTTCTGGATAGCACTCTGTGAATGGTACCCCTCCTAATGTGGTGGAAAGTTGATCGTTTCGTATCACACAAGGCATACCATTCTTCTCGATTAGGTCCTTGACCAGTCCAGCTTGTGCATTTCCGCCAATGTTGAACGTAAATAACTTTCTCATGACTCACCTTAAATTTAAGAAGACTAAGGTCAGGTTTATTCAGCAAGCCTAAGGAGAGCGGCGGCAGCGGCTTTGGTGGGCATCCGCTCCAGCAAGTTAGACGTGCTCCAACTGCCTCTTTGCACTCTCTCATTTGGATCGTGGGGCCCATCTCCTCAGAAACGACGTGACGCCTTTGAGATTGTAACTCTTGCCCGATTCCAGTTTGCTCGTGTCCTGCGAGTGTAAGAGCTTTCCGTTCTGATCGAGCACAAACAGATGAGGGTATCCCGGAATGGTGGGATAGCGCGACAAGACCTTCTGGTTCTTATTCTCTGGGCTGTAGCTGACTTTTACGGTTATAAAATTCTTTTCTCTAAGCTCCGCAAGCGGCCGATTCTGCTCAAAAAACTTATCCAGAATATGGCACCAAGTGCACCATTCTCCCCCTACTTCGAGAAGGATACGTTTTCCAGTCCGTTGGGCTTCAATCACGGCATTCTCAATATCGTTGTCTGCGTCTCTCTTGGGGTCATATTTCGTAACAGGAACATATCCTGGTGAGGCTGCCTTCTGTTGCCCTTGCGTGCTCAACGATAAGAACGCAGTGACCAAACAGAGTATGGAGGCAGTATATCTGTTCATGATTAATCCTCCAGCACAAGCCGGGTCCAGGATTCCGCCCGCAGGTTAGGTGCGGCCTTGAGACAAAGGTAAATTCCTTACATTATACGCGTCTGGCAATTCTTTTGCCTTCTCTTGAGAGATTTCGACTCAACATATTATTTATTGAGGTTAATAAATGGAGCCCGTTCGGCTGAGGCTGACACTGCCGATGTCCTGGCGATTCTGCTCATCAAGGTAAATAGTGTCGCCTTCCATGCGTGTGCCCGTTATAGGTGGAATATACAGCCTATAGGAGAAAAAAGTATTGGCGTTATCGTTATCGAAAGCGTCTTGGACTTGTAACAAATAATGGTTGGAAGACACTTCGCCACTGATTGAGAAGCTTCTGGCCACCGTTGGAAAGCTACCACTTAGGATGTCTAGAGTCCCATAGATCATGTCACGCTCTTGAAACAGTTGCATCTGAACCTGGGCATTAATGAGGCTCCCGGTCAAGCTGCCTTCCCAAATTCCTGCGATCGCCTTGGTGTCGTATTGAGGCAAAGCAAAGGCGGGGAAAAAGGACCCGGTTCCATTCACAGTGCTTTTCACGATGGAATTGGCCATCAGTCGGGGGGACGTATTATCGCCAGGTGTCGGGTCGGTTACTTCAATGACGATCTGCCCAAAAGTACCCGGCACGGCACTCCGAATGTCGTTGTCCACAAACATACCGTTCTTCTTGATGAGCGCCAAATGTCAACATAAAGGTTGCCATCGTCTGAACCTACATTGACAACGAGCAGGGAAGACTGGAATCTGGCCGTCTTGGCAGAAGACTGGACAGCCAAGCGGGTACCCGCGCTTTCGACAAAGGCGGCCGGCTTATAGATCTGATCCGCGATGGCCAATTCGACGCTGGGATCGTCGTTGCTGTTGGAAATTACCGAAGCCCAGGCTGTGAGTGGTTCGTCAGAGAAAATCAAAAGCCATCCAGTGCCAACGTTTCCCCCTTGGACTGGATCTTCGATGGTCGGCAATTCATTGATAATGTCATTGATCTGAACCAGTTCATTCGACTGAACTACTACCGATCCAGACCTTCTCAGATTTCCCTCTCGATCGAACAAATACATGAACACACTGGCGGATGGATTGATTCCATGCACAATTATTTTCCGTCGTGACATATGGAATAATGACGATAAAGGAAGTTCCCTCATCGGTGGCTTGCGTTTGTGACTGGATCTTGCGCCGGAGATCTCTTAACGATTCAAGCCATGACGACCGGTTTAAACGTTCGGTGGCGACCATTCTTCTGACGACGGCTTTCTTGCTCTCCTCTCGAGCTTCCACCGTTTTCCACTCGGTGAAAATAAAAAGAGGCATGAAGATTGAGGCGAACCAAAAGACCTTTTGCATTTGTGTCTCCTTTTCCGACTTTGATCCAAACCATAGGCTTACATTATTATTCAGAGCGCAACGAGAGTTTCGTTCTCCTTTTGATCCACAAGGCACCCCCCTCAAGTTCCCCCTTGCCAAGAGGGGACCTACACGGGGTTCGCATTCCTGCCCTTCGCAGGGGGATATCAAGGGCGAGAGCCCTTGGCTGGTTAGATGCAAATGAATGATTTTGGGAAAGGGATGAGTGAATCTTTTGTAGCTGGCCAGGGCGGACTTTAAACCCTCGGCGAGGAGACGCTCGGCTCGAACATCAACTAATGGATCAGGACTCAGCAGCTGCGAAGTCAAAGCTACTGCCGTGTTTCAGATTTGACTTTACAACTTCGCAACTGTCGTCGCGCTGTCACCTGCTGGGGGGCAAGGGGACCTAAGCAGCGACACCCGACCTTGTAGCTCAGAACAGGATTTTCAGCCCCAGTTGGATGTTTCTCGGAGCGCTGACGGAGCCGTTCCAGATACCGAAACCCGGGCTCGAGACATCGGTGTCGAAAGCCGAAAAGCCTCCGGCCAATCCGTCTTCTCCACCCTTACTGGTGAAGTTATGCCAGTTCCACAGATTGAAGAATTCAGCCCGGAACTGGACGTTTACTCCTTCGCGAATCTGGGTATTCTTGATGATGCTCAAATCGTGATTGTAGTAGCCAAATCCCCTTATGTTGGATACGCGAGGCCCCTGACCATAATAGAAGTTGAAACTGTCGGCGGGCTCAAAAGCATTCTTGTTAAGCAACGGGTTGGCAGGGTCAAAGCTGCTTTTTTCCTGGGAGAAAGGATTGGCCCCAGGCAGAAGCGCCGGGATACAGCCGGCTCTGAATTGCCCAGGTACATTGCAGGCCCCCGAACGGAAGACCAAGGGGACTCCGGAAGTACCACGAAAGATACTGCTCAGTTGCCAGCCACGAACCATTTTGTCTACTACTCTGCCGGTATTCAGGAAGCGCTGCCCTTTTCCAAAGGGGAGCTGGTAGATCATAGCTACCGAAAGCACCTGGGGCACGTCATTGAGTGCCAACGCCTTGTTACGCCTTCGTTCATAGGGAGAAATAGCCCCGTGGGCTCCGCTCCAAAGCTGCGCGTCGGCTTGAACGCTGTCCGTGCTCGTCAGTAATTCGGACACCGTGTAGGAACCCAGCATCCATATGCCAGAGGAGAAGCGCTTCTCGGCCTTGAGTTGAAAGGAGTGGAAACTCGAATTACCCGCGTTCTCGTTCTGCCCAAAAAGACCACTGCAGTACTGAGGATAGGGCAGTAAAGCCTGGGCTACGGTTGGGGCACAACCCGTCATTTGCTCGACCCAACCTGGATAAGGAATGGGCACGCCGTCCAGGCTGGTCTGGCCTGGCTGAAATTCATCGTTGAGCTTCTGTCCCATGGAAAGTAACTTCGGATCCAGTGCGTTAAGTGGGACAACCCGAGAAGGCAGACGGGTCAACTTGTTGGCCACGTAGGCGGTGCTGACGTAAAAGTTGCT
>QHZQ01000237.1 GCA_003224725.1 Acidobacteriota bacterium | reverse complement strand
GCTTTGACTTAGAAACGACGTCGAGACTGTCCGATTGCTTGAGAGGAATTTGATGGGATCTTGCCAACCACACCTTTTCCGCAAGGTCAGGAATATGGAAGCCCAGGAGTATGCGGCAGACTGTAGCCGCCACATGCTTGGCCAGGTATTCCATCGGGGGTTGCCAGAGACCATTCTCACGCGTGACCAGGTCAACCAGTTTCAGTATGCTGGCGGGATCGCAGCCTGCCAGGACATTAGATCCACACTCGATTGTTTCCGGCCGCTCTGTGACATCCCGCAGGGTGACGCTGGGCACTCCCGCAATGCAAGCCTCCTCTTGGACAGTACCGCTATCGGACAAAAGACAGAACGCGGATTGCTCCAGCTTGACGAAATCAAAGAATCCGAGAGGTTCAACAAAATGTAAGCCGGCCTGACTGGGATTGATCTGGAAGGCCTTGAGTTTCGCTTTCGTGTGCGGGTGCAGGGAACAAATGACTGGGAAGCCATACTGCCTTTGCAACAGGATCAGCCCCTCCATGAGAATGGGCAAACGGTCTGCAACATCGACGTTTTCAGCCCGATGGAGGGTTACCAGAAAGAATTTCCTGCTTTGCACTCCATGGTCTGCCAAGGCGGTGCTGGCTGCGATGCGGCCTGCATAATGTGCGAGCACTTCGCCTATGGGGTTGCCAACGACGAAAACCCGGCCATTCTCGAAACCTTCTTTAATGAGATTTTCGCGACTTCGATTCGTGTAGGGCATCAGAACACTGCTGGAGTGATCAATGACACGGCGGTTGATCTCTTCGGGCACGCGATCGTCATAACACCGATTTCCTGCTTCCATATGGTAAACAGGAATCCCGAGCCGGCGGGCAACGAGCGCTGTCAAGCCACTATTGGTGTCACCGAGAATCAGCAGGCGATCGGGTCGATGTTGAAGCAATAGCGGGTGGCTTTTGGATAAGATTTCTCCGACCTGATGCGCAAACCCATCGCCTCGGACACCCAGGAATACGTCTGGTTTTCTAATCTCCAATTCTCTAAAAAAAAGCCCATTCAGACGGTCGTCATAGTTTTGGCCGGTGTGAACCAGGATATGGTCAGCATGCTGGTCGAGGAGCTTTATGACCAGGCTCAAACGAATGATTTCCGGCCTTGTGCCGAGGATTGTCATGATCTTCATCGGAGCAACTCCACGGATTCCATGGCCACATCTTCTAGCATGAGACCGTGTTCCTTCAGCAGCCTGGTGGTCTCTTCTCGTGTCATCACGGTTTCAGCGGAACTGTACGCTTTGGTCAGGACTCCTGAACCTCGCCGGTTACCACAGACTTCAGGCAACATCGGTAATATGGCAAACCATCGGCTACAGGCCACGGTTCTGATCGCTTCCTCGTCGCAGATCAGGATTTCATGTATCTTTTCGCCCGGGCGGATACCAATAATTCTCAGATCAATCTTCCTTTCGCCAATGAGGGCTGCCGCGATATCCGTCACTAACGCAGAAGGCACTCTGGGTACAAAAGTATCACCGGGAAATCCCCATTTCGCTGCCGCGAAGATAGTATCTACGGCATCGTCCAGGCTTAAGAAAAAGCGGGTCATATCCGGAGTGGTAATGGTAACCGGCCCGCCATTGAGGATTTGGTCGTGGAATAATGGGATGACCGAACCCCGTGAGGCCAACACATTCCCATATCGCACACAGAGGAAGCGCGTCCCCGGACATCGCAAGTTTGCCTGAATAAAAACGCGTTCCTGGATCGCTTTGGTCATTCCCATGGTGTTGATTGGCTTGCAGGCTTTGTCGGTGGAAATGCCGACAACGGTCTCGATGGGAAGGTGGTATTCTTGAATTGCACGGACAATGTTCTCCGGGCCCAGTATATTGGTCTTGACCGCTTCAAATGGAAAGTATTCACAGGTGGGAACCTGTTTAAGCGCTGCAGCATTGAAGACGATGTCGGCTTCCCGGAGTACGGCGGCGATACTATGAAAGTCGCGCACATCGCCAATTCGAAAGTCTAACTGCCGCTGAAAATTCTGGTAAATAATTTCGTCGGTGGCCGCCACCTTGTGTTGGTACTCCATGCGCATCAAGTGCTGCTTGGCCTCATCGCGAGAGAATACAATGATCTTGGCTGGATTGCCCATTTCACCGATCAGTAGCCGCCGCACCAGCACTTTACCCAAGGAGCCTGTTCCTCCGGTGATGAGGAGTCGTTTATCATCAAAGGGTTTCATTTTTCCTGCTTCCAATTTTCGTAAGGAGTCGGATCGCTGGCCAATTGACCGATCAATTCTGACCACGGTGGGCATTGATAGCCTGTGGCTTGGCAGAATTTGTGGCCGTTCATACTCCGATTACAGGCAAAGGTTGCATCGGGCACAATCTCAATATCCAAGCAGTAGGCTTCGCGAAGCCGGCAGAGAAGCTCATACTTGGAGATCGTTTGACTAGTTACCTGATAGAGTCCGGATAGCCTAGGGTAATCTGCAATGATATTTCCCACCACTTCCGCAAGATAATTCGTCGTCACTCCCGAATACAGAGCCCTTGTAAATCCCACGACCTTGGTGTGATTTTGGCCCAGGAACCACTCCAGCAAAGATCCATCCCGGGTTAGTTCTCTACCAATCATGGAAGTGCGCAGCGTTAGAGTGTTCTCCGTGACGACTTCACCCAAATGTTTGGTTTTGCCATAAAGGTCTTCCGCATCCGATGGGTCATCCTCAACGTAGCCGCCACGAATTCCGCTAAAAACGCAGTCCGTACTGAAATGGATGAGCCGGCCTCGCCATTGACCGCAAATTTCAGAGAGCTTATGCGGAAGGAGTGCATTCAGCAGAATGGATGGGATGGCTTGCCTGGCCTGGGGGCGCTGCTTAATCACACCGATGCAGTTGACAATGACCCGAGGCTTCAGATCGAGCAGCATTTGGTGAAGAAAAACCAGATCTTCAACATTTACATTTTCAATAACATTTCCTTGGTGAAATAAATCGATTCGTCGGAGGGATGCATTGCTGATAGAGCCCCGGATTATGCCCGAAGTATCTGGAAACCTGTTCCTCAAGACCTGGAACATCTTGTGACCCAGCATCCCTGTCGCTCCCAACACGAGTATGTTCATTAGGGGAAGCCATCAAAAGCGATCTTCTCGAGAAAGAGGACTTGATCGTCTACCGGTAGCTTCAGTTACAGCGATGCTGCCCATTGTAGGGACGCCTGTACGGACGCTGTGGGCCACCTGGGTCAGGAACGAGAAAGTCTCTCCAGCACAACGCTCCCAGGAATAACGCTGAGCTTGTTGGTATGCCAAAGAGGCACAATGCTCACGCAGAGAAGGGGAATCCATCAAGAAGTCTAAGGCGCGAGCTATTTCCACGGGTTGCTCTGGGTCGAAGTAGATTCCGGCATTTCCCAGCATTTCAGGCATAGGACCGCGCTTTGAGCAGGCAATGGGAAGGCCGGAGGCCATAGCCTCCAGCAGGATATTTGGCATGTTCTCGCAACTCGATGCGAAGACAAACCCATCTGCTTGATGATAGTAATAGGGTAATTCGGAACTGGGAACGGCTCCTCGGTACCGAATGAATTCGCTGCCTGGGTCAATACCTTTCATAATCCTTCGCAAACGGCGCAGGGCGGGGGCGTAGGCTGGGCCCACCAGGTCTAACACGACCGGTAGACCATCCTTTCTGAGCTCTGCCACCGCCTCGGCCACGTGCCACTGGTGTTTGTAGACATCAATTGTTGAGACATACAGGAACTTAAAAGGATGGCGTTTGGAATAGGTGCCTATCGGCCTTTGCACTCGCGGCGGCCGATAAAAACGTGGGTTTATGCCATGGGGGATGAGGGTCTGCCACCCGCTAAGGTTAACTTCCCTCTTTAACACGGAACGAGCGTATTCGGTGAGAAAGATCACTCCATCTGCAGTGCGAAGACTTCGGGTTTGGCGGAACTGCAGCAAGCGCAACTTCATGAACATCCAGGACAGGCCATATCGATTTCTCTCGTGTTCCTCAAAAGGGAGCAAATTTCGCGACATCATTACAAAGGGCCTGAAGCTTCCCCGGTAAGATCCTCCAGGAACGAAAAGGGAATCACAGTGTTGTTTTGCGAGTTGGGAGAGTGTTACGTTCTGCCAGGAGAGCCGAAAAGGCAGTGGTCGATCCAGCAAAGGTTCATGGACACATTTCAGCCAGGGTCTGCAGGGGAGCTGTTTAAGAGTGTTTTCGCCTCCCCAAACGATGACCTGTTTCACCCTGTATTCTTGAGGCTGGGCAGCTTGTAACAATTCTCGTACATGTGTCAGGCCGCCGCCCGCACGAAGATTGGAAGCATCTATTCCTATGCGCATTGACGGTGCTTCGTAATGTCCATTGGTGCTCCTACCGTTGCTCGGCGTTTGTCCGCTAATCGAGTAAGAGCAGAGCAAGATGATGTTTTCGCAAACGATCGGCCCGAGAGCGAAGGCTTGGGTAAGCGTATTTATGAAATCGAGTACTAAGAATTCATGAAAAAGACACCCGATAATCTCGCCGCCACAATTCAAACATGGTGAGGGCGAACAAACGATGGGTGTGGGAGAAGCCTCGATATTGGTCCGCTATCAAGTTCTGTATCATTTGTTGATCAAAAAGCTGGGGATCTGCTTCGCGGAGAATAGATTTGATGTAGTCCCCCCACTCGCCGTTAAACCAACTCTTGAGTGGAAGTGAAAATCCCTGCTTCCGGGTCAGATTCAACCTGGCAGGCAGCAAGCGTTGGGCTAAACGACGCGGTAGAATCTTGCGCTCCTTCTGTGTGGCTCTCAGCTCATCCGGCACTCGCCCAAAGGCGAATTCGATAATCCGATGATCCAGCCAAGGGGCGCGAATTTCCAATGAGGTGAGCATGCTGGCTCGATCGACCTTAACCAAAATGTCGTCCACCATGTAGGTCATAAAATCTACAACCGTGGCATACTGAAGAGCCGTCTTTCCGTTGGAACAGAGTTCTGCCTTATACGCTTCTGGGGAAGCGCCAAGTAATTGCTGATAACCTAAACCCGGCGACAAAAGCTGAAGTCTGGACTGAGCGTCGAAAAACAAGTTGATGTATGCGAGGCTCTGCGGCGGCTTCTCGGCAAAGCCAAGCAAATAATTTCGTCCTCGGACACCCAAAGGCAGCAGTCGGGCGGCAGCCGTTCTCACCCATGACTGCAGAAAGGCAGGGACAAAGCGGCGCAGATGTTGCTCTCGCTGAATCCAGCTGTGGTGCCAGTAACCGCCAAAGAGTTCATCTCCGCCATCGCCGCCCAGGGCAACAGTTGCATGTTGCCGAATCATCCGAGAAATCAGGTAGGTCGGAAGAATTGAGGAATCGGCCATCGGCTCATCAACCTGTCGAGCGAGCTCTGGCAGCAGAGCGACGATATTGGCTTCAGCGACTAGCTCCGTATGTTCTGTCGCAAAGTGCTCGGCAACGAGGCGTGCATAAGGGCCTTCATCGTACGCTCCATAACCAGGGAAGGAGACCGTATAGGTTTTCACCGGTCTGGAAGAAACACGCGCCGCTAGGGCTGTTACCAGACTGGAGTCGATGCCGCCGCTTAATAGAATGCCCACCGGCACGTCCGCGGCCAGACGCAGCCTTACAGAGTCTAATAACAGGTTTTCGAGCTCCTCTGCCAATGCTTCTACATCCTCTGACGTTGACAGACAAGGCTCCGGCAGTTGCCAGTAACGCCAGATCCGTAGTTTGTCTGTCTTGAGGTCGAGCGTCATCGCGTGGCCTTGAGATAACTTCTGGACGTCTTTGAGCATGCACATGGAGCCGGGGACGTAGCGATAGGTAAGATAGAAATGCAAAGCTTGCAGGTTGAGTTGACGTGGGAAAGCTGGGTCTGCCATGAAAGCTTTAAGTTCTGAAGCGAAAACAAACCTTCCATCCCTATGACAGTAAAACAGAGGCTTTTCGCCGGCCCGGTCGCGCGCCAGGAACAAAAGTCTCTTCGCGCTATCATACAGGCTGAAAGCGAACATGCCGTTCAGATGAGTCACGCAATCCAGCCCCCAGGAGCGATAGGCTTCCAGGATGACCTCACTATCGCTGGCGGTTCGAAACGCATGTCCACGCAGTTCAAGCTCAGGTCGCAGGGATTGGTGGTTGTAGATCTCACCATTGAAATCGAGCCACAGTTGTCCAG
>QHZQ01000236.1:8266-10583 GCA_003224725.1 Acidobacteriota bacterium | reverse complement strand
GAAATTACCTACCCCTGAATTGCGCCGCCTTGAGCCCCACTCTTTTGGAAAGTGAGTTGTTCGGCCATGAGAAAGGCTCTTTTACGGGAGCTACGGACAGACGGATTGGTAAACTGGAATTGGCGAACCAGGGGACTTTGTTCCTGGACGAAATTGGGGAAATGCCGCTGGACATGCAGGTGAAGATACTCCGCTTCCTCGAAGCGCGGGAGATCATGCGGGTGGGCGGGGGAACAACGTTTAAGCTTGATGTGCGCCTGATTGCTGCTACCAATTGCGATCTGGCCCAGGCGGTCGAGGAAGGGAAGTTTCGCAAGGATCTCTATTACCGGCTAAAAGTGGTTACGCTAAAAATGCCGCCTCTGAGGGAGAGAGTTGAGGATATCCCTTTGTTGGTTTCGGCCTTTATCAAGACTTTCTCTGAAGAGCATCGCAAGAATGTGCACGGTGTGAGCTCCGAAGCCATGGCGATTTTCAGTCGATACACCTGGCCAGGAAACGTTCGTGAGCTGAGAAATGTTATCGAAAATTTGGTGGTTTTTTCAAAAGGGGAACAAATCACTTTGATGGATCTTCCTCCGGAATTGCGGGACAGTCAAAGGGGTTTCGCAACCCGTGAGTCTTCAGCTCCGTTTCAAGAGCTGTCCATGGCCGCCGTGGAAAAGCAAGCCATTTTGCGGGCGCTGGAAAAAACAGGGGGAAACCGGCTGAAGGCTTCGCAGATTTTAGGAATCGGTTTGCGTACACTGCAAAAGAAGCTGAAAGACTATGGAATGACAGAGCGTTGACTCCGGTTGGCCGGAGTGCTAGGGTTACTTGGTGGCAAAGGAGTTCAAACTTTCGTCAAGTTGCTAACCTGCCGTCCCCTCACCGCTAGCCCTTCTCCCATTGGGAGAGGGGTGAACGCTTGATAAGCGTTCACAAGCGGCGGCAGTCGCGGAGGACGAGTGAGGGGTCAGTTGCTGACAGAGCCGCACTCCTCAGCGGTCTGAGGTCGCTCGCTACCATTTTGGGTACTCATCAGCGAAATGTATTGCTAATGATTTTCTGTTCCTCCATCGATGAGGAAAAATAGTCAGTGAGATTAGATGGATTGTGACGCCGATCCCCCCGACCATATCAATTGGGAGAGACTTGAATGGGCTTGAGTAAAGGAACCACCAAACTGGTTTTGTTTATTGGAGTCTCTCTGCTGCTGGGGTTTTTTATTGGAAATCTGACTGATTTCTCGGTTCGCAGACTCAATCCCTTTTCGAAATTGGGAAACAGTTTGGTAAGCCAGATTTCCTTTGCCGATGTGGCGGATCGAGTGAACCCCTCTGTGGTCAGTGTAGTCTCTACGAAAATTCTTGACCTTAACCAAGTGCACGAAGGTTTTGAATTTTGGTCTCCCTTGAAGCCAGAGGAAAACGGTAAACGAAAAAGCCTTGGATTTGGCTCTGGCTTTGTGGTTGACGGCCGTGGTCTGATTCTCACCAATGAACATGTGATCGATGACGCTCGCCATGTCACCGTGCGATTATTTGATGGCCAGGAGTATCCGGCTGAGCTCTTGGGTACGGATGAGCAGACAGATTTGGCCGTCATCAAGATAAATCCTAAGGCTCGGCTGGAGCCAGTGCGCTTAGGGGACTCCGATCGCGTGAGGGTGGGTGATTGGGTCATGGCAATGGGAAATCCTTATAATTATGACCATACCGTAACGGTGGGAATCATCAGCGCCAAAAACCGTAAAATTGACGATAATCCGTTTGAGCGATACATCCAGACAGATGCTGCCATCAATTTTGGCAACAGCGGCGGACCTCTCTTCAACACCCGAGGGGAAGTGGTTGCCATCAATACGGCTATCAGCACCAAGGGACGCGGCATCGGGTTTGCCATTCCCATTAATTTAGCCAAGGAAGTGGTGCATCAGATTGAGGAACATGGAAGAGTCGTTCGGGGTTTTCTGGGCTTGAGGCCCGAACCGATCACGGAGGACCACGCTAAGGTTCTGCACTTGGCCTCCACGCAGGGGATCCTGGTCACGGAGGTAGACCCGAATACTGCCGCCGAAAGGTCGGGGATTAGACGCTACGATGTTATTACGGAAATCAATGGAAAACCGGTGCCTGACAAGGATGACTTCTTCAGAAAGATTGCTCAAACTCCGCCTGGAACCACGATCAGGCTGAAAGGCATTCGCGACCAAAAGCCGATAGAATTTGATGCGATCGTGCGAGAACGTCCCCCGCTGAACCAGGCCGTCCTAAGACCCAGGCAACTGGAGGCGAATCCAGACCGAACTCCGGAACTGACTGAAGGCCAAATGGGT
>QHZQ01000236.1:6594-8222 GCA_003224725.1 Acidobacteriota bacterium | reverse complement strand
GTTGCTCAATTGAGCCCGGCAGCCGAAGCGGGACTTGCGCCCGGCGACCTTATCCTTGAGATCAATAAGCATCCCGTCCGCTCCCTGGTGGAGTACCAAAAATTAGTCTCTCACTTTAAGCGCGAGGATGTGATCATGTTGTTGATCTCGCGACCCAAGAAGGACACTCGTATTGTTACCCTCAGGCTGGCAGATTCACAAACAAGGTGATCCTTTGGAGGTCGGACCCATGACCGTGAAGGAGTAGTCTAACTTTGCAAATAAAAGACGGGAATTTCCGGTGGGCAGAATATTCTGACGGGAATTACAACCTTGCCTAATCCACGGCTGATATACATTTGGGTCTTTCCACTTCTTACGAATCCTTCCAAAAACTCCTGACTCGGCTGCGTCACCACATTCAAGGAACGCATAAAAGGGATCTTGATCTGACCGCCATGGGTATGGCCGGCCAGTACGAAGTCCACTTGATGACCAGCCGCTTCGGAAACTATTTCCGGATTGTGTGCCAGCAAAATCCTGGGCTGAGAAAGTGGCACTTCACGAATCGCCTTTGCAATATCGCTTTGACCGTAACTGTACTCGTCAACGCCGGCGATCCACAAGGAGTCACCTTTAAGATCGATCCTTTCAGAGCTATTCCGCAATACTTTAATTTGGGCCTTTTCGAGGGCTTGAGTGATCCCATGCGCGTCTACGCGAATATCATGGTTTCCCAATATCGCGAATACGCCGAAACGAGCTTTGAGATTTCTTAAAGCTTCTGCCACAGGGGCTATGAATTTCTTCGACCAGGTAATGTAATCACCTGTGAGAAATACCGCGTCAGCGTTTTGTCGGTTGGCTAATTCCACCATTCGGAAGACTTCATTAAAAGACACAAACTTACTGTGATGAATGTCCGTAAGGTGGACTATTTTAAAACCTTCAAATGAGTCTGGCAGATTCTTCAGCCCTATTTCTTCACTGGTAATAAATGGGTAAGCAGGAGAGTCTAGAGATATCGAAGACAGACTCAGCATACCGGCCGTTTGGAGAAACTTTCTTCTGGAGACAGAACTTAAGTGCATATGATTCTCCTCCACAGAAATCCAATATTTCGGAAAGAGCGGCGATTCTAGCATTTTCCCAATGAATTTGCCAACTTAATTATATGGATTTAATTCAATGGATTCAATTTGGGACCCTAGCTCGGTGATTCCCTGAGACCGAACAGGAACAGTCCTCATTCCCGTCCTTGGTTTTGAAACCGATTCCGACGACGAAGACGACGACCAACAGGACCGTCAGCCACTTATATCCACCACGGCTTCGGTAATCTGGCCAAGGTATTTACCGTTGCACATGACATCCGCAGCCACCGCAAAGCGCGGCGAACTGGGCTGCCAGTCTCGGGGAATATGGATGTTAAAGGCTTGACTCACTTTGGTTCCGGCAGCGGCGTCGAAGTGCAAGATCTCTGGCTCGATGTGCCACTCTCCGGGTGCCACCAGGAAAACCTCCATTTTCATTGGCGCTTTTCGATAATTCCGGACTCTGATTTCCGCGCGCGAAGAGTCACCTGGTTTGATCAGCATCTGGTAGGAATAAAGGCTGCACCAACTCGGATCCAAACCAAAGTTAACGTC
>QHZQ01000236.1:0-6559 GCA_003224725.1 Acidobacteriota bacterium | reverse complement strand
CCAGAAAAGGGCGGCCATGGCCCGGGGCCATTAAGTTGGGCTCATGATCGATCAAATTACGGATGGATCTGATGTGACTGTCGCTTTCGACGTGGTTACGGAAGATCAGGTTGTGGCGAAGCACACTTTGAGCCGAGTCGGGATAGGGAAAGAAGGCATCCCCGGTAAAAGCCACGCGAGCCCCATCGATCGTGACGAAAAGCGCCATCTGATATTCAGTGTGGCCGGGAGAATGCGTGATCTCAAAATCATACTCTTCCCATTTGAATCGTTCGCCGTGCCGAAAGGAGCGAGACACCTTAAAGGGCTCGCCCAGTGTACAACCCAGGTTGTGGCCGCGAGGGTTCTCAAAGATATCGACCATGTTCTCATAGCACCAGACTTGGGTCTGGTGGTGGCGTGTCAAATGAGGGAACCCGTTCATGTGATCGTCGTGCATGTGACTGGGCATGGCAACCTCTATGGACTTCATGCCAAAGCGGGACTTCAGATCTTCAATATTGTGCTCCACGAAGCGAATCCGATCTGTCGTCGCCGTGGCCCGCTCAAAATTCCCGAAGTGAAGGCCCGAAGCCGAGCCATAATCAATGAACATGGCCTTGCCGCTATTGCTCAAGATGGCGTAGAAAGATGAGGTCGTCAGGTGGTGGGCGATGAAGTGCGGACTGACGGCATAACCGCGCGAGAGAACACTGGGCGCATTGCCGGTTTGGAAACGGTAATAGTCGACCAGACGATCGATCGTTTGCTGGATTCCACTTTCCGGATCCGGTAGAGGATCTCCGTGGGATGGACAGAGTAGAGCTGGCTTCTGCTCGCGCAACCGGGCCAGGGAAAACGCGCCCAAATCGATTCCCTCGGCGCCTCCGTAATTCACCTGGGTATCCCAAAGATTTACCAGCTTTCCAGGCGAGTGCATCAAGTCGCCGGTGAAAGCCGTCTTTTTCCCGTCGATTTCCATCAGCAGCGAAACTGAGCCCAGGGTGTGGCCAGGTGTGGGCAGCACGAAGATGTCGCGATGGTTCCAGCGAAACGTGCCGTAATCGCGTAACTGGGAGGCCACTGGAATATCTTCCGTTATGGTATTAAAGTCATTACGCACGTAATAGAGATGAAACACGCGCCGATTGCGCCAGAAATTTTCGGCGTCGGCAAAAAGGTGACGTTCGTGAGCCGGCACGGCAATTGGAATGGAACGCCCGACCGCTTTGTAATCCCCCTGGCATTGGTCACGATGATGGTGAGTATGGAGAATCCAATCCACCTGACTGATTTCAAGATGAGGAAGGTAATCGAGAATTTTTCCGGATCCAAAATCAATCAGGAGGGCATGACTGCCATCCCGAACTAAGTAGACGTTGCACGTGTCTTCCAGCAAATAGAGATTTTCAGACAATTTCTGGAGTTCACTTGTGGGAACAAAGGAAGTTCGTCGCTGAGCCTTCTTCTCCTTCGAGTCGGCTATCGCTCCTGCAGGTGTGGCTGCGGGAGCGGCAGCAAACGCGCCCACGGTTTTCAAGAAACCACGACGGGACGTTGTGTTCATAGCTTTCCTCCTTGGTAAACCATTTCAGGAATATGTGGAGATTGGACATTTGTGGCACCAAAAAACGCGGTTGACCCTCACCCGTCGCTTCGCGCCACCCTCTCCCACGAGGAGAGGGAGAACAAGGAGTGGGGGTGTGGCTCAAACAGACGTTTCGTGCCATGCCGTTGCCACTCTCCCTCGCCCTTTGGGGAGAGGGTGGCCGCAGCGACGGCGATCGCGGAGGCCGGGTGAGGGTCAACCGACGAGAATTGCTCCTCAAAATGACCAAACTTTGGCGAATATGGCAACCGTATTTCATTGGCATTCGTGCTCGAGCAAGAGTAAGAGCACGAGCACGAAATACGTCTATGTATTTTTGAAAGGAAGCACTCAGGTTTCAGTAAGGTCACTCACCGAAAAATAGGCACAGTCCGGGTGGTGAAACACCAAAGCGCTGACACTGGCTTCCGGATCCATCATCATTCCTTCGGTGAGTTGCACGCCGATTTCCTCAGGCCGGATGAGTTTCCAAATGCCAGCCTGGTCGTCCAGGTTTGGGCAAGCCGGATACCCGAAGCTGTAACGTTTCCCACGATAGCGGGAGGTGAACCGTTGTTGCATGGTCATGCCGGGAGGATCAGGGAAGCCCCAGTCCTCGCGGATGCGACGATGCAGCCATTCTGCGCAAGCCTCGGCCGTTTCGATGGCCAGCGCTTGAAGTCCATGGGATTTAACATAAAGACCCGCTACTTTGGCTTCCTCAGACCTTTCCCGGACCCCTTCGCCGGCAGTCACTACGAAGAGGGCAATATGGTCGCGTAGCCCATTGGAGGGGGGCAAAATGTAATCGCTCAGACAAAGCCCGTCGGCTCGACGCTGACGACCGAAAGCAAAAGTGTGCAGGGGTGTCATTTGGCTGGGAGCGAAAAGGTGGATGGAGTTCTCCTCCCGTTCCGCTTCGAAAAATTGCCACACTGCCCGAACCTTCATAAATCGGGAGGCCTCTTTCTTTAGTTCTTCGATCCATTGGTTCAATTCGATGGCTTTGGGATCACGCTCGGCCAGCAGCTTCTCAAAATGGCCCTTAAAGCCCATATGGCGGCCATAAAGCATATGAGGATTGATGTAACTCCAGACCTCGGTCAAGTGTGGAACATCACGCACAATTCGATCTAGATAAGGAGCTGGCAGGATCGGGACATCGAGCCGGATTCGTTTGGAACGTTCAGTGGTTACGGGTGGAAGTTCCTCTGCCAGAGTCTCGTGGACCGTCACGGTTTCAATGAAGGTGTGGCTCTTGAGAACCGTTTCGCGCAACGCAGGATCGCAAAGCTCATTCATCAACCGCAGGCCTGTCATCGCATCCTTGGCGTAACAGACCGCCTGTCCATAGCTGGGTGCTATCTTGAGCCGGGTAAATTTCTCGGAAAGGGCGGCACCTCCCACCAGCAAAGGAACTTCAATTCCTGCTTCCCTCAAGTCGGAGGCCGTGATGACCATTTGTTGAGCGCTCTTCACTAACAACCCGGAAAGACCCATGGCATCGGGGTGATGAGTCTTGTAAGCCTTAATCAGGTCTTCGGGTGGCACCTTGATGCCCAGGTTGATCACGTCATAGCCGTTGTTATTAAGGATGATCTCAACCAGGTTTTTGCCGATGTCATGAACGTCGCCCTTGACCGTTGCCAGGATGACTTTCGCTTTCTTGCCGACGTCAGCCTTCTCCATAAATGTCTCAAGGTAACTCACGGCGGCTTTCATGGCTTCGGCCGATTGCAAGACTTCGGCGACAATCAATTCGTTATTGTTAAACAGGCGTCCCACCTCGGCCATACCTGCCATCAGTGGCCCATTAATGATGTCGAGCGGAGCGAAGCCCTCCTTGAGCTTCAGATCCAAATCCTGGATCAACCCGTCCTTTGTGCCTTCCAGGATATAGGCCGCCAGACGTTCGTCCAGTGGGAGATCGCGTGGCCAAGTCTTCTCCCTTTTGGTCGCACCTCGGAAATGCTCGGCGATGGCAGCAATGTGGAACTGATTGATGGCGACCTTTTGTTCCCTGGTTTGTTTTCGCCAATCCCCTGGGGCATTACTTAGAAGGTTGACGGAAGGATGGTCGTCAGGTGCTTCGAGAGGCGGATTATTAAATAGCAAGTCCTCGGCTAACTTTCTTTCCCTTTCCGGAATGGAAGCAAAACGTTCCAATTTTTCCGCGTTCACGATTGCCAGGTCTAAGCCTGCCTTGGTGCAGTAATAGAGGAATACCGAGTTCACCACTTCCCGCGCTGCTGGTGGCAGACCGAAGGAAATATTTGAAATGCCTAATACCGTTTTCACGTGGGGAATATTCTGTTTGATCAGCCGGATCCCTTCAATGGTTTCAACGGCGCCTCCAATGTAATTTTCATCGCCGGTCGCACAGGGAAATACCAGCGGGTCGAAAACAATATCCTGAGGCCGGATCTGGTATTTTTCCGTCAGAAGCCGGTAGGACCGCTGAGCGATGGCGAGTTTGCGCTCGCGGGTGAATGCCTGGGCTTGCACCCGATCTTCATCAATACAACCCACCACAATGGCGGCGCCATATTTTCTGGCCAGCGGGCAGACTCGTTCAAACTTCTCTTCACCATCTTCCAGATTGATGGAATTGATAATACTTTTGCCCTGGCAGTAAGTTAATGAGAGTTCCACAGCCCGTGCATCGGTCGTGTCGATCATGATGGGAGCTTTTATTTTGCGGATGAGCTTCTCGTAGAAAGAGGGGATATCCCGAATCTCGTCGCGGTCGGTGCTTTGCAGGCAGACATCGACCATATGAGCCCCATTTTTTACCTGACGCCGGGCAATCTCGGTCGCTTCTTCCCACTTTTCCTCGGCCACCAGGTTCTTGAATAGCCGTGATCCGATCACATTGGTGCGCTCCCCCACGATGAGAGGCCGGTTGCTCTCCTCAGCTTCAACCAAGTCGATCCCTGAATAGTAGGCGCGGTGGGAGGAGTTGAGTGGCTGGCGAGGTCTTTTGCCTTCCACCATGGCGGCGATCGCTTGGATGTGATCGGCGGTGGTCCCGCAGCAGCCACCCACCAGGTTCAGCCAACCATAATTCACAAATCGTTCCAACTGCGTAGCCAGCGAAGTGGGCGTTTCGAGATACTGACCCTCTTCGTTCGGCAAGCCGGCATTGGGGTAGCAGGAAAGGAAACAGCTGGAGAGAGAATGCAAGGTGCGGATGTGGTCGGTCATGAACTCGGGGCCTGTGGCACAGTTTAATCCGATGGAAAGGACGTCGACATATTCCAGCGAGGCCCAGAGAGCCTCTGCGCTCTGTCCCGCCAGCATCGTACCCATCGGTTCAATCGTAGCTGAAATCATCAGCGGGATTTTTACTCCCAGCTCTTCCGAAAGCCGGGTAATGCTCAAGACTCCTGCCTTGATGTTGCGAGTGTCCTGGCATGTTTCCAGCAGCAGGATGTCAACGCCTCCTTCGATCAAAGCCCTGGCCTGCTCATAAAAATATTCCTTGAGTTGATCAAACGTAACTCCGCCGGTGACAGTGATGGCCCTGGTCGTTGGTCCCATGGATCCGGCGACAAATCTGGGCTTAGAAGGGGTCGAAAATTCATCTGCCGCCTGGCGCGCCAGTTGAGCGGCCGCAAGGTTCAGGGCGTAGGTTTGATCCTGAAGCTGGTATTCACGCAGGACCAGGGATGTCGCGCCGAAGGTGTTGGTCTCTATAATATCGGATCCTGCCTGCAAATACTGGCGATGGATATCCAGTACCACCTCAGGTTTAGTCTTGACCAGATGTTCATTGCAGCCTTCCAGGGAAGGACCTCCAAAGTCTTGGGCACACAGGTTCTTTTGCTGCAACATGGTACCCATGGCGCCATCCATGACCAGGATGCGTTCTTTTAACAGTTCCTTAAGGGCCTGTGACTGTTCCGTCAAGTTCCTCATAGCCACCGGTATTCTACCAGCAGTCAGTTTCGAGTGCCAGTTCTGCGAGGGCTTTGGCTATAATCCAGCAGTTGAACAAACCGCAGAGACGCTGAGAAAAAGCCAGTCGAGGATAGAGGATCGAAGAACCCATGATCGAAGACTGCTATCGATCCTCGATTCTCTATCCTCAATCCGCGTCTCTGCGGTTTGTTTTTTGGGTTGCCCGTTCGCGGCTCAATTGGAGTCTGAGATCTCCTGGCGAAAGGTCTCCGAAGCGAAATAGGTCGAGATCACCGTGATCAGGGCCATCACCACCATGTAGGTGGCCACTGCCGCGCTCCCCTGCCAGGCAAGCAGTGCCGTGGCGATGAGCGGAGCGAAACCGCCGGCAAACACCGAGCTGAGCTGATAACTGAGTGAGGCGCCGGTATAGCGAACCCGGGTGCCAAACAGCTCCGAGAAATAAGCGGCCTGGACAGCATACATCGCATCGTGGCCAATGTTCACGGCTAGCACAATAGCCAGCCAGATCAGAAGGGTTGATCGGGTGTTGAGAAGCCAGAAGAACGGGAAGGCAAAAAAAAGCGTAAATAGGGCGCCCATCATGTAGACCGGGCGCCTCCCGATACGGTCGGAGAGGGCGCCGTAAGTTGGAACTGCCAGAAGCGAAATAGCGGACGCGATAATCACACCCGTCAACGTGACGCTCTTGGACAGTTTGAGATGAGCCTCCCCGTAGCTCAGGACGAAGACACTCATGATATAGAACGGGCCATTCTCCGCGAAACGCATTCCCATCGCCAACAGCACATTCCTGGGATGGCTGCGGAGTATGTCCGCAAGCGGCCGCCTGGATTGGCTGCGAGAGGCCTTCAAACGAGCGAATGCCGGCGTTTCCAGGATACGGAGCCGGATGAATAGCCCCACGGCAATCAAGATGGCACTCAGCAAAAAGGGCACCCGCCAGCCCCAGGCAAGGAATTTGTCTTCAGAGAGGTTGGAGGAAAACACGGCGAAGGTTAGCGTGGAAAGCAGCAACCCGGCGCCTACTCCCATCTGAACCCAACTTCCGTGGAAGCCTCGTCTCCCCCC
>QHZQ01000750.1:2529-2905 GCA_003224725.1 Acidobacteriota bacterium | reverse complement strand
TAAATTGAGCCGCCAGGCGGCGTAATCCTGAAATCACAGACTGGGCGACCGGCAGGTTGAGTCCCTCGATGCCACGTTAGGTCTGGTTGCAAGCGCCGCCTATCAATGAAGCTGACCTCGCTCTCCACCGTTCAAACGAATAACGGGCCTTGCCCATAGAAACAAACGTTTCGTTGCACACAGGATGGAAATGTCAACGAAGCGTCTGTTTCATTACAAGCAGGAAATGAGCCACGATTGCCGCGTATTTTGCGGCAATCGTGGGTTTGTGCGGGAGATCCCGAACTGCCCACGATTAAACGCAACCTACGCGTTTAATCGTGGCTACCAAAAATATCCAAACTTTAGGCTGTCACGCTCAGTGCGGCGGCGATGG
>QHZQ01000750.1:0-2510 GCA_003224725.1 Acidobacteriota bacterium | reverse complement strand
CGCTGAAGCGTGGGGCTCATGAAAATTCTGTGCATTGTTGTAGGTTTACCAAGTCTGGACCCAATAGAAGTCTTTAAGATAACTCCACTGCTTGTTGGGAATGATTGGGTTTCCGGGGCTACGGTTTTGGAATCCTTCTTGTCGGAGAGAACTTTTCGAATGATGGTGGTCTTGTGATTTGGGGCTGGCACCTCTTCGAGTGTCAGCCATCGAGAAAGACGACGGGTGAAAAGAATCGTGAAAGGTTACACGAGCGATCTTGCCTACATACATGATGTCGGGTTCGGAAGTTTCTCCGAACGCGCAGCGCCCGCGTTGCTGCGTATCCTGCGTGACAGCGGGGTCCGAAGGGGCCTTGTGGTGGATCTCGGTTGCGGTAGTGGCTTGTGGGCGCATCGACTGGTGGAGCAAGGCTACGGCGTCCTTGGTATTGATATTTCAGCGGCCATGGTCAAGCTGGCTCGTCGGCGAGAACCGAGAGCGAGATTTAAGGTCGGTTCGTTCCTGAGCGTACCACTGCCTCGTTGCGTTGCCATCACAGCGATCGGAGAATGTCTCAGCTATCTATTCGATGAGCGTAACGGCGAAGAAACGTTAGCAGGTTTCTTTGCCCGTGCGCACGAGGCCCTCGAACCTGACGGAGTACTAGTATTTGACGTACTTGAGTCAGGACGAGGTGTTCCTTGCCGGAACGCAGAGCGGTACGCTGGGGGGCGGGATTGGGCAGTGCTCGTAAAAGTCCAGGAGAATCTCGCAGCCAGTCAGCTCACTCGAGAGATAACGAGTTTTCGCCGGGTCGGAAAGCTGTATCGCCGTGTGGAGGAGGTTCATGGTCTGAGGCTCCTGAGCAAGGAGGCGGTTGAGCGGAAACTGCGTCGACGACGCTTCAGCGTAAAGGTCGTACGCGGGTACGGCGAGCTCCGCTTCCCGCGCGGCGGCGCAGATAACGCTGAACCACAACCCATCGGATTCAGGCGAGGGCTAACCAAGCCACCAAGGCTGCCATCTTTTCGTCCGCACGCCATGGCCCACTCAGCGAGCGACCAAAGCCTGAGACCGCCCGCTTCAAGTCGTCTTCTGATCGGGCCAAAACAGCCGCTGCCTTTGAGTAGGCGTTGCGCTCAACCATCACCGAGCAGGGCAGCCCGCAGGATCGTACCGCATCCTCGAGGGCGGTTCTGAAGAGCCGTCCTTCAAGGGCGTGCGCGCGTATGTGCGGGTTCTTGATTGAGGCGGGATCGATCTGGCTACCGACGACAAGGCCTGCGCTTCGTACTTTGTATCCAGTATCGTGGTAGTCTCTGAGGAGCTCGGCCACGGACTTGTTTGTGACACGCCGTACGACCTCCAGCCGGGTCGCGACCGTTGCGCCGTCCTCTTCCAGCCTTCCCATCGCAGCATGGTACGGCTGTCTGGATTCCGGCACGGCCGGGTCAGACAGGTCAACGAGGCGATGGTCCACAACTTGTGGAGACTGCAGCGGATCCGCCAGCAGAACTGCAGTGGCCCAGCCGGACTTCACTCGGAATCCAAGGGCTGCTTGAGGCAGTTTCGACTTGTGCGACACGCTTCCACTCCCTTACCCAAAACTGCGACGCACCCGGCAACAGCCGGACCCTCTTTGTCATAGCAGAACAGTTCGGCCGCACTCCGCAGGCGCCTGCATCTTCACTTCCCGTCCATAACCCAGCGACGGACCTGGGCCGTAAACTCCTCGCCACCCCAATTCGCCAGTCTGGACTAGCAGAATCCTTTTTCTTCTCTCAGAAGCAGCGTGCGTGTGGTACAAGGTCTTCGAGGACTTCAAGCGTTAATAGGGCAACAGGCACGATTGAGTAGGTGGCGCGTGAGGAGGACCGAGTGCCAGCAACAAGACAAAAGGATCAAAAGGTCTCGTCCAATATGATTTCAGCTAGAACTTGATCTAGTACCTTGGCAGCCTGGCTTCGTTTTTGCTTCAGTTCCGAGATTTGCTCACGCAAAACGCCAAGACGATCTTCCTGTGCGTCTAACTGACGCGTGTAGCGCTGCAAGAGAGCCTTCTCATCTGTGCTACCCTTAAGCGCTTTCATAATCTCACGTACGCGGCTCTGATCGGTGGTAATTGTCTCCGCCTCATGCTGGTCTGCCTTAAGTTGCTCATCAAACTGAGCGACGACGTTCTTCTGAGCCAGTATTCGCCGAAACGCCCCTTCCATTGCCGGGGTTATTCTCTTTTGTTCTGTCAGTAGAACCACCTCATCACTCGTCAAATTGGTGAGGGCGAGTTCCGTCTGCTCAGGGCGATACTCCTCGATTACCATCTCCGAGTTCTTCTTCGCCTCTAAATTGATCCTGAATCGGTAAAACGAGGCCGACGACTCTTCCGGCTTCAAATTCCCTGCAAGCTTCCATTCAGAGCGTACAGGATGTTCGATAATGACATGTCGCGGAGAGTTATCCGAGTTGTAAATTTTGTAAGTCTTGCTCTCGCGCTCCTCTTTGGTCGTCACCATGACGCCTTTAGCGAT
>QHZQ01000255.1 GCA_003224725.1 Acidobacteriota bacterium | reverse complement strand
GTAGTCGTTAAGAACCACGGGATATGAAATTGGCACTTGCCCTAACGCCAACGGAAATGGATCAGCTAGAGTAAGATTAGGTACCGCTGGAGCGGCAATGTACTGCGTGTACTGGAGAAATGGAGGATTATAGCACTGGTTTGATTGAGTGCCGAACTCGGTGTTCCAGTAAACCCCATAACCGGCCCGAACAACAGTCTTGTTCTTCACCCTATAAGCAAAGCCGACGCGGGGACTTAGGTCTTTTCGGTAGGGCGCTACTACACCAGCGGATACCTCGCCCGGGTATACAAGTACACCTTTCTTCAAATCCCAGGAGGCGATCTTATTGTAACGTTCCACGACAGGAGAATTGTATTCGTATCG
>QHZQ01000254.1 GCA_003224725.1 Acidobacteriota bacterium | reverse complement strand
CAGTTTAGGACTCCAAACTCCCTGGGTGAGGTCGGAAAAGGAGAGATCTCCCAGTAAGAAGTCTGCCATGGGAGTGCCGGTGTAACGACCGTCGACAGACATGGTGGGCGTAGAGTAAAGCGGATAATCCAAAAGTTCATATTCGCGGAGAAAGCTCATTCCCAATTGCAGAACATGCTTGCCTCGATTCCAGGTAAAATCGTCATAGAAATCATATTGTTGGTGATCACCTCTCCCGCCACCTAATTCGGAAACCGGGTCATAACCCAGGATATTGACAGTGGGAATTCCCCAGGCGATCGGGGGAATTATGACCCGAGGGGCCACCGCGGCGAGCCCCACTATGGTCCAAACATCTTCTTTATAAGCCCGAAAGCCTAAAGTGGTGCTAGCGTTGCCAAAGAACCCCACGCGCGCATTATTTATGATCGTCGGGCTGAAAACGTGGGTATAGCTAACGGTGTGTTTGTTAAGAGTTCCATTAGTTGTTGTCCCAATTCCGGCCAAAACGTTACGGGGAATACTCAGCGTGGGTTGATGGGCCATGCTATAGAAAACACTGTCGTTGGCTGAAATCTTATGATCTATGCGTAGATTGATCTGGTCGACGTTACTATGGGTGGAACCCGAGGAAACATAATTGAATCGCGGGTTACCGGAGGTATTAGGATCCGGATAATACTTGAGAAGGTTTGCGGCAATGGAATTGATGCGCTCAGGCGGAATCACATTGTTTGCAAACGCGCTACCGGTCACAGGATCAATCACAGGCGCACCTCCTGTGAAAATCCCTTGTTTTTCCAAGGCCGTAGGAACAATCACTCCACCTGCGCCAAGCCTTCGCACCCGCAAACCCTCATAGTTGATCATGAAAAAGGTGCGGTCTCGCCCCTTGTATACTTTGGGGATGTACACCGGCCCGGACAGCACGAAGCCGAATTGATTATAGCGATAAGCAGGCTTAGGCGCCGGGGCGCCCCAGTTCAAGGCATCAAATAGGTCGTTCTTTAGGAACTCAAAAAAACCTCCATGAAGTGCGTTGGTACCTGCACGAGTCGTAAAGCTGACTGTCCCGCCTGCCACACGCCCTTGCCGGGCATTATTGTTAGAGGTGTCAATGCGGACCTCCTCAAGGGCCTCGATCGAAGGGGAATATCCCAAATAACCACTCCAGTTCTGATACACCGTAGTGCCGTCAAGAGTGTAATTGTTGTAATGCTCACGGACGCCGGATATGACGACCGACTGACCGTATCCACCGGATAGCTCCGTTTGCCGGCTCGCCGAGGTTCCCGGTGCTGGCCTGAATGCGCCAGCTTCCAAGAATGCCAGGTTCAGCGCTAGACGTCCTTTCAGCGGCAGATCCACCACCGCTTGATTGGAAAGTGTTGTGCCAACTCCAGCATTCTCTGTCTGTAACAATGGTGCCTCGGACGTTACGGTCATTTCTTGCCGAAGCTCGCCCGGTTGCAAAGTGAAATCCACGCGAGAACTTGTCCCAGCGCGAAGGGTCAAATCCGTAAATACTTGTCGGCGGAAGCCTTCCAATGTACAGACGACTTTATAGCGGCCCGGAATCAGGTTGGTAACAATGAATTCGCCCACGGTGTTCGTGACGGTGGAAGATTCCACATTTGTATCCACATTGGTTACAGTGACCGTCGCACCAGGCACCGACGCCCCTGTCGAATCCCGTACTGTGCCTACCACAGTGCCTTCGTTGATCTGTCCCAATCCAGGAAGGACAAATCCCAACAACAAAAATAGCGTGAAATACGGGAGAAACTTATGTTTGAGAGTCATCGGTAACCTCCTCCTTAAGTTTAAGCTAAGTGCACACTATCTAGGCTATTGATCGATCAAGGTCGAAAATAATGTTTCCTAGTATCGCTCGATTAGTCTTCTTGTCAAGAAAAAATTCTATATGTGATACTAAGACTTTGATTCTTAAGTTGATTGTATAATAAATCCTTGATCGCTTAGTACGACATTTTTGTTGTTGCCTTAGCATTCGATCCATCGTATGATTTTTTCATGTCGTTGACAAAAGAGCGTATTGATCGCTCAAAGCCGGTTTGCCTTCAAGCCGCTAATATGATCGAGGAGGCGATCCTTCACGGTCACATCCTACCCGGCGAAGAAGTCCCACAATTGAAGCTTTCCAAACGGTTGGGTCTTTCTCAACCCACCATTCGCGAAGCTCTTCAGGAGCTTGAGCACCGAGGGCTGGTTGTAAAACACGCGAGAATAAGGACAGTCACCAATTTCTCTGAGCAGGATCTAGGAAACATCTATCAGGTCAGAATGCTTCTAGAGCCGTTTGCCTGTCGTTTAGCGGCTTACAATTGGACCGCACAGCTTGGCGATGAGCTGGAACAATGCCTAGCACTGATGAAGAAGTCTGCCGAAGAGCGAAAATACTATGAGCATGTGCGTTTCGATTTGGACTTTCACCGTGCCATCTGGAAGCACCAGCCAAATCGGCAGTTAGAGCAGCAGTTAAACGCGCTCTGCACGCCTCTTTTCGCTTACGAGTTGGTCCGACGAGTTTCCGAACGGATTCATGATTGGAACATTCGCCAGACCCAGACGATCCTCACGGTGCTTCGCACCCGTGATGGCGAACGAGCGGAAAAAGTGGTAAGGCACATCATTGACAAATTTCTGCGCAAGAAACTTGTCGACTACCGAACGCTCAGGCAGTCTGAGCAGCAATCTTTGCCGTCGCAATGGCCGACCGAAATTCCGTAACGGATTGCATTAGCATAGGATCGCTTGGCAAAGCGCAACCGGTTTCCTTCAACATGCGCGGGCAACTGTATCGGGCGAGCGGAGTGGATGTGACCCAGGTCGACGAGTTGGATGTTTTGAGCATTTAAGCCGCGATTTCCGAGATCAGCCTGAACATGCGCCGTTGGCCCGGCGAGAAGCATTTTGGCCATGGCTTAGCGGAGGACAGATTCTTAAGAACGAAACCAGGCCCTTTTTGAATCAACCGGCCGAGTCCTGCGTCTGGCAGCCCAAAGTCTCAAAGAGCGCTTGAAGGCGCCAGGCCCGGCCAAAGTCACCACGGCGCCACAAGCTGGCACGAATTGTCTACCGTTGCTTAAATACAGACACCACTACAGCGATCTGGGAGTGTAATCCTATGAGCAACGATACCGCGAGAACGTGCGAAGATCCTGAAAAAAAAGAGGCGCTGCTCTCGGATTTACTCTGGTTGAAAACCCGGCACTTAACATGCAGTTTCTTAGGAGGATTCGAATGCATTCTCATCTCTACCGATTTTTGAAGTGGCCGGAAATCAAGCAAGCTGCCCAGGATGGCGCTGTGGTCGTCATTCCTGTCGCCGCGATTGAACAGCATGGCCTTCATCTGCCGGTCGATATGGACAACCTGGCTGTAGAATATGTCACCGAAGAGGCGGCGCGCCGCTCCGATGGACTGATGCTGACCTTGCCCATTGTCCATTATGGATTCAACGAACATAACATGGGATTTCCGGGGACCATTACCATTCGTGAAGAAGTGTTCATGGATTTCTGCTATGACATCGGTCACTCTTTGGTGCGACAGGGATTTGACCGGATCGTTTATGTCAATGCCCATGGAAGCAATCAAATGTTATGCAACCTGGTGGCTCGCAGGCTGGTCAATAACACTTCAGCCCTGGCTGCAGCCTTGCCTCACTGGAATCTGGCGCGCGAAGTGGTTGACAAGATCAGAGAATCAGAATACCCGGGCGGCATGGCCCACGCCTGTGAGTTTGAGACCTCCATTTACCTCTACCTTAAGCCTGAGCTTGTAGAAAAAGACAAGATGGTTGCCGAAACACCTTCCAAGCTTTCCAAGTTCATTTATGACGATTTGTTTGGCTCCGGGCCGGTCCATTTTGTCAACCGCTGGAGTCGTGTAACACAGAGCGGAGTGGAGGGAGATCCCTTTAAAGCCACGGCCGAAAAAGGCAGACAGATTCTTGAGGCCGAGATTTCCAATCTGATTGAATTTGCCAGGAGTTTTCGTGATATGCCCAACTTGCCAGATGCGGATCTGAATTATCAAAGGCGCCCAAAATGAGAATTGCCGAAAATGTCTATCTATTGGCCAGCGGAGCGCTCGGCACGGGCATGACTCATCCTAATGATTGCAATGTTTACGCTGTCCGTTGCGGACACGAATTTGTGTTGATCGATTCCGGAGTCGGAAGAGAAACCGGGTGTGTGCTGAACAATCTGGCCGCGGACGCCGTCGGCCCTGGAAAGGTCCACAGCCTTTTGCTCACCCACGCGCACCTGGACCACAGCGGGGGTGTACGGCAACTGCGGAAAGCGCTTGATTTGCGGGTATGTGCTTCGGCCGGATGTGCCAAGGCCCTGGAGGCAGGTGATGAAGGAGCCATTAGTCTGGATGTTGCCAAGCGGGCAGGCATCTATCCCCAGGACTTTGAATTTTCTTCCTGCCCCGTAGACCGTGTCTTCGCGGATGGTGAGCAATTCCAGGTGGGTGATTGTGAAGTGGAGGTCGTTGCCACACCAGGTCACTCTCATGATATGGTCAGCTACCTTATTCGTACTCCGCGGGAGGCAATTCTCTTTAGTGGCGACACCTTGTTTTTCGGAGGCAAGGTTCTACTTTCCAACGTGTATGATTGTAATGTACAAGACTATGCTTGCAGCCTGCGGAAACTCGCACGTCAATCCTTCGATGCCTTGTTTCCGGGTCACAGTTTATGGGTTGTTCGGGGTGCCGCTGCCCACCTCAAGACGGCAATCGATGCACTGAATCGGTTATTGTTACCTTCAAACTTAATCTAAGTGAGCAACCTCGCCATCTGTGGAGTCGGCAACATTGGAAAGGTTCACTTGGGGAACCTCCTGTCACTGAGAGGTTGCCGGGTCACCGGTATTGTTGACTCCAACCGAAACGAACTGGAGAAAGTAGCGAGACAATTCTCTGTCCGTGCTTTCAAGAATTGGGAAGAGATACTCGAGGATTCCGTGGTTGATGCCGTCGTTGTTGCGACACCGGCTTCCTCACACCGGGAACTCTGCTGTTCGGCTCTTGCTGCAGGTAAGCACGTTTTCGTGGAAAAGCCGCTGGCAAATACCTTAGAAGACTCCAATGCGATTGTGGAGGCTGAAGCGCACAGTCGGCGGGTGGTTCAAGTGGGATTCTGCGAGCGTTTCAATGCGGCCTACATCGAGGCCAGGCGGGCCCTCGTGGAAGGACGGTTAGGCGAAGTCCGAGCCATTCAAAGCTCGCGTCTGGCACCCTACGAGATGTCAGATCCCACTTGGGATCTCGGGGTACTTGACACTGCCGCTCACAATTTCGATCTCATCCTGTGGCTCATGGGGAAGTCTCCTCGCGCCGTGCTGGCGCGGGGCACCAGAGTGTACGACGGCGCAAACATTCATCACGTTTGCACGACTCTGCTGTCCTTTGAGAACGGCGCTATGGCCGTGGACACGATTGCCTGGGTACGAGAAAAGCATCATCCTCTGTCCTGTTGTGCGCAATCACAGATGCTGATCCTAGGCAATCGGGGATCTTTCCATGTTGACCATTCCGGGAGGCCCGCCTGGGTAATGGACGACCAGCAATTTCGTGCCATCGATACCATCATCATTGGTGGTTCGGAATATTATGGCTGCCTGAAGTTGCAGTTCGATCATTTTCTAAAAGCCATAGCTGGAGATGCGCTACCTGCAGTCACAGCTAGGGAATCCCTGGCGTCGGAAATGATAACGCTGGCCGCGCTGAACCACACTCTCCAACCTCTTAAATCAGGTCAGGCAGGTTGGCAAACCTTATCGGTGCACCTTGGTCGGGAAGTTGTCATCTCGCTCGAGGTGTTCGGGTGCCACGGCGTCCATTCGGGAGCTGTGGCTCTCGTCGTCGCCGGCATTCACGGTGATGAGTACGAAGGCCCCTCCGCAGTGACACGCATCGCTCAGGAACTGAATCCAAAATTGGTCTCGGGTACGGTATGGCTGATTCCGGTTGCTAATCCACTGGCCTTTGAGGCAGGGACGCGAACCTCTCCAGTTGATGGCGCCAACCTGGCTCGCCTTTTTCCGGGTGAGGAAGACGGAACACCCACCGAGCAACTGGCTTATTTGTTATTTGCTGAATTGGCTCAAAGGGCAGAGTACTTGATTGACCTGCACAGTGGTGGTGTGGAATACGAATTCCTGCCGGTGTGCGGCTTCTACAAAGGACCTCATCACGACAATCTCTCCTATCAGTCGGCTCGGGCTATGGGACTGCCTGTCCTCTGGCAGCTGCCTGAAACACCGGGGGTGCTTTCGCGCGAGTTCACGCAAGTCGGGAAAATCGCTATCGGTGCTGAGTACCTGGGGGGAGGACGACTCTCTGAAGAGGGCGTTCTGGCATACGTGCAGGCAATCAAGTCTTGCCTGGCCTTCTGGGGCATCTGGAAAGATCAAATTCCTCAGGGCATCGCGGAGCCGAACGTGTACGGAAACGATTGGATCCTAGCGTCTGCCACCGGGGTGTTCCATGATCGTTGCGAGCTAGGAGACAAGGTTCGCCAAGGAGATGAACTGGCGACCATCAAGAGCGTCCGAGGCGAAGTTCTGGCTAAAATCCTCACCCAGGAGGCGGGAATCATTCTTGGGCTGCGCAGCAAGGCTTACATCCGGCAAGGAGATTGGGCGGTGCTGGTGGGAACGGAGCTGAAGGCGTGACCAACCTCGACCTGGTCATCATAATAGCTTACTTGTTCCTCATGCTGGGCGTCGGCCTTTACTATCGACGCTATGCCGAGCAGGGTCTGGAAAACTTCTTTCTTGCAGGCCGCAGCGTCCCGGGTTGGCTCAACGGAGTCTCTTATGCGGCCGCCATGGTGAGCGCCGATGCAGCCACAGCCTATGGCGGATTGGCTGTTGTCACCGGAGTTTTCGTGTGTTGGTGGTACCTGAGTCGTTTCGCGGTCGCCCTCTTTGTAGGAGCGGTTCTTTTCGCTCTGTTCTGGAGGCGGCTCAATCTCTTCACCAGCATGGAATTCTACGAACTGCGTTTCACAGGAAAGCCTGCTGCCTTAATGCGGCTCTGGATCGCTTTTCGGACCTCCTTTATTGCCATGACGGCGTGGACTGGAATTACCTTGCTGGCAGCCTCCAAGATCCTGGGCCCAACGGTCGGGCTTACCACGACACAAACCATGTTGCTGGTGGTACCTGTTTCTTTTACCTACATCTTTCTTTCCGGCTACAAAGGTGTCGTCGTCTCCAACTTTCTTCAGATGGCGATTTTTCTACTGGGTGCCTGTTGCCTGGCCCTTCTGACAGTTTTTCATTTCGGGGGCCCAACGGGTTTGGCAACTGCTCTCTTGACCGAGTTGGGTCACACAGGCGCCCAGATGCTAAGGAGTTTTCCGCCGATGGATCATCCGATTTTCCCGCTGGCCGCCGCTCTGGCATGGTTGTTGGGGCAGACGATCGGCTATGGAGGCGACGCTGCACCGATGGGAGGAGCCATGGAAGGGCAGCGAATCCTCTCCACCCGAAGTGCCCGCCAGGCCGTGGTCATGTATGTGGTCACCGCAGTCACAATGTTTACGCTGGTTCTGCTGGTCTCGATCCCGTGCATTGCCGCTCCCATTCTGTGGCCCTCACTATTGAATCCCAGCGCCGATCGCGAACTGGCTTACGGCCTGTTGATGAAGCAGATGCTCCCTCCAGGAGCCATGGGTTTGGTGGCAGCAGCCATGCTCGCCGGAGTCATGTCAACAGTAGCCGACAACTTGAACTTTGGCGGCCAGGTGATGCTGCATGACATTTATCGTCGCTGGATCGTACGCCAGGCTTCGGAGCGCCATTATCTCGTCGCCGGTAAACTCTGCATGCTCGTTATTCTCGCCTTGGCCATGACGGTGGTGTATCACACGCGGATCATTTTTGACGTTGCGGTTTTCATGCTTCAACTCAGCTCGGCGGAGTTGCCAGCCAATTGGGCCCAATGGTGGTGGTGGCGTTTTAACGGGAAGGCCCGGATTGCAGCCTCCTTTGGGGGCGGGGCAATCTTCTGCCTGGTGGTTCTGGTTCCCAAACTGCTCGTTAGTCTGGGGGCGGCATGGGCGCAGGTTTTGTTGATCCCCTGGTGGTACCAGACTTTCATTGTCATGGGGCTGACAACTGCCCTCTGGGTGAGCGTTGCGCTGCTCACCCAGCCAGACTCGCCACAGGTGCTTGAGAACTTCTATCGCCAGGCCCGCCCGTTGGGGAGTGGGGGGCCTGTCCGCGACCAGCTCGCTCACGGAGCTTTTGCTGGTGTTAGGACCTCTGGTCACGATTGGAGTCTGATCGGGCGGGGTTTCCTCATTGCGCTGCTGGGATCCGTCGGTGTCATGTTCTACATCCTCGGAGTTTCAAACTGGTTTGTAGGTAGTAATGGCCTCGTCGTTGCCAGTCTGATGGTGGCGACAGTTCTTTTCGCGGTTTTTTTGCGCCAGCTTCCTGCTTACCTGGATTGCCTCGAAGCAATTCCAAAGGCACTGGAAACTCAAGGTGAAACATGCGCCGCCCCACCAATGGAAAAGTGAGAGACAGGCTGGAATTAACGGAAAGCTGCTTGCCATCAGCCACCTCATTAAGGGAGAGTTTGCGCTGG
>QHZQ01000749.1:3091-4373 GCA_003224725.1 Acidobacteriota bacterium | reverse complement strand
GCGTCCCCCCTTTTCCAAGGGGGGACTTGAGGGGGGTCGGTTCTGAGATTCGCAACAATTCTTAGTGCGTTTGTATTAGTCTGTGTCTCAGATTCGCTTTGACAGTTCCCGGTATGGCTACTGCCTCTCACCCGGCCTTGTGAACGCTTCTGAAGCCTTCACCCCTCCCCCCATCGTAGCTGAGCATGTCCCACATTTTCGTGCTCGACACAGGCGGTGTGGGAACGCCCAGAGGTAGTGCTTTTTGCCCTGTAAGGGCTAAAGAGGGTAGCCCAGGGCCAGGGAGCGTGTGACAGCGGTCACCCGCGACCGCCGCCCTGGGTTCCCGGTCCCATCCAAATCCTCCCTCTCTCCCGCGGCCAATGAGATATGCCTGAAACCAGCTCCTGACGCGGGGGAGAGGGCTGGGGAGTGGGGGCTATGCAGAACCTTACCAGAGCCACCCCCCCATGACCAGTTGCCGCCGTGTCCCGGTCCTCACTTCCCGCAGGGCTCTTCGCCTTGGCTGCCAGGTGCGCACCAACACTCTGTTCCAACAGTGCCCTGGGACGGGCCATTTCAGCTCCTGCGGGTGCCGCCTCCATCCAGCACTCCAACGGTTTCCCTCCCTCTCCAATCCCCGATGGGCCAAGCTTGTGTCGTTTTTCCACCTTTACTCAGGACTGCCACTCGAATAGAATCCCCATAGCGTTGCGGTTTCGTCCAACGGATTCTTTACCGGATGCTCGCCGAACCCGGTTCGCCTCTCTGCCCTCAACTCCCGTCGCGGCGAGACCCGGCAAAGAATCTTATTCGTTAGCCCACTTAGATTTAGCATGCGAATCAGTCCTCTGGTTTCACAAACATTTCAGCGACTGGCCGGGATCCGAGCACTTCTGGAATTGCTTGATCAAGCACTTCCAGAATCTGAGTGGCGTGAGAGTGAGGCACTGAAGCAGCTCGCCGATGAACAGAACTGGGATTTCAGCGACTTCGACACTGAGAGCCATATCCTCAACGAGAGGTTCCGCTTTTGGCTGCCCAGATATACGGCTTACTCAGTCATCATGCTGTTGCACACGGTTTTGGAGACTCAACTTATTTCAGCCGCCGAGGCAGTCCATGCGCGGAAGCGTTTGCCCTTTCGGCCATCTGATCTTCGTGGGCGTGGCGTTGAAACGTCGGCGCTCTATTTGACGAGGGCAGGAGTCTACGACGTTCGGAACGATTCGGCGTGGCAGAGCATTGGCGACCTTCGAGATCTCAGGCACCTAATCGTTCATCGCGCCGGTACGAAGGGCGA
>QHZQ01000749.1:0-3036 GCA_003224725.1 Acidobacteriota bacterium | reverse complement strand
GCTCGTGGTGGTATGGCGAGGTGTGGATCTCCATTCCTCTTTGCCGGCGATTTATCGCCATGGTCGAAGCCTTCTTCGACAGACTCTTTGAGGCGATGCAATTGCCACCTCGCTTCAAAGCACGCGCCAGCAACAACGCGGGCTAACACTGCGTGCACCCGACCGCCGCAAAAGCACGGCGGCGGGTGACGCTGGAGTCGTTAGCTGGAGGTACTAAGAGAACGCTGTCTTCGAATGGAAGCGAATGCCTATCGTCAGAATAATGGGGTGGCGAGCTGGAAATCTCCCATCTGTCCTACCTGAATCTCTACCCAAGATTCTCGCGCAGGGCGCGGGCATGGATCGCACTGAGACGTCAGAGGCAGTCAAGCGGCTCATGCGAGCCAAGTCCGTCGATGCGTATTTCGACCTCGGCGAACACGACGCGGCCGAAGCCTTCATGAAGGAAATGGAACGTCTCGGGCTTGAGTCTGAACTGTACGATGATCATCGAGGGACTTGGTATGGGCTAAGTGCTCGGCCCTGGTTCGTTAAATACTCGCTTGGCGGAGCTCTGACTCTGTCGCTCCTATGGTTGGCTGCTAACCGGGTTTGGCCAGGAAGCTTGATGTCAAAGATAATGACAGCAGCCCTTCCACTCTTTGTCGTCTCGGTTCTCTATTTCTACGCAACACGTAAAGGGCCCCAGACTGAAGAGGCTAAGAGATCAAAAGAAACGGTGAGGCTGTGGTTGTCCGTTGGGTTTCCATTGGCGCTGGTATTAGTGCGTGGCATCATCGCGGAGCCCTGGTTGGGCGTCGCGGTCGTTGCTCTTGGGCTAGCCGGGGTCGGCTGTGCGGGGGTCATATGGGTATTGAACCGCCGAGCCTAAGTGCAGTGAGCGCAGTGAAAACAATCTCGGTGGAAAGAGCCAGCTCACCCGCCGCTGGAGCCGACCGCTGAAAAAGCGCGGTGGCTCAGCGTCAAATCGTTAGACACCAGTCCCGAGTCTGAGCAAGGAACGCAAACAGAAGGGAGAGTTCTATGAAACGCAGAACCGTATTCGTTGCGGTGACATCATTCTGCTTGATCTCAGCACTCAGTGTGGCGGCTCAACAACAGAAGGAATCGCCACTCTCGATCAGACCACGCTGGGCCGCCAAGATCCTCAAGGCATCACGCCTTGACTCGGTAACAATCCGCAAACCTAAGGAGGTGGAAACCCCTCCTCCGAATGAAAGGAATGAGAGCCCTGGTGAAAACCGACAGTGGCTGCTACTGAACGTGGAGTTGACGGCGCCCCCTGAATCGGTAATGAATACGGAGGAAATTAGCATTGTGGATGACGGATCGGGTAGGTACGTGGCCTTGGGTAGGGACTGGGGCCACGACATCTTCGTCCTTTTTGCGGAAACGCCAGCCGGACTCGCAATCGGAAGGGGTCTGGGAGAGGTGATCCTTTTTGGCAGATCCTCGGAGGTCTCTCTTCTATTCAGAATTCCGATCACGACTCAGCCCCTGTATTTTCAAATCGGGAAGGGTGTGAAAGTTCCGGTGCCGCTTCAATAAACTGCCTAACCAAGGCATCCAACCGACCCGCCGCCAAAAGCAGCGGCGGGCGGCTGATGCCTGAGTCGTTAGTGCGTCAAGCGAAGCTTGACGCTTCTGGCAGGGTGAGAGTCCCTGTTGAGTAAGGAGTAACCATCCACTCGTACTGAGTGTTGCAGCTATAGAGGAGGTTCGAAGTAGAGCCGAACGAAATAGTTGAAGCGTACACAGGGAATCACGTCGGCCGCAAGGGAGACCGCAATCCCCCAGGCTTGAGACAGCCCCGTTAACCGGCTTAATGCAGATGGCGATGGTGTTAACGAGCCAGAAGCCCGCGCAGAGGAACCGCCATGGTGAGGTTCCCGAGGGTCTGCCGGGGTCCACCTTAGAGCGTGGCAGGCGTGAAGAGAAGCGTCAGGAACTTGAGAGACCCTCTCCACTCCTCGCACGAGGTAGGGCGAGCCAACCAAACGAAGGTCGTCTGATGGCGGAGAGGGAGTCAGATCCACTCGTAGTACTCGGAGGATGGGAGAGCCATCTACAGGGGGAAGGGGTGGACAGAAATACGCCGCCTGCAAAGGAAACATGGGCCGGACACGAAAGGCCGGATCAACCATGCCAACCTCACTGCTGGCTTAGCGATGGAAGGTAGCGGGATCGCCTTCTTGCGGATGCGAGTATTTCCGAAGAGCCCGGCGCTAGCAAACGGCACGCCGGGATCTGTGCGGGGGGCGTCGGGTAACCGGCGTCCCTACCGCGATGGCTGCCCAGAGGAAAACAGATGGTCGCAGCGAACCCGATGAAAATACCCGGCGCTTGGGGGCAGGGTTACGTTCTTGATTATCACACGCTGAGTAGCGTCTTTTTAGGCTATGATGAATTTGGGAACCCGATGTTCGACACCAAGCGTACTGAGATGGGCGAACTTCTCTATCAGCTCAAGTACAAACGCAACTTGGTAGCTTTAGACACGTTGGTGAAGGCAGCTACCAAGTTCTTGAAAGGCTGGCGGCCAAATGTCGACGTTATCGTTCCCGTTCCTGCGACCAGAGCTCGCCCCTACCAGCCTGTTCTTGAAATCGCATGTGCCCTGGGCCAGAATCTTGGCCTCCCGGTACTCGGAGACCTGATTCGTAGACGAAAGAGCACGAAGGAGCTCAAGAATGTCTTCGATTATCACGAGCGCATTAAGTTGCTCGAGAATGCCTACAACGTCCGAGACCAATCCGTTCGTGGGAAAGCTGTACTCCTGTTTGACGATCTCTACAGATCCGGAGCAACCTTGAACGCGGTTACTCGCCTTCTGTACGAACAAGGCCAATGTTCGCACGTCTGCGCACTAGCCTTGACGAGAACAAGGACGGCGTCATGACGACAGTATTCATCGGTGGTTCACGTAGACTCGCCCGATTGAACAATACCATCAAATCAAGGCTAGATAACATTATCCGCCAAAATTTCAGCGTAGTCATTGGCGACGCCAATGGCACCGATAAGGCTGTGCAGAGC
>QHZQ01000253.1 GCA_003224725.1 Acidobacteriota bacterium | reverse complement strand
TTTACCCGATACACGGCAGCCTCTGGCATTAAGGATTTGCGAGAAGCCGTCGCGCTCAAGTATAAAAACCAATACAACGCGAACTATTCCATGCAGGAGGTAGTCATTTCCTGCGGCGCCAAGCATACCCTTTTCAATCTCGCCTTTGTCTTATTTGAGCAGGGCGACGAAGTGTTGCTGCCCGTCCCTTATTGGGTGACTTTTCCAGAGCAATTAAAAATGGTTGGAGCCACTCCGGTAGAGGTTGATACGCAGGAGAGTGATCATTTCATACTGCGTGCCTCAGCGCTCCGGGCAAAAATAACGCCTCGCACCAAGGCCATTATTGTGAACACACCCAACAATCCAACAGGCGCTGTGATTCCTCCTGAGGAAGTCGAGAGAATCGTGGATTTGGCTCTGGCGCATAATCTCCTCATTATTTTTGACGAATGCTATGAGTATTTTGTCTTCGATGGGAACGAGCATGCATCCCTTGCTCGCTTCGCTTCCAAAGCCAGACATCTATCGATACTGGTCAACACCGCCTCGAAGACTTACGCCATGACCGGGTGGCGCATCGGTTATCTGGTCGCCCCAAAAGAGATTGTCAAGGCCATAAATGATTTGCAAAGTCATAGCGCTAACCCGGCTTCCATTTCACAAAAAGCGGCAGTGGAATCAATTCTGGGTGCGCAGGATTCGGTGAAAATCATGATTTCGGAATATGAGAGACGCCGAAAGTTTGTGGTCGAGCGGCTTAATTCAATAAAGGGTCTGACTTGCTCCAGTCCCGGTGGAGCGTTTTACGCGTTTCCCAATGTGACCCGATTCCTGAAAGGTTCAGGCGTCGCAGATTCTTTGGAATTCTCTAGAGTGCTGCTGCGCCAATCGGGTGTGGCGGTCGTTCCTGGTTCGGCTTTTGGTCAAGACGGGCACGTTCGGATTTCCTTCGCGACCAGTATGGAGAACCTGGAAAAAGGCTTGGACCGCATGGAGAAGGCCTTGGCGCAGATGTAAAGGAGAAAGGAGCAAGGAGAAAGGCAAAAGGCAAAAGGAACAATGACCTAAGCAGTGCCGTGGAGAGCAATTACTACTTTTCAGTGGTTCCCTGCCTAGTGCCGCTGGGCGGGCAGTCAAGTTTCTAGGAACAACCGGCTCATCCCGAAGGTATGAAAAAATTGAGTTGTAAGGTAGATCTGAACAGCCCCCTCCACCCATGAAGGTTTCTCGCCCCAATTATGCACCAGTGGCAGCAAGATAATAGCCCACGGCCGTCAGCCGTGGGATAAGGCAGATGGGTGAATCAGCCCCGGAGGGGCGACAGAGAAGACGGAACACTTTATCTCCATCCGGATTCTTTCGCCCCTGCCGGGGCTTGGCTCGTGCATGACGCTAACCCACGGCTGGCGCCCCTCCGGGGCTACCCAATGACGTTGACGATGCATAACTCGGGTATCAAGCCTTCATCCTCTCCTCCGATGGGGGAGGGAAAAGAAATGGATAGAGTTAGCCCCCACTGGGGGCGAGGGCGAACGCTTGAGAAGCGTTCACAAGCGACGGTGGTCGCGGAGGCCGGGTGAGGGGTCTCCGCCATATGAGGTTGCTCGACTTGTTCCCGTCGCCTTTCTCGGTATTTTATGACATGGTTTAAAGACAAAGCCTTTGTTTCGGCCGGAGCCAAGCAGCTCCTGGGTGAAATCGTTCGAGTGCTTCAGGAGCTGTTCAATTATCCGCACTGTGCCATTTTGCTGGCAGACAGCTCACAGAAGCTGCTCTATGTGGTCTCTTCCAGTGGCTATCGCAAGCGAGTGCTACATAATTTTCGCATCACCATTGGCGAAGAGGGGATTACTGGATGGGTTGCTAAGTACAAAAGACCCCTCTATGTTCCGGATGTGCGGAAAGATCCCCGTTACATTGAAGGGGTGGCGCACGGCCGCTCGGAAATCGCCGTTCCCTTGCTTATTGGAAAGAAACTCATCGGTGTTTTGGATGTTGAAAGCCAGAAGCTGGACGCGTTTACCCGGAGAGACCTGAAGATCCTCTCTCTGTTTGCGACCCAGGCCGCGGTGGCGATCCAAAATGCCCAGCTTTACGGACGGGAGCGGAAGAAATCGGCCCAGCTTCGCCTCATCAATGACGTGAGCAAGAAAATGGCGGCTACCCTGGACCGCGATAAACTGCTGCCTGTCCTGGTGAAATCGATTCAGAGAAATTTTGATTATCACCACGTCATGATTCTGCTTAAAGAGACGGAAGACGAACTGGTGATGAAAGCCCAGGCTGGCGGCTTTTCCTCCATTATGCTGGTGGGCTATCGGCAAAAAATAGGGGAGGGCATTATAGGCACGGTGGCCAGAACCGGCCGGACCATCCTGGCCAACGACGTGTCCAAGGATCCCCGTTACACCAGGATTCACAAAGACACCCAGGCGGAACTTTGCGTCCCCATAAAAATGGGGAAAGAGCTGGTCGGGATCATTAACGTGGAGTCGGACCAATTCCATGCCTTTGATCAATTTGATCAGGAGATTTTGGAGATCATTGCTGACCAACTGGCCAATGTCATCAAGAATGCCAAGGTATATCAAGAGTGTAAACAGGCCAAAGATCATTTGCAGAAGCTCATCGAAAGCTCCAGCGACGCCATTACGACGGCCGATAATCTGGGACGGCTGATTTTTTGGAGCAAAGGTGCTGAGGAAATCTTCGGCTATAAAGCCAAAGAAGTGCTGGGCCAATCGGCTACTTCTTTTTATGCCAAGGGAAGAGAAGAGGCCCGGCGAATTATGTGGCAGTTGCTGAAAAAGGGAAAGCTGAAGAACATTGAAGTGGAATACTTAGGGAAAAGCGGGAAAAAAATTCATGCCAGCCTTTCGGCCTCTCTCCTCAGAGACGACCATGGCGCAGTCACTGGATCGCTGGGCATCATCCGGGACATTACGGAGTACAAGGTACTCAGCCAACAACTTCTCCAATCCGAGCGCTTCGCGACGATCGGAAAACTTTCCACCCAGATCGCCCACGAGATTATGAATCCGTTGTCCTCAATTAAGATGAACATTCGCATCCTTTCCAAACGAGGGGGGCTTTCAGCCAACGATCAGCGCCGCCTCCAGATCGCCAATTTTGAGATTGAACACCTGGAAAAGATTCTGCAGGACATTTTCGATTACTCCAAGTCCCTTCAGCTCAATTTCTCCCGCGAAAACCTTAATGAGATTTTGGACAAATCTCTCCTCATGGTGCAAGACCGATTGGAAGAAAAGCAAGTAGAGGTGATCAAGAAATATCATCCGAGCTTGCCCCATGTTTCCCTGGACTTGGTGCGGATGATGCAGGTTTTTACTAATCTCTATCTCAATGCCATTCAAGCCCTGGATCAAAAAGGCAAGCTGAGAGTCGCTACCAGTCAGGAACGGGTTAACGGAGCGACCTTTCTCAAAGTTTCTATAAGCGACAACGGACCTGGTATTCCAGCATTACAGCGCGCCGCTATTTTTGATCCCTTTTACACGACCAAGAGTGATGGGACCGGATTAGGCTTAACCATCGTTAAGAAAATTGTGGAGCAGCACGCAGGTAAAATCGGGGTCGAAAGCCGGGTAGGACAATATACAAAGTTCAACATCGTGTTGCCCGTGCAGAGGGGAAGAATGACACGTGATGCGTGAAACGTGACGCGTGAAACGTGAGCCCGCAAGATATTGTTTTCACGTTTCACGCATCACGTGTCACGCATCACGTCTACTTTTGTTATGCACAAGATTCTAGTCATTGACGACGATAAATCCATCTGTGAATCCTTGAGCCTTTATCTCAGTGAAGAAGGGTTCTCCGTGGGCGTCGCTTATTCGGCCCAAGAGGGTTCGAAAAAGAGCCAGACCGAAAAGTGGGATGTGATCATCCTCGATATCCTCCTTTCGGACGCCGATGGCTTAGATGTCTTGAGTGCGATCAAAGAAAGAGATCCCGATACCAGTGTCATCATGATCACTGCCTTTCACGATATGCCGACAACGGTCAGGGCCATGAAGTTGGGAGCAGTCGAGTACATTCATAAGCCCCTGGAAATTGATGAGCTCCAAGCCGCCATTGATCGTGTGCTCAAGCGAAAGGCTGCTGGCGGACGTAAAGGGCAGGACACTATTTCGCTGTCTTTGAACTTTCGTGAGCACGACATTGTGGGTAAGAGTAAGGCGATGAAAGAAATCTTCAAAACCATTGGCATCGTCTCAGAAAGCAAGACAACGGTCCTGATTGAAGGAGAGAGCGGAACCGGCAAGGAACTGATCGCCAGAGCCATCCATGAGCATACGGATAAAACCAAACCTTTTATTTCCATCAATTGCTCAGCCATTGTCGAAACCCTGTTGGAAAGCGAACTTTTTGGACATGAGAGGGGAGCGTTTACCGGCGCCACCTACCGAAAGTTGGGAAAGTTTGAGTTGGCGGACTCCGGGACGCTTTTCCTGGATGAAATTGGAGACATGTCTCTCAACATGCAGGTCAAACTCCTGAGGGTCATGCAGGAGCGTGAATTTGAGAGAGTCGGCGGAAAAGAAAAAATCAAAACAGATGTTCGTATCATTACTGCTACCAACAAATCTTTGCAGGAGCTGGTGGCGCAGGGCGGCTTTCGAGAGGACCTTTACTACCGGCTTAATGTGATTCAGATTTATGTTCCGCCCTTGCGAGAGCGTCGGGAGGACATTCCCTTGCTGGTGGATTATCTTATCCACAAATTGAATCGAGAGCTCAACAAGAGAATCAGCCAGATCCAGTCTCGAGCCTTGCAGTCGCTGCTTAACCGCGATTGGCCCGGGAACATACGGCAGCTTGAAAATGTCTTAAGGCGGGCAGTGGTGCATTCCCATGGAGAGGTTCTGTTGGAAGAAAGCTTGGCTGAATCGGTCGGAGACATCTCGAAATCGGATACGGACCTCGCCTCCTCTTCAATAAAACTGCTTGACGAAGTCGAAAAAGAACATATCCTGAATGCTCTTAAATTTGCCCGCGGCAATCGTGGCAAGGTGTGCGAACTGCTCGGAATCTCCCGCCCCACGCTGCAAAGAAAAATTCGAAAGTACGGCATTGAAGTTTGACCGAGTCGGCTCCCTTTAGCGATTGAAATAGGAACGAGGGGAATAAGGAGTAAGGAGTGAAGCCTGAAACGTGAAACGTGAAACGTGAATTCCTTCCGTTTCATTGTCACGTATCACGTTTCACGCATCACGTTTTACGCATCACGTTTCGCGTTTTCGGGGTTCTTCGTGGAAGATCGTCTGCCATCAAAGAAAAGATACGGAGTAGGCCTGTTAGGCGCAGGCACCGTTGGCGGAGGGCTTATCCGGCTTCTTCATGAGAAACTCTCTCATCATCAACTCCCGGTGGAGATCAAGAAGGTGGGAGTGCGGAACCTTTCCAAAACCAGGAGCTTTAACCTTCCGGGGGCTTTGTTGTCCGACAATTTGGAGGGTATCGTCGAGGACAAGACGATTGATATTCTGGTTGAAGCCATGGGCGGACTGGAACCCGCCAGGACCTACATCGAAAAAGCGCTGCTGGCGGGCAAGCACGTGGTCACAGCCAACAAGCAGGTCGTTTCTGAATATGGCGATTACTTGTCCCAGTTGGCCCAATCCAAAGGTAAGCAATTCCTCTATGAAGCCAGCGTGGCCGGGTCCATACCCATTATTGAAATTTTAAGAGAAGGAGTCATCCCCGACAGGATACAGGCGATATACGGCATCTTGAACAGCACCACCAATTTCATTCTCACCCGCATGACTGAATCGGGAGAGGATTTCCACGAGGCTCTCGTCAAAGCCCAGGAGTTAGGTTTTTCTGAGCCGAACCCCAGTTTTGATATCAGTGGAAAAGATGCCGGCCAGAAATTGGCCATTTTGATCAGCATTTTAAAACATCAGCCCTGCCATCCTGCTCAGCTCGACGCCCGCGGCATTGATGGCCTGGCCCCTTTTGATTTCCAATTCGCCAGGGACCGTCAATGGAGGATAAAACCGCTCGCCATCTATGAAGAAGCCAGCGGAAAAGGATTTGCCTCTGTGGAACCGGTTCTGGTTCCAGCGAGCTCCATATTTGCAAACGTTCGAAATGAGTACAACGCTCTATGTTTTAGCTGCCAGAATATAGGCAGGCAAATTTTCATCGGCAAGGGTGCCGGCGAACTGCCCACTGCCAGCGCCCTGCTGAGTGATCTCTCGAAGATCACCTCCAGTGACGGTCATGAGCAACTTAGTTATGAACCGAGTGGTGCGGCAAGGGAAGGAATTCAATTCTGTTCTTCGATCGAGAACCCCAGGGGCTACGGGTTCTATATAAAGTGTTCCCTAAGCAGCAACGCTGTCAAAAGAAGAAGAATTCGAGAGGTCGTTGGCCAGGTGGGTGAAGTGTTTGAGGAGTCAACAACTGGCCAGGGTACGAATGCCTGGTTTTGTGCGGTGACCCAGAAGATTCTTCACTCCGAGCTCTATCGAATTTTGAATGAAATCCTAAGTTTTGATGCCGACGCTCGGCTCTCCTGGCTCAGAGTCCTGCAAGAAACAGATTAGGCAGGAGGGGAGTGAAACTAACCGCGAAGGCGCGAAGAAGAAGACCACCTTTTGTCCAAAGCATCCATCCAAGGTTCTCCATTGTTAACGACAGAGCAAATTCCTTTGTTTTTTCTTTGCGGTCTTTGCGCCTTCGCGGTTAGCTCTACATTGTGTTTCATTATGGAAACCCTTGTTCGACAATTTCGACAATGATGCATATCGTAGTTCAAAAATATGGTGGTACTTCGGTCGGCAATATCCACAAGATCAAAAGTGTGGCAGACCGAATTCTAAAAACCAAGGCGGGTGGAGCCCATATGGCGGTTGTGGTTTCGGCCATGGGCCATACCACGGATCGGCTGGTCAATTTAGCCAGGGCCATCACGCGTAAGCCCTCCCGCCGCGAGATGGACATGCTCCTCTCGACGGGAGAACAAATCTCCATTGCACTTCTTTCCATGGCTATCCAGGAGCGTGGCGCCAAGGCCATTTCCATGACAGGAATGCAATGCGGGATCATCACCGACAGCAATTATTCAATGGCCAAGATAAAGAAGATCAATACAGAGAGCTTGCTGTCTCACTTAAGAGAAGACAAGGTGGTCATTGTGGCAGGCTTTCAGGGCGTTAGCAACGGTTCTGAAATCACCACCCTGGGACGCGGAGGCTCTGACACGACGGCATCGGCTTTGGCAGTGGCCTTGAGGGCCCGCTGCTGTGAAATTTACACCGACGTGGACGGAGTTTTTACCACCGACCCGAACGTGGTGCCTGAAGCCAGAAAGCTCGACTATATTTCCTACGAAGAGATGGTGGAACTGGCGGGCGCTGGAGCCGAGGTGCTTCATCCTCGCTCGGTGGAAATTGCCATGAAACATGGGGTACCCATTCATGTGCGCCCGAGCTATTCGGATGCTCCTGGTACCATCGTCATGGAGGGGAAGAAATTGGAAAATGTCGTCATTACCGGT
>QHZQ01000252.1 GCA_003224725.1 Acidobacteriota bacterium | reverse complement strand
ATGTCCCGGACAAGACGCACCGAGGGCATCTCAGACAAACCGAAAGGCAGGTTTTCTAATTCCTTGATGCGGTGGGAGAGCCGGACAGGAACCTCTTGGTGCAGGAACTGAGCGGCAATGAGAAGATTTCTCTCGGAGGGGTTCGATCCAAATTCAAACAACTGCTTGAGGGTCACCGCGCGCTGCTTGAACTGAGCCAGGTATTGGATCTTATCAGACAAGCCCTTGACGCCAGTCACAATCATGCTAACGAGTTCAGAAGAAAAGCGACATTTAGAGTTGCTATGGAACTTTCTCTTCGTTTACTGGGCTGGAACTCAACCCCCACGCCCCTGAAGCTGTGAAAAAATTCAAAACCGGCTACATCGGGAGGGCGAGGCTCCCGCCGAGCCTCATGGGGCAAGGACTTCCTAGGCGACGGCTCGCCAGGAGGCTCGCCCTCCCAATTTTTTCACAGCTTCCCTCTCGAAGGTTGGAGAAAATCACCCTCACCCCCCGAGGGAAAGCCAGGTAAGGGGTAGCTTCGTTCGACTGCTGTCTGGCAGGCCTGCCTGATAAGTCGCGTCCGGAAAAGATCTTTGAAGATCAGGCAGCTTCATAGCGGAGAGAATTACATCATCCTTTTGATAATCCTCTGAGCCTGTTCGCGGGTTAAACCCAGCGGACGGCGCGCCAGAGGACCGCCTTCGTCCAGAACCGGCTCGAGCTGGTCGAGAGAGGGTGCATCCTTTTGAAAGAAGAGCCCGATATAGATTTTGTCGCCCCACATCATAGCTTTCTCACAAGCGGCCTTCCAGTCGCCGGGGTCGTGGCCCTCCTCCTCGAGCCGCTTGAGGCGTGGCCGGAAAAATGTATAGTCGTTGTCATGATTGAACGTAACACAGGGGCTGAAGACGTCAATGAGCGCAAATCCCTTGTGCTGGATCGCCTTCTTCATGAGTTCCATCAGATGTTTGGGGTCGCCACTGAAACCGCGGGCAACGAAAGTTGCCCCGTTCATGATCGCCGACGTGATGGGGTTGACAGGCGACTCAACGCTGCCAAAGGGTGTACTCTTCGTCTTCATTCCACTGCAACTGGTGGGAGATACCTGTCCAGTGGTTAGACCGTAAATCTGATTGTTCATGACGAGGTAGGTCAGATCCACGTTGCGGCGTGCCGTGTGGGTGAAATGATTGCCGCCGATGCCATAGCCATCACCGTCGCCGCCCGTCACGATAACGGTGAGTTCGTGATTCGCCATTTTGGCGCCCGTAGCCACAGCTAGCGACCGGCCATGAAGAGTGTGCATTCCGTAAGCGTTAAAATAACCCGGAAAATTGGAGGAACAGCCGATCCCGCTCACGGTGAGGATCTCATGGGGTCTACGACCCAGCTCTGCGCAAACCTTCTGAAGACTACTCAGAACTCCGAAGTCGCCACAACCAGGGCACCAGTCCGGGTCAACTTTCCCCTTAAAATCCTTGGGCTTTAATTCGACAAAGGGCTTATCTTGGGCTACTACTGTGGACATAGAATCACCTCTTTAAACCATGATTTCTTGAATGGGCACGTAACGATCCGTCTTTCCCGCAAGCTGCTCAAGCACTCCGTTAACGATGTGGTGGGGCATGAACGGTTCCCCATCGTACTTGCGGATATGCCCATCGACGGAAAGCCCGGTCTCGCTCCGCAAATAACGGAAGAATTGACCGGAATAATTGTTTTCGACGATAATGGTCCGTTTCGATCGCGAGAGGATGTCGGTGATCGCCTTCGCGTGTAGAGGAACCATCCACTTCACCTGAAGGTGATTGGCAGTCACTCCGACCTCCTTCAATTGCTCCACAGCCTCTTTAATCACCCCGTAGGTGGATCCCCATCCCACCAGCGTGAGTTCAGCCTCCTCCGGACCTTCCAGCGCTGGAGGTGCGATCTTGCTGGCAATGTCCTTGAATTTGCGTGCTCGTTTTTCCACCATCTTACGGCGCTTGTGTGGATTGGTGTATTCGTCGCTGATCAAAACGCCGTCCTCATCGTGCTCGTCGGTTGCGACAACGTGCACATATCCCTCCAGACCCGGCAAAGCACGAGGAGAGATCCCGCTTTCGGTATCCTTGTAGCGCAGGTAACCGTTGGTAGTCGAAGGAACGGCAATTAGCTCTCCCCGATCGATCTTAGGCCGCAGGTTGATATCGTCAGGATCAACGCTGAACCGGCCTTCCGAGATCAGCAGGTCTGAAATGACGATACCTGGGCACTGACATTTGTCGACCAGGTTGAACAGCTCAGGGATCGTATTGAAGGCGTCCAAGGCATCCGTGGGAGCCACGATAAAGCGCTCGTAGTCCCCTTGGCTCGCACCCAGCGCCTGCCACAAGTCCCCCTGCTCAGTCTTGGTGGGTACTCCCGTAGAGGGACCGGCTCGTTGCACATTAATAAAGACGACCGGAACCTCCATCATTCCTGCCATCCCGATGGCCTCGGTCATCAAGGCAAATCCGCCACCCGAGGTCGCGCACATGGCCCGACAACCGGCGTGAGCAGCCCCTATGGCCATATTGGCCACGCCAATTTCGTCTTCAACCTGGCGAACCATGATTCCCAATTCCCGAGCATTCTTGGCCATCCAGTGCAGGACTCCAGTGGACGGGCTCATCGGGTAAGCACAATAAAACTTAACCCCTGCGGCGGCGCCACCCATAGCCAGGGCTTCATTGCCGCTCCAAACAGCCAAGGGTTTGGTTCCGGTAGGGACGGAGACTGGAAAAGGCTCAAAATTTGCCTTGGCGTAATCGAATCCAGCCCGGGCGACACCAACGTTCTCATCCACTACAGCCTGACCCTTGTGCTGGAACTGCTGCTTCAAAGAGGCCCTAAGGACCTCGAAGTCCAGTCCCAACATAGACATGATTACGCCGAGAGCCACTGTGTTCTGAACCAGACTGTTCCTGTTATTCTGGGTTAACTCAGCCACAGGCATGGGGCACAACTGAACGCCCTGGGCGGCTTGGCCGGGCTTAATGGTGTCGCTGTTAAAGATCACCCGTGTGCCCGGACCCATCAGCTTCAGGTGCCGGTTCATCGTGTCCTGATTCAAGCACAACAGTAGGTCCAACTTATCCCCGTGGCTGTAAACCTCACGATCCCCGACACGCACGGTAAGAAAAATGTGTCCGCCTCGGATGATCGATTGATAGGCATTGTAGGTGTTCAGGTAAAGGCCGCGCCGGACAAACAACCGGGCGAGGGTATCACCAGGTGTCGCTATTCCTTGCCCAGCCGCGCCTCCAATGCCAAGTGCAAAGTCAAATTTCCCTGAGGTCATAAATCCTTTCTCCTTGCCTCACCCACAAGCTCGTGAATCAATGGGTGGAACCAATTTATATCTATGATCTATGTGTGGCGAGCCACCTCAGACCGCGAGCAGTGCGGCTCCGTCTGCAACTCATCCCTCATCCGCGACCACCGTCGCTTGTGAATGCTTATCAAGCGCTCACCCCTCTCCCAATCGGAAAACGGTGGGGGGACGGCACGTTAACAAACTTGACCAATGGTTGAACTTCTTCGCCACCAAGTAACCCTAATGGCCCATCATATTACACGATCGACGGACCACGTCAAGGCTGAAATGTCCGCTGCTCGACGCGGTGCTCCATGAATACAAAAGGCTTTCTTTCGACTCCAGGAAGAAGTCATTACCGAGAAATCGCTCCTTCATGGGAACCTCGCATGACGAGTACACTACCTACTCTGAAGTTGCGTTGGTGACGAACCGGAACCGCCAAACGTTCGTAGGATACCAGACATCAGGCAAAAGAGGGTAGTAATAATTTGGCCAGGCGACCTATTTGCAAGGGAATCGAAATTCCCGTCGGTTTTGAGTCGGTATCTACAGGCCCACGGCCCCCAAAATATCAAGAGGACCCCAGCGGGTCTCCATGGGAGCGGGTCCCCATGGGAAGGATCGGTGTCCTTTGCCACCCCATTATAGATTCCTTAACTGGCTGTTTGGACCAACCCGCGAATTAGTACACCCAGATAATTTTACTGGCTAGCCAAAAGGACGGGAAGATGTGTATGATATGCGAACCGGGGAAGCCTTTCCCCAATTTAACCTCATCAAGGAGTAAAGATGTTGATTAGAAAATCACTATTAGTAGGAATGGTTTGGAGCTTGCTTTTGCCTTTAAGCGCACCGGCTCAAAGCGGTAGTGCAACTAAGATTGGCACTCTCAGCCTGATAAGGGCCATTGGGGAATGCGCCGAGGGCAAGGTAGCACTGGGAGACTTCCAAAAAAAATATGATGCCAAAAGGGATGAATTGGAGAAAAAGAACAACGAAATTCAAGAGCTGCAAAAACAATTGCAAAGCCAAGCCAGGACCCTGAACGATGAGTCTCGGGCCGCTTTGACAAAAAACATCGATTCCAAAACCACAGAATTTCAGCGCGCCCAACAAGATGCCCAAAAGGAATTCAACGATATGCAAAATGAGATTTTTAATCGGATTGGAAGTAAGCTGATGCCGGTATTGCATCAGTATGCCAAGGAAAACAATTTTTCTATGATTGTGGACTCTTCCAGCCAAACCAGTCAAATTCTGGTTTACGCGGATCCTGCCATTGATGTGACTGACGACATTATCAAGCGATTTGATGCTTCTCAGTCAGGTTCCGGTTTGTCCGCTCCCAGTGGCGTAAAACCACCTCCGGCTGCACCCCCGCCCGTGCCCAAAACTCCTCCGGCAACCCCCAAGTCCAAATAAAAAGGCTGGAGGCGGAGCTGCTCTAAAATGTCTTCAGGTTTTGCAGACTCTTCTACTGCGCCGCCTGAATGGTCTTCTACCGAAGTTCGAGTGCGGTATGCGGAGACCGACCAGATGGGTATGGTTTACTACTCCAATTATTTGGTCTGGTTTGAGGTGGGCCGCGCCGAGTACTGCCGACAACACGGCCTGGTGTACCGCGACTTGGAACATCAGGCGCAAATCTATCTAGCGGTCGCCGAAGTTCAGTGCCGTTATCACGCCCCGGCCCGCTACGACGATGTCCTGATCATCCGCACTCGCGTCGAATCATTTCGCAAGCGCCTCATCATTTTTCAATACGAGATTGTGAAAAGGGAATCTGAGGCTGTGATCGCTGAAGGCAAAACGGTTCATGTGGTGCTGGACAAGAACGGGCGGCCCAAGACATTTCCGGCAGAATATGCGCATTATTTTGTTGCTTCAAGGTTAGGCCAAAGCTAAACGCCAATCGGCAAAAACAAAAAGTTCAAAGTTTTGTAAGTTTAAGGTTGAAGATAGAGGCTTATTCCACAAATTAATAAGTCCACATTTAACCTTGTTCGTCCGTGCCTCATTTATGCCTCGCAGCATCTGGATCACTGGTGATGATCTTACCATCGAGCAAGTTGCCGATGTAGTCTTCAACTACACCCCGGTCAAACTTCATCCTTCCGCCCGGACGAGGATGAAACAAGCTCAGGCGCTGGTGGAAAGAATGGCCAGGGAGGAACGGGCTGTCTACGGCATCAACACAGGCTTTGGAAAACTCAGCGATGCCCGTATCGACCGGCAGCAAATAGAAGAGCTGCAACTGAATTTGGTGCGGAGCCATGCCTCCGGTGTAGGAGCGCCTTTAACAGAAGCGGAAGTTCGAGGTATGATGCTGTGTAGAGCCAATGTATTGGCCAAAGGATATTCCGGAGCGCGCCCGAGCATTGTCACCAGGCTACTTGAGTTTCTGAATAGAAAGATCCACCCGATTATTCCTTCCCAGGGATCGGTGGGAGCCAGTGGAGACTTAGCTCCCTTGGCTCACCTGGCTTTAGCGCTCATTGGCGAAGGCGAAGCCTATTTCAATCAAGCGAGAATGACCGGGGAATCAGCCCTGAGGAAGAATCGTTTAAAGCCGTTGCAGCTTGGCCCTAAGGAGGGTATTTCTTTACTCAACGGCACGCAGGGTATGCTGAGTCTGGGTACCCTGGCATTGCTGTCTGCCGAGACTCTGGTAGATACCGCCGACGTGGCTGCCTCTCTGTCTTTGGATGCCTTGAAAGGCACGCCTACGGCTTTTGATGACCGTATCCAGCAACTCCGTTCCTTTCCTGGACAGGCCCGCAGCGCTGCTAACGTACGAAGGCTTATTGCCGGCAGCCAGATCCGCCTCTCGCACTTGGATTGTTCGAAGGTTCAAGACGCTTACAGCTTACGCTGCGTCCCGCAGGTTCATGGCGCCGTTCGGGACACGTTGGCTTTTGCCAGAAAGACTTTTGAGATTGAATTAAATGCAGCCACAGACAATCCGCTGGTTTTCGTCAAAGATGAGGAAGTTCTTTCCGGAGGCAATTTTCACGGACAACCGCTGGCCCTGGTGCTGGATTTTATGGCCATTGCATTAACAGAACGATTAACCCTGAATACGGAGACTTACCGCCGTTTTTGACTGCTAACCCGGGCCTGAACTCAGGATTCATGATGCTGCAGGTGACGGCGGCAGCTCTAACTTCTGAATGTAAAGTCTTCTCCCATCCCGCTTCGGTCGATTCCATTCCTACCTCGGGAAACAAAGAAGATCATGTGAGCATGGGAATGGGTGCAGCCTTAAAGCTCAGAAAGATTATGGAGAATCTGAAAAAGGTGTTGGCCATTGAGTTGTTGTGTGCAGTGCAAGGTATCGATTTCCTGGCACCGTTAAAACCCGGCCGGGAGGCGCGAAAGGCCTATCAATTCGTGAGGTCCGTGTCAGCGCGGGTTGAGAGGGACCGCTCGCTCTCCTTAGACATAGAGAGAGTTTGCGGGTTGATTGAAGAGAGGAAGTTTTCTGGGATTCTGAAGTCCTGACCCTTTGGAAATGTAAGAGCGCGTGAAAACGTGAAGCGTGAAATGAGAG
>QHZQ01000251.1:1112-10189 GCA_003224725.1 Acidobacteriota bacterium | reverse complement strand
ACTGGCAGCCGGGGAAAGTGTGCCGGCGGCCGGGTCATAGATCTCAGCCGAAGCCAGGTCATCCGAGCCATTGCTGCCCCCTGCCAGGAGAACTTTGCCGTCCAGGAGTGTGGTGGCAGTAAGTCCAGTCCGCGGGGTAGAGAGATTAGGCGCTTGCGATATCGAGCCCGTTTCAGGATTGTAGATATCCACTGAAGCCAGAGCGGCAGATTCGTTAGAGCCGCCCGCCATCAAGACCCGTCCATCGGAAAGGACTGCGGCGGCGTGATCTTTGCGGGGAGCTGAGAGCACTCCCGCGAAAGTGAAGGTGTTGGTGATCGGGCTGAAGACTTCCAGAGTGGAGCTGGCTACCCCAGAGCTTTCACCTCCGGCTATCAACACGCGACCGTCTTGGAGGAGTGAGGCTGTATGACCCGAGCGGGCCTGCGTCATGCCCCCGCTTAAGGTTGACCAGGAGTTGCTGGCCGGGCTATAGATCTCGGCGGCGTTCGTCTCTCCACCACCGGTGGTCGTACCACCCGCCACCAGCACGCGCCCGTCCTGCAGCACTATGGAGATATGCCGGCTGCGCGCCACGTCCATGGGCGCTGCCGGGGAGAAAGAACCGGTATTGCCGTATAACTCCACGCTTACCAACGCGCCACTCGCACCCTCTCCGCCGGTGATCAGAATGCGCCCGTCCTGCAGCAAAACGACGGAAGCGCCGCTGCGAGCTTCTGTCATGGGAGCGGCTGAGTCCCACATCCCGCTTAATACCTGCGGCACCGATCCTTTCAATAGAAGTCCAATACAGAGAATTAAACCGAGAATACAAAGGGCATGTTTGGTGGCGCGTGACATCAAATTCCTCAAGGAAAAATGGCTTGATTGGTTAAGAAAAATGGATTGACTGGTTAAGAAAAATGGATTGACTGGTTAAGAAAAATGGGTTGATTGGTTAAGGAAAATGGGTTGACTTGTTACGTTGGTCCAGACGGAAAAAAACTTCTGGCTTTGCAAAGCAATCCAATTTCCAGCGCATTTTTTTTGGGGAGGGCTCTAGATGTTCGATCTATTGCGCCATCCATGAGGGAGAAAGAGCCAGGAGTCACCCGGTAGTGCTAGGCAATCCCTCTTTAGAGTGATAAGGGAAAATGTTTACCGCTTAGTGGAAGGGAGAGTCCGTTTGAGGGAAAGTTCAAGGTTCCAAGTTGGCCAGCAGGGGTAGCCACGATTAACGCAGTTTTTGCGGTAATCGTGGGCAGCTTAGTGCGACGTTGGGAAAAAACCCACGGTCAGCAAAAGCTACTGACCGTGGCTACCAAGGCTACCAACACAACGAGAACTTTGAACTGAAAAAAGTTCTGACTGACCGCCAGCGGTGGCGTCAAGCCGCCACTCAGGAAAGCGCTGTCAAGCCAGCGCACTCCAAAGAGCCGTGCTTTTATCTTTGAACTTTGAACCTTGAACTTTGAACTTACTTCTGGTAACAAAGAGCTTCGTGTTCGTCAACGCCCTCGTCGTTCTCTTTGAACCTTGAACTTACTTGGATCTTTGAACCAAAAAAAAGGATAATCAGCCAACATGGTTGGCTCTAAAGTTTTGACACTTTGAGGAGCAATTCTCGTGGGTTGACCCTCACCCGGCCTGCGGCCACCCTCTCCCCAAGGGCGAGGGAGAGATCCATGCCTTAGAGCGCTGACTTCAAGGCTACCAGCAGACGTTTCATGACAGGCAACGGCATGGAAGAAACGTCTGTTTGAGCCACACCCTCACTCATTGTTCTCCCTCTCCTTGTGGGAGAGGGTGGCGCGAAGCGACGGGTGAGGGTCAACCGCGTTTTTCGGTGCCACAAATGTCCAATCTCCAGAGCCAACATGGTTGGCTGGGGAACTTCTTCCGGACACTGACAATGGCGGGTTTTCTGTATGATTGTGGTGATGGCGGTCTCTGCTTCTGAGGCTGAAATTCAACAGGTAGTTGCGGCGATCGAGGCGCAATCCCTGCACGCCTTGATTATGCCGGGCGGCGAGCGGGTGGCCATTGGAGTCCCCAGCGCGATTCCTCCAGAAATCCGCGAGGATCTGGCTCAAACACTGGGATTGCTCTCCGGCGTGGACCACGTGGCTCACGTCAGCCGACCTTATAAACTGGCCTCACGGGAATTTCACCGCGCCGACACGGTGGTGGAGGTCAAGGGCGTGCATTTTGGAGGTCCGCAGATCCAGGTGATGACCGGGCCTTGTTCCATTGAAAGCTACCAGCAGATGGCCACCGCCGCCAAAGCCGCGAAAGATGCGGGAGCCACGGTGCTGCGGGGCGGCGCCTTTAAACCCCGCACCTCGCCTTACTCCTTCCAAGGTCTCCAGGAAGAAGGTTTGAAAATTCTAAGACAGGTCGGTGAAGAAAATGGATTAATTACCATCTCGGAAGTAATGCAACCCGATCTGGTAGAATTGGTGGCCAGCTACGTGGATATTCTGCAGATCGGAGCCCGCAACATGCAAAACTTTCCGCTGTTGATTGAGGCCGGACGCTCCCGCCATCCAGTGATGCTCAAACGCGGGCCCAGCGCGACCTTCGACGAGTTTCTATTGGCTGCCGAGTACCTGTTGCACAACGACAACCAGCAAGTGCTGCTTTGCGAACGCGGTGTCCACCCAGTGGACCGATCGTACACTCGAAACACCCTGGACCTGAACGCCGTGCCGGTCCTGAAAGAAGTTTCCCATCTGCCGGTCATCGTCGATCCCAGCCACGGCACGGGCGTCAGCCGTTACGTCCCGGCTATGGCGCTGGCTGCCATAGCTGCAGGGGCGGACGGTCTGATGATCGAAATGCATCCAAATCCGCGAGTAGCCCTTTCCGACGGCGCCCAATCACTGACGCCCGCCCAACTGCAGCTCCTGATGGCTCGTCTAGCCCAACTGGCTCCAGCCGTCGGTCGGTTTGTAATACCCCTTACAGGCGGCGATTTAAAGCCACAGATGAACGCGAATGAACGCGGATAAGACTCCAAAGGTGTTCTGTTTGAATCTTGGCCAGCCATCGAGCAAGAGCGAGAGCATAAGCATGAGCAAGACGATGACTTCTGCAAACAGCCGTCTTGAACTCTGAACCTTGAACTTTGAACTAAAAGTGGAGGTAGATGAACACGGATAAACGCGCGACAAGTCTTTGCCCGAACTCCTGGGGATAAACACACCCACGAATCACACGAATCGACACGAATAAAGGTTACCAGTATCTCTTCGAGACCTCCACGCTGGCGAGACATTTCGTAAGCTCAGGGCTTCTGGTTTCGATGTCGGTCATTTTCATTCTTCCGAAAATCCGCGAATCCCAGCTTGGAGCGAATAGAGTTCAGCCCTGGTATTTTTAAGGAAGACGAGCGCGGAGACGCCGAGGCGCAGAGCGAAAGGGAATGACTGAGAAAGCGTGGGATAGGGCGGCAGGAATTGCAGGCCGAAAGCATCAGATAGGCTGAAGCAGAGGGTGGTTGTGACCTTGCGCTTGTATTGAGGCCTCCGCTTTTGTTTTTGGGGGCGCCTTTCGCTCGTGCAGCTTTTCCATCTCTCAGATTTTCTCTGCCTCTCAGCGTCGCTGTGGTGAAAAAACTGTAGACTAAAAAGGAAACTTTATTTTCTGGCGACCTCTTAGAATCTATTCCACCCGGCGCATCACCATGATGGTGAGATCGTCTGTCTTGGGCGCTCCGGACCTGAAGATTTTCAGGTCTTCCAAGCAAGCGGACTTCAGTGCCTGGGCTGAGAGACTGTGCCGGTCGGCCACCAGCTTTGACAGCTTATCCAAGCCGTATTCCGCATTGGCCCCATTCTGCGCCTCAGACAGTCCGTCGGTATAAAGAAAGAGACTCTCTCCGGGAGCCAATTCCATCCTTTTCATTGAGTACTGTCCATTGTGAAAGATCCCCACGGGAAGGCCTGTGGATTCTATGCGGATGACCTTGCCTCCGCGAGCCCAGAGAGGAGGACAATGGCCGGCGTTGCAGATTTCTATCGCTCCAGCGCCGAATCCACCTCCCGCAAAAGGTGCTCAAGGTGTGCAGGCGCCTCGGGCCTGGCAATGGCGTCCTCAAGCTTTTGGCGCCGGTCAAGCAACTGTATATGAAGAGCACTGTCTCTGGCAGCATCCATAGACTTTTCCTTCCTCCTGATCGGAATCGCCTTCCTCACGACAGCCCCTATTTTATACTTAACGGATTAGATTCTTGCGTATATTCTTGGCCACACATGAGAGTTCAAGGTTCAAAGTTCAAGGTTCAAAGTTCGAAGAAACGGCTGTTTGCAAAAGCATCGTCATGCTCAGAACTTTAAATTAAAAAGCCGGCCACAGATCAACGCGGATGAACGCGGATAAGACTCCAAAGGTTTTCTGTTTGAATCTTGCCCAGCCATCGAGACTTTGAACCTTGAACTTTGAACTTTGAACCTTGAACTAAAAGACGGAGGTGTCTATGAGTAGAAAAACCCTTTGGGTTTTTGGAATCATTCTGGCTGCGATGGCTCTCTTCCTCGTCATGGCCAGCTTGAGCCTGTACCTTTTTACCCGGCCAAGCCGGATTGAAGTTCGCCAGAACAGCGTGCTGGAAATCAACCTGCAGAGAGAGTTGCCCGAGCTACCCCTCACGACACCGATCGCACAAATTTTCGAGCGTGACAGCGTGAGTGTGATCGATCTGGATCGTCTCTTGCGGGCAGCCGCCAAAGACCAGCGTATTGCTGCCGTGTACCTGGGGATTCACCCTCTGGGCAACAGTTGGGCGCAGGTTGAAGAAATCCGCGGGTTTCTGCATGAATTCCGGCAATCGAAAAAGAAAATTTACGCTTACCTGGCGGTTGACATGGCCAGTGAGAAGGAACTTTACCTGGCTTCAGCCGCCGACGAAATTTTCCTCAATCCCGATGCCGGCTTGCTCATCAACGGGCTGATGGCTGAGATTGGCTTTTACAAAAGGATGATGGCCAAGCTCAAAATCGAGCCCCAATTTCTCCAATTTAAGGAATTCAAAAGCGCAGAAAATTTTACCCGAGAGAAAATGACTCCAGAGTTCCGCTCCATGCTGGAAAGTATCTTGATCGATATCCAGGACCGTTTTGTCCAGACTGTAGCCGAAGAGCGCAAGATCGAGGCAGCGCGTTTGCGAGAATTGATCAAGATCGGAATAGCCCCGGCGCCACTGGCCATCCAGGAACATCTCGTAACCGCGTTGGGATACGAAGATGAGATCCAGTCCAAGCTGATGGTGGATAAGTCTGGAGGCGGAAAGGAGTACCGGTCCATTACCGCTTCGAAGTATCTGAAAGCCGTGGAGCCCTCGCGGCGCGCCAAGCAGCGCGTGGCTCTCATTGGAGGATTGGGGCCCATTGTGTCCGGCTCCAGCGATGAGGCCTGGGGAAACTTCATGGGAGGTGAGACCATGGCTGAGCGTCTTCGACAAATTCGCAGGGAAAAAGATATCAAGGGGGTGTTATTCCGGGTTGATAGCCCCGGTGGATCAGCCGTGGGTTCCGACAAAATCTGGCGCGAAATCCGGCTGCTGGAGAAGGAGGGCAAGCCCGTGGTCGCCAGTATGGCCGGAGTCGCCGGTTCGGGCGGATATTACATTGCCATGGGGGCTCGCAAGATTGTGGCTGAGCCGTCCACCATTACCGGCTCCATTGGTGTCATCTTCGGAAAGTTCAACCTGCGCGGTCTTTACGAACAATGGCTGGGGATTACCACCGACCAGATCAAGCTGGCAGAAAATGCCGACATCTTTTCATCCGTCAACTCCCTGACGGAACAGCAAAAAAATCAAATCAAAGCCTGGATGGAAGACATCTACAACAGCTTTGTGCGCAAGGCGGCGGAAGGTCGAGGCACGACCTTTGCAGAGTTGGAACCCAAGGCCCATGGCCGCATCTATACTGGCTCACAGGCCCGGCGACTTCGGCTTATCGATGAAGTCGGCGGGCTTACTACCGCGGTGGGTCTGCTGAAAAGGGAACTGAAAATTCCAGAGCAGGATGAGATTGAGCTGGTACTTTATCCCAAGCCCAAAAGCTTCTGGCAAAGCCTCCTGGAAGGTGATCTCTTCAAGATCTCGACCCCAAGCCACTCATTGGACGCTTTCTTCGGGGAGACCCGGCAAACTCTCGAAACTCCTTCACCCTGGCTAATTGCACCGGAGGTGAGAATTTACTGAAAAGTTCCAGGTTCAAAGTTCCAAGTAAGTTCCAGGTTCAAAGTTCAAGGTTCAAAGTTCACAACGCCCTTGCAGGGTCTAAGAGGAAGCAGCGGCCGCCTGTCGCTGCGCTTTTTTTGAAAAATCCTTGTGGCCTCCGTTCTATCGTCTTCCTTAGAGCAGGGACCGCGTCAAGCCGTGCTGAGAGAAGCTACTGACAGCGAACTTTGACCTTGGAACTTGAAGGAGTCTTGGTAGCCACGGTCGGCAGCTTTTGCTGACCGTGGGTTTTTCCCACGTTGCACCGAACTGCCCACGATTACCGCAAAAGCTGCGTTAATCGTGGCTACCCCTTGCTGGCCAACCTTGAACTTGGAACTTTGAACTTTGAACGTCGAAGTGCCGATAATAGTGAAAGATGGAGAAACGAGCTTTGATTGACAACGACTTTGAATTGCGCCCCCCTAATGCCATCATTATCCGCATTCGGCACTTTGTGGACTATGTGTTTTATCTGGCGTACGGGACGATTGGACTCGAAATTGTGCTTGAGCTGGCCGGAGCGCATGACTCCAGCGGGTTCAAGCACTTCCTGAACAAGATTACAGAACCCTTACTGGGTCCGTTCGTCGGACTTTTTCCAGATCCCATATTTCACAACCAGTTTCGGTTCAGAGTGTCGTACATCGTTGCCTTATTTGTCTACCTGCTGGGCCATGTCGCGGTCTATGGTCTGCTACGAGTCATCGACTATAAGAAGCAGACCTCTTGAACCTTGAACTAATGCCCACGATTACCGCAAAAGCTGCGTTAATCGTGGCTACCCCTTTGAACCTTGAACTAAAATGCCCACGATTACCGCAAAAGCTGCGTTAATCGTGGCTACCCGTTTGGACCTTGAACTAATGCCCACGATAACCGCAAAGGCTGCGTTAATCGTGGCCAACCCTTTGAACTTTGAACTTACTCCCCAATGATCTTCACCAATACTCGTTTCCTACGCCTGCCGTCAAACTCTCCGTAGAAAATCTGCTCCCAGGGGCCAAAATCCAGCTTTCCCGCAGTGATGGCCACGACCACTTCACGGCCCATCACTTGTCGCTTTAAATGAGCGTCGGCATTGTCTTCGCCAGTTTCGTTATGCCCGTACTGCGAGACAGGTTCATGCGGTGCCAGCTTTTCCAGCCACCTTTCATAGTCCTGGTGAAGTCCCGCCTCATCGTCGTTAATAAACACGGAGGCGGTAATGTGCATGGCGTTAACCAGAACCAGGCCCTCCCGAATGCCGCTTTCTGCGAGGCAAGTCTTAATTTCAGGAGTAATGTTTACAAAGCCTCTCCGTGTAGAAAGGTTAAACCAGAGTTCCTTGCGATAGGTCTTCATGGTCCTCCTTCAGAGCTGAGTTCAAGGTTCAATGTTCAAAGTTGGCCAGCAGGGGTAGCCACGATTAACGCAGCTTTTGCGGTAATCGTGGGCAGTTCGGTGCAACGTGGGGAAAAACCCACTTCGAACTTATCGTGACATTCCTCGGACTCGGGCTGTAAAGGCAGAATAGGCTTCAGGTGACTGTTTGTTAAGCCACTGGATATAAGAGTTCGCGACGCTCTCAAGATTCCTCAAGAAGCTTGGGTCCTTCGTGGCTTCACGTACCTGGGGGGCTAAATCGCGTACCTTTTCCCAAACGAATAACAATTCCCGGCCACTCTGGAAAAAGAGCTCCTGATTGAGGACTTGGCTGCTGATAAAAGAGGCCGCCATTTCCCAGTAGCTAACCACCATACGGAAATAGGTGTTTTCCTCAGATCCAGCCGGGCAGAGGGCATCGAATTCATCCTTTGTGCGGGCCTTGAAGGAAGTCGCAAACCAGTCGCGAGCCTTCCGCATCCTGCTCTCGCGACGTAAGTCGTAAAGACGAAGAACCAGATTGACGTCATCATAGGTAGCATGTGTTTCCATGATTGAGCCTCCATTAAAGGTTGGTTTTCTAAAAGACAGAAACAATTTCATTCCCAAGCGGGTGTTGCCGGGCCGTCCGCAGTTTCCCAGTAAGGCGCCCAAGCCAGCGCCACCAGGCGAACAGAGATGTTTGTCTTCTTCGGCCAGAGTGTAAGAGTCTCGAGGATCTCGGTTGAAGAGTCGAGCTTGGTTCCCACAGCTTCTGTCTCAGATTGAAACTGACCCTCCAGTGCGGCAAGCTGCTCCTTTAGAGCCTCCACATTTTCAGCAGCACGTGTGACATCCTGAGACTCTTTCATGGACCGGCCGACTCCACGCACGGCGGTGGTCGCCCTGCCTAGAGAAGATGCACTCAATGCTTTTCTCCCCATAAAAGCTCCCAGCAGAGTAGCACCGAACGAGATGGCTGTCTGGAGCTTCTGCTGATTGGCCTGGGCCGCCTCTCGATCGACGGCCTGCTGGGCGCGACGAATTCGCTCCTGCAGGGAGGCGATTCTGGGAGCGGTAGAGCGCCTCGGCAAAGGAACGTTTCCAGATTTCGTAATTCTTGATCTTGCCAGCCTCCGGCGGAAGTGCGGCAAAGAGGGCTTTGCCCAACGGAGATTTCTCCAGGTCTGACTCTGTAAGATTGACCTGCCTTGCTTCTTGCCAGTTAACAGCCACGGCCCCTTCAGTGATGGTTGCCAGATAGGACCGATCTTGTTCCACATGGACCAGCGCTTTAGGGTCGGTGAAATAGACCTTGCCGCAGCCCAGCAGCATGGGATGACACAGCAATTGGCTGCCGGGCGGTTGAGCTCCTCGAAGAGAAATGAAGTATTGTGGGATGCCTGGTGTAAGAGCAGGGTGCTCGCTCGTTGGTTCGCAAGCGGCGCGCGCGCTTGAGCGAGCCGAGGTTGCGAATGATGGAGCACCGGGTTGCCCGGATTCGCCGCTCGGCTCAGCCGGCTGAGTT
>QHZQ01000251.1:0-1062 GCA_003224725.1 Acidobacteriota bacterium | reverse complement strand
CCCGCGGAGATAGGACAAGGTCCAGCGCGTCTCAAAAACCTCGGGTCCGTCCTCGTGCACATTGTTCATTAGAAAAATGCGGTTCCCCAGTCCCGCCAGGATTTGTTCCATTTTTTGACGGTCGAATTTCATTGGAGTGCCAGCAGCAGCTCCTTCCAGGCCATCCAGAACGCGCGCCTTGTCGCGCTCCGTCTGCAGGCGTCCAATGAACCAGGTGCCTGTATTAGAGAGACCCTTGTAGTCCAGGTCCACGGGGTTTTGGGTGGCAAGCACGACGCCTACTCCGAAAGCGCGAGCCTGCTTCAGTAGCGTCAGGAGCGGAGTCTTGGAGGGAGGATTGGCTACGGGAGGGAAGTAGCCGAAAATCTCGTCCATGTAAATCAGGGCGCGGAGGCTGCTCGTGCCGGATTGGCTGCGCACCCAACCCAGCGTCTGGTTCAACAAGAGCGAAACGAAGAACATGCGTTCGGCATCGTTCAGATGAGCGATCGAAAAGATCGAGACGCGAGGCTTGCCTCCCGGCGTGTGCAACATCGAGTCAATGTTCAGCTCTTCCCCTTCCAACCAGACTTCAAAACCTGGCGCCGCCAGGAGGTTGTTGAGGCGCATGGCCAATTCAAATCGCTCTTTAGGGGGAAAGAACGACTCGAGATCGAGCGCGCCCACTCGGGTTATAGGTGGGGTTTGGACTTGCTGGATGAGAGACACGAGGTCCAGGTCTCGCGCCTGCTTCCAGGCGGTGCTTAAGATGGTGGATAAAAGAATATGTTCGCGGCTCCGGATGGGGTCGGCGTCAAGTCCGGCCAACCCGAGCAAGCTGGTGACTGTGCCGCTGATTCGGTCCCGCAAAAGCTCCGTGTCTTCCACAATGGTTTGATTTGGCGCTGCAAAGGACTTGAGGATTGACACCGGTATTCCCGCATTGCTTCCCGGCGTATAAATGGCGAAATCTGTGGACTCTCGCAAGCGCCGGATGCGGCTTCCTTCCTGCCCCCATTCGGCCAATCCCTGTTTCCACAACTCGGCTTGCTGGCTGGCAAAATCCTGTGGGGACAGCCCCCT
>QHZQ01000250.1 GCA_003224725.1 Acidobacteriota bacterium | reverse complement strand
CACGAGACTGGGCCCTGCCGCATGGGCAACGATCCCAAAAAATTTGTCACCAACCGCTTCGGGCAAACTCATGACGTTCCCAATCTTTACATTTGTGACGCCAGCGTCTTTGTATTTCCTACGGACAAGACTACCACGATGCCCATCCTGGCCTTCACGCTTCGGACCTGCGAGCATATGATCGAAAGCTTTCGAAGGGGTGATCATCGACGGCGAAATGTTTGAGATGAGCAACAGAAACAAACGTAGAGATCTCATACCGAACGTGAAGGGTTTTCCAAAATGGCTGCTCTATGCACTTCTCTCTCTCTTTTGGTGGGGTATTTTTGGTTTTCTGGGCAAGATCGGATCGGACAGGATCTCCGCTGCCCAGATGCAAATATTCTTGACGATTGGAGCACTTCCATTGGTTTTGGGCTGCATAATCAGACTCGACTTCAAAATCGCCACTCACAAGCTTGGAGTCACGTACGCGATCTTGATGGGTGTGTTTGCTGCCCTGGGTTTGCTCGCCTTTTTTGCGGCTATGAAATCACTCGTCGGCCCGGTGACGTCTCTTTATCCGGCGTTGACAGTCGCTCTGGCCCTCATCGTTCTCAAGGAAAAGGTGGGTAAGGCGCAGATTCTCGGACTGATTCTGGCGATCGCATCCATCGTCATTCTTTCCCTGTGAGGAAACTCGATGGCAGAATGGGTGACCTTTTCAATCGCAGCGGTGGTCTGTTGGGGCATTATGGGATTGCTCCAAAAACTGACGACCAATTACATATCCGCAGATTCCGTGCTCATTTGGGACAGGGTCGGTTATCTCGTTCTTCTACCCTGGCTGTTGGGGACTAGCCATCTCAACAATATGGGTCCGGGGGACATTCTGATTGGCACCCTGGATGGTATCGCCAACGGTCTGGGCGCCTGGTTCCTATACGCGTCCCTTGAGAACGGCGCCAAAGCGTCAGTTGCAGTACCATTGACAGCCCTTTATCCTTTACTCACGGTCCTGCTGGCTGTTTTATTCCTGGGTGAAAAGCCGAGGCCGTTGCAGTGGCTCGGGATCGCTCTTGCGGTTGTGGCTGGCGTGTTGATGTCGCGAGAAGCTCCTGCAGCTAAGCACGTCGATGAGAAACTCTAAAGGTATTCCTCCCCATGCCCATTCCCCCAACGGCCAGTTCAGGTTGGGCCCGAATTGTTTCCGACCGTTCCGAGACTTAGTACTCCGTTCCATAAGTTTGCGAACGAATTGCAGGCCAAAGGTAGGTACGGGCGTTCTTGCCTGTACATGACCTAAGGCCAATCGGAATGCTCAATAGAGCCGACTCTCGAAGAATGCCTGTCGCTGCCACTGCAAGATATGTTAGCGAACTTATGAAACAGAGTACTTACGACGCGATTGTCAAGAATGAATTACGACCTGCCAGTCTTAAGAAATCCTGAAGCTTTGGAAACGGAAGCCGTACCCGAAAAGACAGGTCGAGGCGGGCATCCCAAGGAGCTGACAACCCTGGTCCTGACTGAATTCTGGGAACGCTTCAGTTATTACGGCATGCGGGCCATCCTTATCCTCTATATGACCGCACCTCCGAAACAGGGAGGTCTTGGATTCGAAACGCAAAAAGCAGCCTCCATCTATGGAACCTACACGATGGCGGTCTATCTGACTGGTCTGCCGGGAGGTTTCATCGCCGACAAAATCCTAGGCGCGAGATTGGCCGTAATCGCAGGGGGTCTCATCATAGCACTTGGACATTTCTCGATGGTGGCCACCTCCCTCCCTTGTTTTTATACGGGCCTGATCCTAATTACGCTTGGCACAGGCTTGCTCAAGCCGAACATCAGTACGATGGTCGGTGATCTCTACAGCCAGGACGATCCGCGTCGAGACGGAGGCTTTTCGATTCTTTACATGGGCGTCAGCCTGGGCGCAGCTTTAGCACCACTCCTCTGTGGCTACATTGCGCAGGGCGAGCGCTTCAAACAAGTTCTCTCGTACCTGAGCATCAATCCCCTCAACAGTTGGCACTATGGCTTCGCGGCGGCTGGAGTGGGGATGACGTTTGGTGTGATTCAATTTACAGCGCGTAGGAGCCGCCTAGTGCATATTGGGGTGAAGCCCCAACACCGCGAAGCTTCTGAGAGGCTTTATAGGCCACTGACACGGGACGAGTGGAAACACATTGGCGTCATCTTCCTTCTATTTTTTATTTATATGCTTTACTCTGCTGTTTACGAGCAGTCGGGCTCCAGTTTGAATCTCTTCGCCGATCGGCTCACTCGGACGGAGGCCTTCGGCTGGCGCTTTCCCTCGAGTTGGTTCCAATCGGTGGACTCGATTTACTTGATCCTCCTGGCACCTTTCTTTTCCATGCTTTGGCTTCGTCTTGGCACCCGCCAACCTTCCGTTCCAGCCAAGTTTTGCTTGGCTCTGCTCTTCCAAGGATTGGCACTCTTGCTTATGGTTCCTGCCTCAATGTTCGCAAGCTCTGGCAAGGTAAGTCCCGGGTGGCTTTTGAGCGTTTACTTTGTGGACATCATTGGATGGATGTGTATCGGTCCAATTGGAGCAAGTGCCGTAACCAAACTTGCTCCACCCAAGCTAGTAGGTGTTATCATGGGCGTCTGGTTTCTGGGTATCGCGTTTGGAAGCAAGATCGCCGGCTACCTGGCTGGCTTCTTTGATGAAACGGATATCGGCCTACTAATGAAGTTCTTCGGATCTCTGGGAGTAGCTGCTTTGATCGCCGCTGCCCTTCTGGCTTTGTCGACTCCCACCATTTGCAAGCTTATGGGTAAAGTTCACTAGTGTGGGAGAATGGTTTGCGTGCTCAAGATCCAGCAAGGAAGCCGTCGCAGTGCAATCTGAGTTCAATTCAAAGAGGCATATTCTTCTGTAAAAATGTAGTACTGCCCACTAAAAACCTAGATCTCTGGTCGTCGTATCGCCTTCGATGGGCTTGCGATCGTGAGGCGTAGAGTTGCGGCATGCGGTTAAAGGATAAAGTCACTCTTGTCACGGGCGGTAACTCCGGCATCGGTCGGAGCATCGCCCTGCTTGCGGCAGAAGAGGGGGCAAAGGTGGTGATTGCTGCGCGAGACCGACCCCGAGGGGAGGAGACAGTGCGAGCCATGCGGAAAAGAGACGGCGAGGCCCTCTTTGTCGCCGCCGACTTGCGCGATGAGCATCAGATTCAACGCCTGGTTAAAGAGATTATCGCAGCTTATGGAGCGCTGCATATTGTGGTCAACAACGCTGGGGCTGGCGCCAAACGCTCCGGGATCGAAGACTCGGACACGCCAGGTGCTCGCTGGAGCAAGCTGGTCGGGGCCAACTTCACCACAACCTACTTGGTTTCCGCCTATGCCCTCCCAGAGTTGCGCCGGGCCGGCGGCGGGGCCATCGTCAACATTTCCTCGACCGCGGCAGTTCATGGGAACTATGGCATCTATGGAGCCGCCAAAGCGGGGGTGGAAGGACTGACACGCAGCCTGGCGGTCGAAGGGGCCCCTGACGGGATTCGCGTCAATTGTGTCAGCCCTGGCTGGATCAAGACGAGCGTGACTTATCCCGAAGGCGTGCTGGATGGAGAGGCGCGAGCGCGACGTGAGGCCTGGGAGAAAGGGACCTCCTTGTTGGGCCGCATGGGTCGGCCAGAGGAAATTGCCCAGGCGGTCGTCTTCCTGGCTTCCGAGCAGGCCTCGTTCATAACCGGAGCCGTATTGATTGTCGATGGAGGGTTGACGCTCATCGACTCAAGCGCCCAATCCTGGTTGGAAACGATGGGCTCAGAAAAGTTGATCTCTCGTCCGCGCAAGAATGCGGGCACGTGAGGGTAGTAGGGCCCTCGCCCTCCTCTGAAAATTCCCTTATGGGAGGCTGGCGGCCCTTGGGAGCCCGAAATTACCTATAGCGATCCCGATTGCGATACCGATACCGACAGGCATCGCAAAGACATTCGCAACCGGGATCGGAATCGCTATCGCAATCGGGATCGAGAAATCGGGAGCCGGCGTCTTCGGCAGGAGCGTCTCCCTAGAAATTGCTTCAGTTATTGCAAGAATTCGGTTCTCTCCCCCGAAAGATAATTTGGGATAAGAGCAGGTAGCATGCGCCAAAACAAGACAAAACGCCTCCTGCGCCAGGGTGAAACCGTCATCGGCACCTGGTTGGATGAGCTTCGCAGCCCGGCTGTAGCCCAGCTTTTGGCAGCTGCCGGGTTGGATTTCCTGATCGTTGACATGGAACACGCCCCTTACAACATGGAGACCATGGCCGACATTGTGCGCATGGCTCGGCAGGTGGGCGTCACGCCTATCGTGCGCGTGCCCGATCTGACCTGGGAGCGTATCGGGCGTGTGCTCGATGCTGGCGCACAAGGCTTAATGTTGCCCCGTGTCGAAGCGTCGAGCGAGGTTCATCAGTTCGTTTCCTATTTGAAATACCCCCCAGCCGGCCGGCGTGGCATGGCGTCTGGACTGGGTAACACCGATTTCCAATGGGTCACTACCCAGGAATACATTAACTTCATCAATGACGAGATCCTGGTCATTATTCAGATTGAAAACAAAGAGGCTGTTGCCAATTTGGATGCGCTCTCAACCGTGGCGGGAGTGGATGTCTTCTTTATCGGGCCCGAAGACCTTTCCATCTCTCTGGATTTGGCCGGACAGCAAAGCCATCCTCACGTACTAGAGACGATCAGCCACATCATCTCGGTAGCCCGCCGTCAACAAATCATTCCAGGAATGCCTACTAGCCGGCCGGAATCTATACCCTCATTACGTCAGCAGGGGGTGCGCTTCATTACGTATGCCTCTGATGTTGAGTTCATTTACAATGGTGCATTGCAAGGGGTCCAAGCCTTGCGCGGGAGTAACAAGGTGGAGGTGACGCAAGCCGGAGAGTGAGTGTTTATTCCCATAGTATCCAGCGGACTCGCCTCGCTCCCCCCTGCCACCATTCCTGATATCCAGGATGGCATTTTGCCAGAAGAGAAAGAGAAATTGACTGAGTATCAGCTGACCCCAGCCGAGCCGCTACGTCGTTTTTGTGCAGCCGCATTGCAACGCGTAGGCGTATCGGCTGAAGATGCCGCGACGGTAGCCGACACACTGGTTGAGGCCGACTTGCGCGGCGTTCATTCGCACGGAGTTTGGTGGCTGACTCGCTATACGCGGCGGTTGCGGCATGGAGGATTGAATCCTAAGCCAAACCTCAAGGTGGCTCACGAAACTCCAGCCATGCTATTGCTTGATGCGGATAGAGCGATGGGGCAAATCGCAGCGGTAGCCGCCATGCGCCACGCTATCAGAAAAGCGAAATTCTCTGGCGCTAGCGTCGTCGGCGTGCGCAATTCCAACCACTTCGGCGCGGCGGCCTATTATGCGCTGATGGCGCCCCAGGAAAACCAGATCGGTTTCGCTACGACAGATGCGGAACCCACTATGGCCTCTTGGGGGGGAACCCATGCCGTGGTTGGCAATAATCCCCTGGCTTTTGCCGTCCCAACCGGGAGGAATTTCACCCTTGTTCTGGATATGGCCCAGAGCGTGGTTGCCTGGGGCAAAATATTTCTGGCAGCCCAACGGGGTGAAAAAATCCCTTCGAGCTGGGCGTTCAACGCGGCCGGCGAACCTACCGAAGACCCGCAGGAGGCTATGGCCGGCCTACTCATGCCGGTCGGCGGCTACAAAGGCTATGGCCTAGCCTTGGTCATGGAAATTCTTAGCGGTGTCCTGACCGGGGCTGCGTTTGGTCTGAGCATTCCCCCCATGGCTGATGAGACTGCCTCCCAAGGTCATGGGCATTTCTTCATGGCCCTAGATATTGCTCAATTCATGCCTCTGACTGAGTTCCAAGAGCGAATGGATGTGCTGATCGCCCAACAACGTGAAGTTCCCCTAGCCAAAGGTGTAGAGCGTATCTATCTGCCGGGCGAGATTGAGCACTTCAAGCGGGAGCAACGACTCAAAACTGGCATTCCGTTGGAGCCCTACGTGATCGAAGCTCTAGCTCAACTGGGCGTGGAGATGGATTTGGACACGACCGGTCTGCGGCCGGGTAGTCGCGCCTTCGAATGACCCCAAAGCATGAAAGCTGATGACTCGAAATCTAATACTTAACCTCTTGTTGCTACTTCTCATGGCCCCAGGGGCGTTGTCGGAAACCACTTCCGTGAAACTCAAAGTGGCAGCCGTCCAGTTCCGTTCTTCGTTTGATGTAGCGGATAACCAACGGCGGATTGTCCAGACGCTGGAGCGTCTCGCCGAGCAGGGGGTGAACGTAGCCGCCTTTCCGGAGTGCGCTTTGACGGGTTACCGCGAGGAAGTGATGACTGCCGGCGCCGAGGAGGTTGTTGCGGCTGAAGAGCAGATCCGTAAGACCTGCCGCAAGCGCAAGATCGCGGCGGTGGTTGGCAGCATCTACAAGATCAACGACCGCAGCTATGACACGGCGGTAGTCTTCGACTCAGGGGGCGAACTGCGGGAGCGCTATGGCAAGGTGATGCTCGCCGGCGAGCGATGGGCGACACCGGGCAATCACATCGCATTTTTTGAGCTCGAGGGTGTTCCCTCCACAGTCATCATTTGCCATGATGAGCGTTATCCGGAACTTGTCCGGCTGCCTGCCATCCAAGGTGCGTGCATGGCCTACTACATCAGCGGCGAGTCGGGCATGGCGGAAGAATCGAAACTGGCACCCTATCGCGCTCAGGTTATGGCTCGTGCCGTGGAAAATACTCTGTACATTGTTGCCGCCAATACCCCAGGAAACGTGAAGGACAACACCGGCTCGCACGGCCAAAGTCGCATCATTCAGGACGACGGCAACGTCCTCAAAGAGGCGTCCTTTTACGGTGACGAGATCCTGATTGAAAGTCTTGATATCAAAATCAACCC
>QHZQ01000249.1 GCA_003224725.1 Acidobacteriota bacterium | reverse complement strand
TTCTACGAAGTCCATGAGCTGGGGTTCGATGATGTTGAGAATCGGTGGACGTCTTTCAAGCCGGAGCCTTCCTTGCCGACTCATGTAGTCGTGCCGATTGAGAAGGCATTGGAGGGTTACGACGTCGTAAGCTTCTCTGGGAGCACCAGCGCGGAATGTTCCCCATTGTCCTGCAATTCGTTGGCTACCGAAGTGGAAACCAATCAGCATTGCCTGCTGGCTAGTTTCGAGCGGGCGCAGAAATTGTTGGAGGAGGGTAAGTTCAAAAACACGGAGCCAGGGCCCTATCGGATATTTGGTGTGTATTCGACGGAGTGGCCCTAACCCGCCACCTGCACCCGACCAGCGCTAACTAAAACGCGCTGGCGTGGTGATGCGGAATCGATAAGCGGTGCTCGCACCCGGCAAGGGTTGGGCGCCGTGGGTGGCGATAGTGGAATCCATGGCTCGGAAGTTACGGGGGGTTCGCGCCGCTTATCGGCGCGCGAGATAAATTGAGCCGCCAGGCGGCGATCCTGAAAGCACAGACTGGACAGCGGGAAGCTTGAGTGCCAAAGCGCGGCGGCGGGTGACGCTGCAGACCGGGAGGAAGCCAGTCCAGATGAGCCAGATGCCCGTACCCTTGTTTGTCTGCCATGCGAACTGCTGCCGGTCTGTCCTGGCGTACTACCTGTACCGTCACCTCGGTGGCGATGCCCCCGCCCTTTCGGCCGGCTTCGAGCCGGGAGAGCAAATCAATGACAGGGCCTTGGCGATGCTGGCGGAGTGGGGGCTGGATGCGCACCGGCACCAGCCGCAGCGCTTGAACCGCGGGCTGTGCGACGAGGCGAGCGCAATCTTTCTGATGGCTCCCGCCTACGTGCACCGGCTTTTGCTGGAATATGGTGAAGACTTGACGAGTAAGGCTTACCTGTTCGCGGACCCGTTCACCCAACCGCAGTCTTTCAGCCATGGGGAGTATAAAGTCAGGGATCCGTCGTTCGAGGAGCGACCGAGCTGGGAGTTAGTCCGGGAGTTTGCTTGGGTACGGGAGCAGGTGTCGCAAATCCGCCTGGCATTGCTCGCTGACGGCAGGCCGATGGTCCCGGCGGCCGACTACCTGGGTCTGGTAAAATCCGTTGACCCGGGGAGTCATTAAGCGTCCGGCGCGGGGCCCAAGCGATTCTGGGACGCGATCTTATGGTCCTTTCCTCTGCACGTCATATGACATTCTCGCGCAATTGCCCCTGAATGCCTCCGGCAGCAGCGAGACTGGCAACGGCGCAGCGGCAGGCCAGCTTGAGACACTCTTCCACCTCTTGACCGAGGAGCCAAGCGCGGATGAAGCCGGCATCAAAGTTGTCGCCCGCGCCTATGCTGTCCACGATGTGGATTGCTTTACCCTCCGAATCGTCAGGTTGCAGACGCCAGCACTGGTTCTTCTTGAAAGCCAGGGCTCCTTCTCTTCCCCGTTTTATGACCACCAGCGTGCCTACCCGAGATAATTTTTCTCCGGCCCTGGTGACATCCGATTCCCCCGAGATGGCCAGGGCTTCAGCCTCATTGGGAAGGAAGACATCAATCAAAGGCAACAAATTCATAACTCCCTCCCAGCGATTTTCCGGGTCCCAATTTGTGTCTAGAGAAATCGTCAACTTCCTTTCACGGCATTGTTCCAGCCAGCCTATCCAGCGCTTCCGGAGCTTATTGAGAAGAAAATAGCTGGCGATATGCCAATGTTGGCAGGGAAGCAATTCTCCCGTGAGCTCGAAAGGCTCAACGGCGTCAATGGTGCCAGGATAGGTGAGAATCGCACGATCATCAGGTTCCGCTAAAGCGATCCCCAGGCCCGTCTTAAGTTGGGAGTGCTGCCGGACGCGAGAGGTATCCACTCCAACCGCATGCAGCTTTTCCAGCACGAATTGTCCGAAGACGTCCTGGCCGACCCATCCGACGACGCCAGCGCGGCCACCGAGCTTAACAAACTGGCTAACGAAAATGTTGGCCGAACCGCCCAGTTCAATCGAGTAATCGTCGACCAGTTGCTCCGCTTGATGGAACTGAGGCCGGACATTGCCTGCCACGACCAGATCGACGCACATGTCGGCCACGCAAAGAATATCCAGCGTTTCAACCATTGCCCTTGCGCATGTTTTCGATCAGGTATTCGCAGGTCCGCAGAGTGAATGCCAAAATGGAAAGTGTGGTGGTCTTGTCGGTGCAATAAGGAAAGATGCTGGCGTCGCAGATATAAAGATTGGATACATCATGACACTGTCCATAGCGGTTAGTGACAAACTTCTTGGGATCGTTGCCAAAACGGCACGGCCCCGTTTCATGCTGGCTGTAGCCGGGCGTTTCAGGATGTTCTCCTGCACCCAATAATTCACCTCCTGCTGTTCTTAAGACCTCTGCGCAAATCTGCTTCGAGTGCTCCCACATCAGGAGCTCGTTGGTTCCCCACTGGAAATGGAAACGCAACACTGGAATTCCAAAGATGTCCTTTACTTCGGGATCGATGTCCAGGTAGTTGTTTTTGTTGGGGAGCGACGGCGCCTGAATTGTGAAACTCACGGGCGTCGGATAGTACCACTTAATATCGCGCTTGAAGTGAGACCCAAAGCCCTCGATGCGCCGGTAATAATACGGGAATTCTCCGCAGCCACCGCCGGGATAGACGGAATAACCACGAATAAATTTCTCTTGGCGAGGGTCTTTCAAGTTCTGCCAGCGGGGCATCCAGACGACGGTGCTGGCTGAGATATTGTCCGGCAGGCTCGGCTGTCCCAGCAGTTGCGGCAGGTAGCCATAGGCTGAGGTTGCGTAGAGGTGATCGCAGAGATTACGGCCAAGTTCGCCACTCGAATTGGCAATCCCAGTCGGCCAGTGGCGAGATTTGGAATTGAGCATGATTTTGGCGGTCTCAAGGCAAGAGGCGGCTAAGACGACTGTCTTCCCGTACACTTCGACTTCTTGCCTGGTATTGCGGTCTACGTAGGCCACACCCTTGGCCCGGCCGTTGTCGTCCACTAGAACATTCTTGGCGATAGCGTTCGTCCGCAATTCGAAGTTGCCCGTCTTTTCTGCATCAGGCAAGGTAAACCAAGGCGGCGAAAAGAACGATCCCGTGTCACAACCCGAACTACAATTGGCGCAGTAATGGCAGGCGGGATGACCGTTGTGAGGAACCGTCAGTTGCGCAATGCGATCTTCAACATAGGGCACCCCCACTTTCTCGGCCCCTTTTTGCAGAATGCGGTCGATACAACGTAGCTTAACCGGTGGAAGATATTCTCCGTCCGGATTACTGGGACGATTCTGCACCGTGCTGGCCACGCCAATCCATTTTTCGACCCGGCTGTAATACGGAGCCATCTCCTCATAAGAGACTGGCCAGTCCACATCAAACCCGTCCTGGCTCGCTGCTTTGAAGTCAATTTCCCCAAAACGGGCCGATGAGCGCCCCCAGAAATTGGCTTTGCCGCCAGTTACTTTGACCCGCAGCCACTCCCATTGGGTGCCCGGGGCCGTGGTGTAGGTAACATCGTGCTCCCACAGCCCCTCGGTGTACTCCTTCTCATCGTGGTAGCGAACAGTCTTTGGATCTCCGAAGCCTCGGTATTTCATGTCGTAGCGCTGCTTGTGGCCGCGGAAATCCTTGGCCGGATCAACTCTTCGTCCGGGATTTAAAGCCAAAACCTTCAGGCCAGCTTCGCAGACCGTCTTAATGGCCATACCGCCACCGGCTCCGGTGCCGACTACGATCGCGTCGTAGATTTTCTCCATACAAAGCTCCTGGATTATTAATGAAATGACTCTTGTGTCTCTTCTGTTCTTATTAACTCCAGGCTTCAGCGTGGAGTTCTGGAGCTTGGATATTTTCATTGCCGCGTAGCGGCATCTGAGGTAGGCCGGCCTTTCAAGGCCGGCCTCGGCAACCCAATCCCCTAACCCGTCGCAGAGCGACGGATGAGATCGCAAACCCCAACGGTGTGCGAGATTCAAGCGCCGCTGACGCGGCGCGGATTCCTTACGTGGGTCACCCAGGTACCGGCCTTGAAAGGCCGGCCTACAGTCAAGTGCCGCGAGGCGGCGGCCACAGAGGCGTTTTTGTGCCCTTGACAACTACAAGAATCTCAATACGCGTCGTGGTCTCAGCAGACCCAAAATCTCCAAAGTCCAGAACTCCAGGCTTCAGCGTGGAGTTTCCTCGAGCTCCAGATACGCGGAGTGGCGAGGTGTAGAAACCAAAACTGCCTTCTTAGATTTAGATACAAGTAAGTCTCCCAGGGTTCTAATGCCTCTCAACATTAGCTCAGTCGTTGGAAGGAAGGCAAGACCTAATCAAGGGCCGAGGCACTCGGTAAACAAATAAAATTTTCGGACTTCAATCGGGTGTTGGGATTGTCGTATGATGAGTTAGTGAGTCGGTCTCACGCGTGAGTCAGCGTTTCCTGTAGGGCCCGACTGGATAAGGAAAACACAAGGGGTCAGGTCATTGCATGAAAAGGAAAAAGAAATTTAATGTCGTGAAACAAGTCAAGAGTTTGAGCCGGGTTCTGGTTAAAGCTCGCCCGGGAACGCTTATCCAGTCTAAGAAGAGGAAACTGCTGGAAAAGATCGGACAGCGCGAAACTCGGACTTAGTGCTCGATTTCATAAATACGGTTACGAATGCCTTCCGTTTCGCAAGAGAGCCGAGCAAAAGCAGGAGTAAGAGTACGAGCACGAATGGAAATAAATATGTCACCGTATTTCTGAAATGGCGGACTTAGCCAAGGAAAAGGAATTTGAAGCCGTATGGAACGAGCTTATAAGATTGCCGTTGTGGATGATGAATGCGAAAGTCTGGCTTCTATATCCCGCGCCTTAACGAGAGTCGGTTACGAAGTGATGAGCTTTGAGGACGGAGAAGTGGCGCTCCAGAACCTTGAAGTTCTGAAGGACACGGATTTGGTAGTAACCGACCTGAAGATGCCCCGCGTCGATGGCTTGGACTTGCTCAAAGCCGTGCGCGATATCAATCAAGAGGCAGGTTTTCTCATCGTTACGGGACATGGAACCGTGGAATCTGCGGTCGAGGCGATGAAAATGGGGGCAGACGATTACATCCTTAAGCCTCTTGATTTGTTTGAACTGAGAGATCGTGTCTACCACATATTGGAAGAGCATCGACCTCAAAACGAACTTCGGGTTCTGCGCCGCCATCTCGATAAGCGCTACGGCATGGAAAACATTGTCGGAAAATCGCCCGTCATGGAAGGGTTGCTGAATCAAATCGCCGTGGTGGCCCCGACACGGTCCACGGTTCTTTTACTGGGAGAAAGCGGCGCGGGAAAAGACCTCATGGCTCAGACAATCCATCAGTGTAGCCCCAGGAAAGAGCGAAATTACCTACCCCTGAAT
>QHZQ01000248.1 GCA_003224725.1 Acidobacteriota bacterium | reverse complement strand
GCAGGGCCATCATTTGCGAGGTCTCGAAGGCTCCTGCGTGTCCCGGCAATCGGCCTGGCACATGGGCATGTAATTCGACCAAGGCATCCCATGCCACGATCCAGTAGGAGGCTGCGGCCAAGCGGGCTGAGTGCTTGAGAGCCAGATCTCTTGCCACCAGCTGGATCAATTCGTTGTTGCCTCCGTGACCATTGAGAACAAATATACTGCGGAACCCGCAGACAATCAGCGATTCCACTAAGTCATAAATAACGTGATAGTAAGTGTCGGTGCTGAGCGACATGGTGCCGCCAAAGGGCAAGTGATGATGAGAAGAGCCGAAGGGCATGGTTGGCGCAACCAAAAGAGGGATCTTTCCTGCGGCCTCGGCTGCGGCTGCGCGTGCCAGGTATTCGATGTTGTTCAGTGGCCCCTGCCGGTAGAAGTAGCAGCGTCTCGGGCGCCACAGCACGAGCCTCTTCACGCGTTAATTCCTCCAGTAACAATCGGGAGTTCACGGAACTTGTCCTTCCTGCCTAGTTGTAGCGAGCAACCTCAGACCGCCGAGAAGTGCGGCTCCGTTGGCAATTGACCCCTCACCCGTCCTTCGGCCACCCTCTCCCCACGGGAGAGGGGCTGGGGGTGAGGGGGCAGCCTGGCCTTGACACAAATTTGACCGAACTGTGAACTTTGTCGCCACCAAGTAACTCTAGGTAGCCACGGTCAGCAGCTTTTGCTGACCGTGGGCCTTTCGTCGCGAACTGCCCACGATTAGCGCAAAAGACGCGTTAATCGTGGCTACCCAAGCCAGGGATATCAAGGGCGAAGCCCTTGGCTAGTTATTGGGGGCGAAGAAACAGCTTTGGTAGCCACGACGAATTTGCTTTCTAATTCGTCGCGGCTTTGTCCACCCCCGCGGAAAAGCCCACGGCGAGCGACGGTGGTCACGGAGAAAAGCGCTCGCCGTGGCTACCAAGACCGAGTCCCCGATAACTGACCCCTCACTATTATTGTTTTCTCTTCCGGCCACCATCTCACTGACTTTAACTCTCGCCCAGAAACCGCCTGATGACGTTAGTGGTGACTTGTGATACTCGCGGGTCAACCAACAAACAGGCCGGATAAGTGATCGAACCCACTGAGAACACGGCACCACCGCTGTCCACCTCGTAGTAGACCATTTCCGCTCCGCCATTATGAGGGTTTAGACCCTTAGCTAACAAGACTGTGTTGGCCGGCGAATGCAGGCTCCTCTTGTCAGTTTCGTGCCCTGAGGCTCCCCCGTGGCAGCGCTCATGCAAGCTCACTGTACCAAAGGTATCGCCATTTTGCAGGTCGGTTCCGGCAAAAACCCAATGTGACGCCGCCTCGACCCGATAGGGCGCCGCCGTCATGATCCCACTTTCGGTGGAAACCACTCCCAGAAGATTGGCCTCAGATTCCACAGTTCGGTGAAAGCGGCTTTCGTACCAGATCTCGGGGTTGGTTGGATCCGCCATTCCAAGTGAACCATTGACGCTGGATAGATGGGTCTTGAAGTGCAGTGTCCCCTCGTCCAGAAACTCGATCTCGCAATTGAGGCCGTTGCCGCCCAGGTACATTAAGTGACCGCCTCTCTCATAAACCCAGGCCTTAACTCGGCGGTACATCGTGCGTGACCAATACTCCGGATGGACATTGAGAATTAGAATCCTGTAAGCGTCAAGATCGAGCTGGCCTGAGTGCAATTGGTACTCAGCATACAGATCATAGTCGTATCCCTCGCGCTCCAGCCAGCCCAGTAATCGCCATTCGGCCGGCGCCATCCCACAAGCCAGTCGCCCCTCTATGGGGTCGGTCACACTCACATTTTCCGGGATGTGATTACCCGGCTCAGGACGTTCGAAGGAGATCGGCATATACTCGTTATCGGGAAATTGCCAGGGCTGGAACGGCCCTCCAGCATAAGCACTGACGTAGTTACTGCGACCGCCAAAGTTATTGTAAGCGTTCCAGGAATTGGTCGAAGCCAGCACAGCGATACGAGCCTGGGTGCTCGCCGGCGCCACCACCCAGGGAAACGAGAAGAATGCACCCGACTCTCCCTTAGCATGAAAATAGTATAGGCCCGAGTGCTCGGGTGCAGCCACCAGTTGGGTATGATGGGGACTGCCGTAACCCTGCTGGTTCCACTTTACCCCGGTGCGGGTGTAATCACCGTCCGGGGTGATCTGCATTACGGCACGCGGCCCATGCTCATCAAACCAGCCGACCAGTCGAACGAATTCTTTCTTCCAGCCGTAACGCCACAAACTGAGGCGGTAGGGCTCCACCGCATGAACGCGAAATTCGCTCTTCTCGCCCGAGTTGGCCCATTTGGGCCAGACATAGCCCAGCAGTCGATCTGACAGCAGGCGAAATTGATAGGGTCTACCAGGCTCCGCGAATATATTAACACTCTTGGAACCGAAGCCCTGTTTAACCAGAGTGACTTTGCAGCGACCGGGTTCGATCTCAGCATAGACAGCTCCGCGCGGGGTGGAACGGACCACGGCGATGCTTTGCCCATCACGTTCAAATTCCAGCAGAACATCAGCCAAGGCCACATACTGCTCGTCACTTACATATCCAACTAGCACGATTTGCCTCCCTTGGGAAATTTCTCGACTCGCCAGCTAATGGAAGTGTTCCGGAAGTTCAGAGTGTAGATGTAGGGTGCGCTGCTTCTCAAGCGCACCCCTCGGCTTCCACATGGGATTGGTGCGTTAGAAAGCAACGCACGCTACCTTTCATCCGTAAGGGTTCCGCCTAGCGACATGGATGACTCCTCAGTAAATGTAGGGTGCGCTGCTTCTCAAGCGCACCGCTCGGCTTCCACATGGGATTGGTGCGTTAGAAAAGCAACGCACCCTACTTTTCATCCGTAAGGGTTCCGCCTAGCGGCATGGATGGCTCCTCAGGGGGACGAGTTTTTGTGAACTCGCGATGCGGGAGTCTGGATAATTCCTTTTCCCTCCTGAACAATCAGGATTTGGTCGGATTGAATTTTTCGTAAAGTATCCATCTCACCGCTGGGCCAGCGAATCTCCAGTTCGTCAATTTCGCTTTTGTGTCCCAAACCATAATGAATCCGGGGGTCATTTCCGGATAAATAGCTTTCGCCTGATCGCACAGTCGCATATTGAATGAGATCTCCAGCTTTCAGTTTTAGCCGGGAACCGATCCCATCTCGATTACTTCGTGTGCCGACAGTTTTGATCGTGATCCAATGATTGGAAGAATTTGTGATATTTTCCAGTAGCGTCGGGGGCGCCTCCAGGTTGGTATAGACTACGTCAATATCTCCGTCATTGTCGAAGTCAGCATAAGCCGCACCGCGAGACGAATAAGTCCTCATGCCGGCGAGACCTGTACCCATTCCGACCTCGGTAAAAAGGCCCGGCCCAGATTGCCTGAATACCAGCGGACGTTGCGCAAATCCCTCCTTGAATTCTCCCACTTGATCGACTTCAGGATAGACATGTCCGTTGGTGATAAACAGGTCAAGCCATCCATCATTGTCGAGATCTGCAAAGAAGGTGCCCCATCCCAGGAATGGATAAGTCGGAAGTCCAATGCCTGTTTCGGTAGACACATCAATAAAGATATGATTTCCAGTGTTCTTATACAACGTGTAATGATCATGGGAAAAGGTAGTGACGAAAATGTCCATCGTCCCGTTTCGATCATAGTCGCCAATGGCCACCCCCATGTTAGCCTGTGCCCTGGCTTCGATGGGATAAGCTACTCCCCAAAGTTCTCCAACTTCCTCAAACTTGCCGTTTCCCACGTTCCTGTAAAGATAATTCCTGCCCAAATCGTTGGCGACAAAAATGTCTAATTTCCCGTCGTTATCGAAGTCCTCAAAGGAAGCTGTAAAGCCATTGAGCAGGTCGCGATCCTCGACCCCCGCCTCCCGCGTCACGTTGGAGAATGTCCCATCGCGGTTATTGCGGTACAAAGCATCAGGAGCGCCTTTAAGCCCTGTGGGCCCGCAATAGACCTGCATTCCTCGCCAGACACACTTTTTTTGAGGCTCGAGCATTTGAGAAGGCTCCAAATAGGCGGCAACATAGAGATCTAAGAAGCCATCCCCGTCATAATCACCAAAAGCGGCTCCCGTATGCCAGTTGAATCCACCGGCAACACCTGCTTTCCTGGCTATATCCGTAAAGGTCCCATCACCATTATTCTTGTAAAGAAAGCATTCGCCGACATTGGTTACAAAGAGATCGACAAACCCGTCATTATCATAGTCAGCGGCCGCGCAGCCCGTTCCCCACCGGAAGCCGGCGACGCCCGCCGTCTCAGTGACCTCGGTAAAGGTTCCGTTGCCGTTATTCTTATAGAGGTAATTGTGATAGCTGCTACGCGGACCAGAGCCATTGGCCTTGAGGTACTCCAGTGTGGAGCCGTTGACGATGTAAAGATCCAGAAGTCCATCATTGTTGTAATCGAACCAGCAAAGCCCACTTCCGTTGGCCTCGATCACGGCCGATTTCCCAGCCTTTCCGCACACCGTGACCCCCCTGACACCCGCTTTAGAACCGACCTCACGAAACTGAATTTCACCTTTTAACTTGCCCGTGGCTTTTTCTGTTGTCGGGTGTGATTTCTGGGTTGCCACCAGGGCAATCCATGGGACCAGAAGAAGCGTCGTCTTAAACGCCCTTTTCATGGCTGACGCTGATCCGACAATCCGGCTGAGTGGGAGACACGGGAAGATCAACTTTTTCGGCAATGACTCTAATTGTTCTTTGATTTGTTTTCCTGTTGCTCTAACGACGCAGCGCGTTCCAAGGCCTCCCGAGCACCTTGCGAATCTCCTTTGTCCTCCAGGGTCATCCCTAACGCAAAATACACCTGTGCGTTATCAGGGGCCACCTGGGTGGCGCGGCGAAGAGCTTCCAGTGCCTCATCGATCCGATTCATGGAACGCAAAGCCAGACCTAGATTAAAGAGGGGCTCCAGATACTGCGGGTTCAATTCTGAAGCCAAACGAAAATGTTCACAGGCTTTCTCTGTTTGGTTTCTCCTGGAGAGAATCAAACCTAAATTATTGTGAGTCTCAGGGAAGTAGGGATCCAATTCCAAGGCCCGCTCAAATTCACTCTGTGCCTTCAAGTCCTGCCCCTGCTGCAGCAGAACCGTTCCCAGGTTGTGGTGAGCCTTGGCGCTAGAGGGTTCCAATTCAATGGACTGGTTCAATTCCTCAATCCCTTCTTGAGGACTCCCTGAAGCGGCCAATGCCATACCGAGATACATGCGAGCAAGGGAAGAAGCATTGAGTTCTATGGCCGATTTGAATTGTTTCAAAGCTTCCGCAACCTTTCCTGCGGTAAAGTTGGCGATCCCTTGGCTTAACATCTTTTCAGCTTCTTCCTGTTTTTGTTGAAGCCTTCGGATTTCCTGGGACTTCTCGAGTTCTTTTTTGCCTTCCTCGGTATTCCCCGTTCTTATCAGCGTCTGTCCCAAGGTATATCGAGTATTCCAATCCTTCGGATTGCGCCTCATAATTTCCCGACACTGTTCAATGGCTTCATCCCATCTTTCCAGTGCGACACAAACGGAAAGGAGTTGGCGTCTGGGTTCCAGCGCTTCGGGGTCCAATCGCAGGGCTCGCTGTAAAGCTTCCATAGCCCCTTTCGGGTCACCGCCATTTCGTAAGAGGAGTGCCAGATTAAAATGTGCCTGGGGGCTTTTCGGGTCCAATTGCAAGGCCCTGTCGATTAACTTCCTGGCCTCTTGCCTGTTTTGATCTCCAATGTTGCCGGCCAAGTTGATGAGAGAATCGACGTGCCGCGGATCCAACCTGAGAACCCTTCGGTATTCCGCGTTTCCGGAACCCAATCCTGGATTGGCGCGGTCCAGGGTCACAGCCAGGTTGTAGTGGGCGCGCACAGCGTCCGGAGCTATCTCCACTGCTTTGCGAAGAAGTGTGATTGCGGGATTCCACTGCTTGAGTTCACCCAAGGCAATTCCCAATTCGATCAAAATAGCGGGATTTTCAGGTTCATAGCGAAGCGCCCGATTGAGCTGCTGGGCCGCTGCATTCCATTGAGACTTTTCGCTAAACTGAATGGCTTTCTCGAAATGTATCCTGGCTTCGGAGGTCTTGAAGGAAGGATTAGTGTCTGTCAAGGAAGCATTCAAGTTTGAGAAAAGGATGCCAAATAGTGTCAGAAGCAAGGACAAAGATCTAGAGCTCATCTGTCTCCAAGGGGACTGCCTGAAAAGTGTTGCCGGCCCTCCTATTTGTGAACTTCTTGGCGGCCAAGGAGCACTACCGCTGGGAGCCTTCCCTGAGTATCTGGAAGAGCAAGCTTTTTTGTCGAGAGCTTTCTAAGTCCTCGACCTTCTTGAGCCTTACTCGAGCCAACAACTCATCGGCCCGTGTTATGTTTCCCTTCTTCCGATAAGCCTGAGCAAGGTGATATACAGGGATTAACTCCGTGGGATCGAGTTCCATGGCTTTCTCTAGCTCGACAATGGCTCGATCCAACTGCCCTCGTTTGAGCAGCAGTTTTCCCAGACTAGTATGTGTATGTGAGAAATGAGGGTTAAGTTTGGCCGACTTTTCTAGTAACTGCACTATTTCCCGTTCCTCGGGGCCGTCTCGAGAGAGGGTCGAGCGATACAAAGTTTCCGCCAAGAGGTAGTGGGAGAGCCAATCCCCGGGGTATTTCTCGATCGTCTTTCGCAAAATATCTTCCGCTTCACGCCACTGGTCTAGCTGGGTAAAGACGAGAGCCAGAGCAGAATTAGGAAGTCGCTCTTGAGGAGCCAGCTTGGCTGCCGTTTCAAAATCTTGCTTTGCGCTTGGAAGGTGGCCCTGAACGGCCTCCATGGCGCCCCGTTGCACGTAAAGGCGGTGTGAATGGGGAAGGTATTTGAGCCCGTTGGTCGTTGCTTCAATGGCTGAATCATAACTGACATGGCGGAGGCAAAAATCAGCCAGAGCAATGTGGTTGTCTTCGTTGTGGGGATCGATCTGGTTGGCGGTCCGCAAGGCTCCATAGGCCTCCTTCCACTGACCGTTCCCTATGTAGGCTTCAGAGACTAGGTTATAGAGCTCTGCCTTCCGAAAGCCCTTGGCAAAAAACTCTTGGGCACTAGCAATAGCAGCGGGATACTTGCGGGCCTTGACATAAGCTAGTGTGAGATTGTATCCAAGCTCGTAGGGGCTACGATAGCTGTCCTTGGCCCGCTCAAACTGCTTGGCGGCTGCATCGTAAAAGCCCCCTCGAACAAAGAGAAGTCCGGCCTGAAAGAAGGTCTCGGGGTCACTCAGCCTCGAGAATTGTTCCATGACATTGATTGCATTCTGCTCATTGCCCGCTTCGAGAAAACTGTTCACAAATCGTAATATCAGCCTGGGATTGTTCTTCAGGAGAGATTGGCTCCTCCGAAGGTACTTATTGGCTTCCTCAAAGCGTTTACGCGAGAGATTGATCTCTGCCATACAAAAGTTTGCCTCGGGATCGTTCGGGTTTGCTGCTAGGACCTGACTGAAGTGTTCAGCGGCCTCGGATACTTGTTTCAACGTCCACTCGTTTGTCGCTAAGCTTTTCAGCGCCGGATAATAGTTGGGTTTGAGGACAATTGCCCTCTTGAAGTATTCGTTCGCCTCGGCAAGCTTGTCATACCGAGTGAGGACGATACCCATCAAGTTCAAAGCTTCAACGTCTCGGGGCGAGTCTTGGAGAATTTGTCTGAGGATAGGCAAAGCAGAGGCGTACTCACCCTTTTGCACATAGGAGAGTGCTTGCTGGAAACGACTAGAACGAGCCTCTGGAGCCATAAACGGGGCGGAAGTGAGAACCAGAGCCAAAAGAAACTGAGGCACTCTTTTCGTGTGCACCTTGTTCACCTTTCGTCTCCCGATAACGGCGCAATCACCCTCTCTCAAACATATCGAACCTCAAAGGCTTCGCTTGAACTGGCAAAACAGTCAGCAACTATTTTCCGCTCCTGCTCAATCTTTCTCTTGCCATCACGAACAGTGTCTCATCTAATTCTCTCATCTGAGGCCTTTTTACAACCTCAATAATTCAGCATACAAAAATTAGATTAAATCTATCGAATAATATATTTTGACTATTTTGACTTATTAGTGTAGTGCTGTATATTCCCTGCAGAACTCAAGAGAAGACGCAGCTGGGACAGCCGCCACGTCGCACATTCCCATAGTAAAGCGAGGGGACGTGACCAAACCATATGGTGTCCTCATGGGAGGGAGGTATCGTAATGCGAGATGAGCCTCGACAAATGGCCAGCAAGTGTTGGATTGCCCCGGATTTCGAGCTCGGATTCCACCACTTTCAATATTCTGCAGAAGACCTGAACTGTTTTCCTCACACCCATGGTGAATACAATGTCACTCTTTGTTTGAATCGCACCATTGAATACATCGTTAATGGGCGGCTAGAGGGGCTGGAAGCTGGCGATCTGCTGGTGATAAATCCAGGAGAGATTCACCAGGGCAGATATGGCACTAACCAAACAGCTTCGAGGGGCATTACTTTCTACCTCACTGAACGTGCATTGAAAAACCTCC
>QHZQ01000202.1:10593-17149 GCA_003224725.1 Acidobacteriota bacterium | reverse complement strand
CCATCGCCTGGAGCTTCTTCAACGAGATCACAGATTACCCCGACCTCGACGTCCTTTGCACCTCGCTCTACGAGGCTCCCAAAGACACCAGACGTATACTGGTACAACGCCGCCCGAGATATCTTTCGCACCGGCCTGTTCTTCCTGCTGCGCGAGGCCAAGACCTCCAACCGCGACATCTGGGAGTTCTTTTCCCAGCCCCTGCAACAAATCCGTGATGCGCCTTATACCCTGCCAGTGCGCGAGATCGGGGCGCTCAAGCACATCGATAAAGCTGACTCGAACCAGGCCGCCTCGGTGATCTCCATTCTCCAGGAGCGGCTCACGTTCTTTCGCTATCTTACCGACGGCGACGGGTCCTTTTCTTTTGGGACTGGCACTCTTGAAGAGACATGGCTTCGAGCTTTGTGGGCGCAGGAGAGTTTCCGTGTTACCTTTCTCCGAGGACTTCTTATGAAGAGACTCCGTCTGGCTGTCAAGTCCGTTGAGTTCCTCTCTGCTCAGGAGGAGAAATCGATTCAGTTTCTCAGAGCGATCACATCCTTTTCTCGAATCAGAAAAAACACCACGCTGGCAGCGACAAGCGGGGAGATGCCTGCGAAGAAAATCGACAATTCGAACCTCCTCGATTCACCCACCAGATAGCCAGTGAGGGCTGGAGCGCAGATCCCGGCAAACTGGGCAACCATATTTTGATATCCCGCGACCCTGCCGATCCAATCAGGGGGAGAAATAAGCTGAGTCAGTGACCAGTAGTTTCCCGCAGCCACTCCCAAACCCATTAGTGAAATCAAGAGAACGGGAAATAATGTGAATGTATTCTTCACTACCAAGAGGAGAAGAATAGCGCTCGCCAAGATCATTCCCACAACAATAAACGTCTTTCGGATGAGAAACGGTTGCTGGGAGCGGACAATGAGTCGATCGGCTGCACGGCCGCAGATCGTCGAGACGAGCGCCATGCCAACCAGAGGGAGAGCCATGTAAGTGCCCATCCTAAGAAATGAGAAGTCGTGAACCATCAAGAGATAAGACGGCAACCAGGTTAAACAGAAGTACCAAAAATAAGAATAGAAGAACACATTAATGGTGATTCCCCACGCTAGTGAGCTGAAGGCGAGCTCTCTCCAGGGGAGCGTTGTTCTCGCAGTCATAGTGATTTTGCGAATTGCGCGTGGAGAGGCTTCTTCATAGTTCGGCCGCACGACCAGGAGCCATGGCAATAACCAGACAAAACCTATAAGACCAGTCAGAACGAACAGGGGACGCCATCCCAATTCATGGAGAAACAGGCCTCCTAGTAAGGCTCCGATCGCAGGGCCCACCATCATTCCGGAAACGTAGATACTTGTCGGTAATCCCTGCTCCTCTGGTTGAAAGTGTCGCTTGATGAAACTTAGGCTGGCTGGACCTGCCACCGCCTCTCCAACACCTAAAAGCAATCGGAGAAAAAGGATTTGATAAAAGGAATGCGCTAGACCAATCCCCGTTGACGCCAGAGACCACAGGATAAAAGCAGCCCCATAGGTCCATTTGTAACCAAAGCGGTCAATGAGGTAACCGGCAGGAATTTGCAGCAGAGAATAGCTCCAAAAGAAGGCTGACATGAGTGTTCCCATGACAGCCGGAGATAGTTTCAAGTCCTTCATGATCGGAACTGCCGCAATGCTGAGGTTGCCACGGTCGATATAGCTGACCAAGACACCCAAGAACAAGAGGGATACGACAGCCCATCGCCCTTGGTATTGGATCTTGGGATCGCTCGATACCATCTGGTTCGGTATTGCTGTCAGGTCCCTATCCTCCGTTTCTCGAATCCCATTATCAGAAGACTCACTTTTGTTTCAGAGAGCATAGTCCAACACTGCCACACCATAAACCAGGAAACCCGGGGTTTGAAAATGAATCTGGCCCGCGACCATGTTACCTTTCAGTGGCTTGGGCTCGGGCTCTTCGGGTGTGATGAATCGGATACCCGAGACGGTCGCGCCAGCCGGCAGATTTAGGTGTACCATCATTGGCCGGGCAGCGCGAGGGTTTTCCTGGCCAAGCGCGTTTTCGTCGCGATCGTAATTAACCAGGTGGATTATGAGCCGATGGGACTGGGGCTGATGCCACGCCGTCATCTGGACCGTCCATGGAGCATCACAATGACTGAGTGATCCGCTCAACGCTCTGTCAATAGAGTTCCCGATTGCAGTCGCGTCAATGTTATCCGGAATCAGTGCCAGTCGCTCTGGCATGTTATTTTCCTTCATCTCTTGTTGGCCTGGCTTTCCAGCTACCAACAGAGTCCCCCCAGCTTCGCGGTAAGCCTGCAATTGTCTTCGCTCGGCTGGAGACAGGTGGCGGGTCGTAGGGATCAGGAGTGCACGATAACGGCGCAAGTCAACCTCAGATAACCGCTGATCCACGACCACGTCAAACAAGTGATGTGTCTCCAGGAGAGCGCGACCAAAGCGATCAAATGTTGCAAGAAAGGAGGTATCGTTGAGATAGAATCCCCGCCGTGGCAAGAGTAAGGCCAACTCCGCGTGAGATTCTGAGGGATAGTAGAGATTCCGGTAGCGCTGTACGAAGGAATAGTAGGGTGCAAGAATCTCCTGGAATTCCTCCTGATTCAGCGCCAGGCCGATACCGCGATGCGCCCAGGCTTCCGAGATGTTTAAGCGGGGTCGCTCGTAATCATACTTCATCACTACAAACGGTTTTCCCCGCCCCATGCTATAAATGAACTTGGCGGACAACGACGCATCCCCCGTGATATGCTCGGAAAGACGGCTGGAGGTCTTTCCGATGCAATACCACAAGTAGTTCTCCCTTTTTCCCCATAACTGGGGAGACAGTAGGCTGCGTTCATCCGTGATGCGTTCAAAACTTCGATAATCGGCTCCAGGAACCAGAAAACCTCGTTGATGGGTCCAAGCTGAGAGCAGAAGATCTGGTTTTAGAGAACGGCCATAGTCGACAAAAACCTCGTCAAAGGCCCGCTTCATCGACTCGTCTGTGAATTGGCGCGCCGCCATTGCCAACGCGCCCAGCCGATCATCAGCCTCCTTGAGCGTAGGAACCCAAGCTGGTCCGCGGCCGCGTGTCGTGTCCAAAAGAGCCTCAGCCACGTCGTCGATTCCGAACTGATCTCGAAGAACATCCGCGGAATACCTGGCTGCCAAGAAATCGCGGAATCCTTGCTGACAGTATTGGCAGAGACAGTCGTCCCTAAATAGAACTTGAACCATGTAACCGTCGAACCCCGCCTCAATCCCAGCTTTTATCATTTGCTTCAGTAACTGCCGCCAGTGAGGGTTGTTGGGACAACCCTTGTAGGAATAGAAATCCGGCTGCCAGCGAGTATCGGGAGCAGACAACGGTTGGCCGAGCCCGTCTCTTTGCAACAGGTCCATGGGGTTCCCTACAGGCTTTGGACCGAGCAGTTGCTCCTCCCAGAAGTCATTAAAATACTTGAACCATCCCTTGTTGCGAGCCTGGTTGTCCCAAATAAGTGTCATATTGAAAGTTGCTTGGACCTTGATACCTTCACGATGCGCCGCTGCGTTAAACTTCCTCCACCAGTCCAAATACTCCCTCACGGTACTTATCCCTTTGGGACTGATCGGTGTGAAGCCTACGAGCTGGCCGCCGGTATGTATCCCCGTGAGTAGTTCCGGTCCAAAGATGGACGCATGCAACACTTGCGGTCGTACCTGTCGCAGAGTGTCAAGGAGTTTGAGCGTCACCTCGCCCGATGCATTCCACCATTCCCCGCCTTTCCAGCCATACCAGTACTCACCACCAAAGAGCAAATTGAACCAAGTCTCAGGCTCCCTGGCAGAACCCAAAGACTTACTTCGTGCCGCAGATGATTTTCTCTTCGGATTTTGGAGGCTCCCAAGAGACCGGCGCCCTTCGCTTGGTTTGACAGTGACGCCCGCTTTTCCACCAGGAGTGGAGCCGTGGAGTATGACATCAGGGTCGGCCGGTCCTACACACCCGGGACACTTTGTGGTAGGCGCTTTATCGGTGATGGGATTTTGTGCGCTTGTGAACGCGGGCGGGAGAAGAAAGTGGGCCCAAAGGGTCAGTAACAATGAGAGTTCGCTGAGAGAAGGTTGCCGCTTTGACTTTTGACGATCTCGATAGAGCCTGTCGGGGAATTGTGGTGCGGCCGTCGTCGGCTGCACGGGCCCCGTAGGTGGATCAACGAATTGCGGGCGAGGACGCCTCCACCACAACCAGGTAACTGTATTTCTCCAGGAGACTCGTAGAACGGAAAGCGTGCCATTCCTCTCGTCGCACTTTATTCCAATTGGGGGGGGACCCGGCATTTCCGGACGAGACATCATTTCAAAAGAGCGCTGCGAGTGGCGAAGTAGTCTTTGTAGAGCCTCTCCACGATCTCCAATTTGTTGTCCCGATCACTCGCCAACCTTGTAACGGGGAAGCGGGTTATCAGCAAATCGCGCATACGGTCTTCCTCAGTTCCTTCGTTAACCGCGGCATAGAATATACAGGTCTTGACTCCCACTGCCTCAGCCGTACTGACCAGCCGATCTGTGCCAATGTGCCTTTCCACTTGCTCCCAAGTGTCTAGCGGGTATGCCCAGGCTACACCGGTAGGCATATAGACAACACGGTTCGCGCCAAATGCCTCAACCCAGGGCCAAATGGACCATTTATGGAAATTCTTCTCCTCCCATTCATAATAGGCGATGCAAATCTTGATTCTCTCGGGAAATTTTGCCTTGTACATCTGGACGTCGTCCTCTTGCCAGGGAAAGCCGAACATGACGAAGTCCCTGTTCGGAAATTTTGCAGTGACTAAATGGTACAACTCCACGACAAAGTCGCAGTATTTTTCGTTGTACCAATGATAGCGTTCTCTTTTGCTGGTCCTGCTCAATTCCTTGCCTGTCTCTCTGTAAAACTGTTCTTGGGTCTCAGTGTTGTATCGGTCAGGATCTAACTGATACCCCATCACGACCACGCCATCTGTGTTGGGATAGAGGCTAAGTAATTCGTCAAACATATCGGTGATGTACTTTTTTGTGCGAGGATTCTCCAAAACCAAACCTCCCAGTTCACCAATCGCGCTGTTGGGCACATGATCCCCATATCGATTCATGCGCCGAGCCTCAGGAACTAGATTCCCAAATCCTATTGCCATGTCGTCTGCCGAAATGCCGAGGTAGACTCGAACGTTTTTGGCATGAGCGTAATCGGTGAATGTCTTCAGAAAGTTGTATCTGGCATTCTGGGAGAGCCGATCAACAAGGGTTGGGTACTTCTGCGACGGATAAGCAAGCGCCCAGCCCGTCATAAACAGGTAGAGTGTGTCTGCCTTGTGGTCTGACATCCAGTCGGCGAACTTCTTCCAGTCCTCCAATGTCCATTGGGCCAATTTGTGCGTTTCCTCCCAGTAGTCCCCTCGTCCCATGAAGATGAAATAACCGAAATGATCATACGCCCCAGCCCATTTTTCAGGAAGCATCAGAAAATAGTCTTTGGCTGAATAGGTCTGGCCATTGAGTTTGATTAAGACTTCAAACGGGAAAAAGCCTGGTTGACCAATCCTTCCTCTGAACCCGATCTTTCCTTCAGAATCAATAGTGGGCTTGTTTAACCCCTTATATCCAGGAAAATTCAGCGAGAGATTAGGTAGTATTCCGTTCCTCAGCTCGACAGGCAAGTCTCGGAAATGATCAACGACGATTTGGAAAGAACAGTCGGAACTGGGGTGCAAAAATCGATTTTCGATCCGGATATCGAAGGCAAATCGTCCAGGGGCCGCTTGAGCCGACTGAGCTCCATACAGCATTGCAATCGATAAGATGACGACACGATTGGCCTTTTGCATCTATCTCACCTCGGTTAGAGCCCTGCGATAGCACTCTTAATCCAGCCCAGCATCTTCATTGGAGATTCGGAGTAGTTATAAAAGATAGGGCCGGACGATCCGGCTTGCTTGACTGCCAGCACAATCTCACGAAGCTGTTGTTCACTGGCAGGGATACCCATGCCAAGCTGGATGTAGGTGTGAAAGGCACCCTTCCAAGTGCTAGGTATCTCAGCCACAGCCTGCTTTACGATTTCCAGTACTTTGTCAGGTGGTTTGCCATAGGTATTGTAGGTGCCGAAGCCATCACAGGCGTCGGCGACTCCTTGTTGATAGAGATCCCCCATCAGCAACTTGCAAGCTGTCCCCTTTATGGCTTCTTGCTTGATCTCAAAAACGAGGGAATCGGCTAGCCTTTGGCGAAATTCGTTATAAGCCTTTAGGTCGGAAGACCTGGCTTCCAGCTCGGCCATCGTTTGCGGATGCCCTTTAGGCCGATCCGGGGCTTCACGAAATGCGGCGTCGAGAGTGCTTTTCACGACTTCTCGAGCTTTATCAACATCAACCCCTGCAGCTTTTGCTTTGCTCACAGTTTGGGGATTGAAGCACACGGCCAAAAGCTGCTGCTCCAAGGGAGTTAAGCCGGTAAGGTCTCTCTCGTGTGTGTGGCCGTGTGGGAATCCAATCCAACCAAAATCCTCCATGAGAATGGCATGCATGGGA
>QHZQ01000202.1:0-10565 GCA_003224725.1 Acidobacteriota bacterium | reverse complement strand
AATCGCGAGACAGCCCTTTGAGATATTCCCGTGTGGCATCATGACCGATGGAGAGCGCATGGGGCAGGCTTTCTCCATACACGCTGTGCTGGGTGTACTCCGGATACATGAGGCCCAGTTTCGTGTTGTGTGTGCCGATCGTCCAAGAGATCATCCGCAACTGGTGCCTGTCCAGACGCTCTCCCGCCATAGCCAGCCAGTTAGTGGTTCTGGCAAAGCTGGCCACCTGGGGGCGCATAGGCGTTTTGTATAGTTTATGGTCCGGTTGAAAATAAGCCACACTTCCCTCGGTCATATAAGTCCGCCTCTCGGGGCAATGTGGATGGATAAAATAACCGGAATGATAGGTGCTTGCGATATACATCTCGTTTAATCCCGAATCATACATCCACCCCATGATGCGATCTGCTCCCTCATCACGCAGATCCCAGGCATGCATAAAGAGGCCTTTAGTCGCAAGCGGTTTCTTTGAGGAAGGGTTCTGGGTGGGCTTCTGGGATCTGAATGAGCTCGCCACAGTCAGCCTCGAAGTCTGCAAAGCCGACGATGAGGCTACGGCCATGGCACTCAAATACAGGAATTTCCGTCGAGATGAGTCAAGATTTTTCATAGAGGCTTCCAGATTGAGCTGCGTATTTTTGAAGGTGCAAGTGACCCGAGACAGAGGGCCCAGCTGTTGTTTTCTTTCCCAGTATCCAACGTACGAACCATTGCAGATTACGAATTCATTAAATCACGCTGCTGCATCGGTTGTCCTATGCCGTGTCCTTCGCGCGGATAGGTGACAAGTTCCACCGGGACATTCAAATCGGTCAATGCCTGGATGATTTCGGGACTGCCATCGATGTCATGGTGTCCGTGCACTATGAGTGAGGTGTTTTAACATTGATTAAACAGAAGTTCCGGCCGCCTGGCGTCTCAAGGTAAGCAGTCGGATGTAGCAGCGGGGGCAGGAGATACTGGCGTTCAAGCTGGGGATGCCCGGCCATTATTGCTGCCCGCATTGGAGGTGAAAGCCGAGCGCCAAAACCTGATGCCACCTTCCGGCGCGCGAATCTGTTGCAAGTGTAACCACTGACGCTGGCCTGCCTTACTTCCAAGCTACAGAAGTCCTTACCTCCATCCCTGTGCCCAGAGTGTCTTTTGCTGACCGTCCCAAAGCTCTCACACACCCCAACGGGGTGGCGAATCCAGGATTGTCGCTCAGGACATTCTTTCTCAGCTTCGCGTCCGCGAAACGTGTTGGTTCCGCGGCAGTCTCGACCTAAGCAACACATTACGGTTAGGCTTTCTTTTCCAGCGCCTTGCGATAAGCAGCGATGGGAGTTTCTTCTCCCGACACCGCCACGTCTACCACCGCAGGCCCCTGGTGCGTCATTGCCTGGCGGAGCGCCTCAGCGATCTCCTGAGGCTGTTGCACTCGGATGCCCAGACAGCCGAATCCCTGACCCACCGTGGCAAAGTCAGTATTGCCCCAGCGGAACGGCTCTCCAGTCCCCTGAAACGAAATCCGATGGTAGTGATCAATCCAGCGAGAACCTTGGTTGTTGAAGATGATTACCTTAATGTTGAGTCCGTAATAAACGGCTGTCGTCAACTCCCCAATCGAATAAGAAACCCCATGGTCTCCACAAAGTGCGATGATACGGCTATCAGGACGCGCACAGGCTGCGCCAATTGCAGGCGCCAGAATTGCCTTGCCTGGGGTGCGAATCTGGTAAAACACCATTCCCCATCCTGTCACGTAGCTGGCATCGCAGCAGACAATATCCTCTGCGTTGGCCAGCCGATTCACTTCTTCCATCACCCGCTGAGGCTTGATTGGAGTCTCATTGGATTTCATGGCTTCGTGGATTTCGTGCTGCCAACCAGCGCGCCGGACGGCGATGCGTTGCAGGCGCTCTTGACTTTGGGAGAGAACGGCAGGAGTCTCACCGACTAATCCTCGAATTCTGTCTATTAGCCCGCGGAGACCCAACTTGGCGTCGCCGACAAGGCCGACTTCAGTGCGGAAGACCTTTGCGATCTCGGCGGGATCGATGTCCAAATGGATCAGCGCCTGATCCGGTCGGGGTAGCGTCCAGTTGAGAGTGGAGTTCTGACCCGACTTGAACCCAACAAGCAGAACGACATCGGCTGCCTCGACGGCTGCTTTTGCACAACTCGTTCCGATGTGACCTAAGAGACCCATCGAAAGAGGATGAGCGTCTTCTATGGCGCCGCGCCCAGAGAAGGTCGAGATCACCGGCATTGTGAGCAGTTCGGCAAGTTCCCTGACCTCCTCAGTGGCTTCCGCAATATGAATGCCCCCTCCGACCAGCAAAGCCGGACTATTTGCTCGGAGCAGCAGGTGAGCTGCGCGGTCGATCTGGGTTACATCGGGCGCAGACCGAAGCACAGGAAAAGCTCCAATCGTGGAATCAATCGAGGTGGGCGGAAAATTATCAGGAATGGATCGGTCGAAGATGTCCTGGGGCACAATCAGTGCCACTGGTCCCGGTCTGCCGGTCACTGAACGCCGGAATAGCGTCGTCAATACCGTAGGCAAATCCTCTGGAGCATTCAACGTCGCCACCCACTTGCAGAATTGGCCTATGAGCTTCTCCTGCTCCATGGCTTGAAGTGCGGCACCACGCTCGTAAAGATAGCGCCATGAGTGCGGGAGGTCACTGATGATACAAAGAATCGGAATCGACGAATAATATGCCTCCATCAATCCCGACGGAAGCTTCAAACAGCCCGGTCCGACTGTCACATCGCAGACCCCAACACGGTGAGTTAGGCGTGCGAAGGCGTCGGCAGCGAACGTGGCGTTGCATTCGTCACGCATCACCACGTGACGAATGCTGGGCTGGCGCTTAAGAATACCGTCAAACAGTGCACTGGTCTGAGCGCCAGGCACACCGAAAACCTGAGTCACTCCATACTGAATCAGTAGTTTTGTAAGAAGGTCACCGGTGTGCATCGGAAAAAAAGCGACCAACCGTTGCTGTACGTTGTCGATGTCGGAAATTCCGTTACATGGATAGTCTTCGGACCTGACGGATTCCGCGGTCTCTAACCTGCACTCTTCACAACTGTATCAACGCATTTTGCTGAGCGAACTTTAGCCGGTTAAAAGATGTCATTTGGTTTGTGTCGTGAGCTGCTGTTTCGTCGATATCGTTAAGTTGATGTCTCATCAGAAACCACAAACGGGGTGCGGTAATTCCGCGTCAGAAACGAACGAGCTTCTTCGTCGCCGAGAATGTTTTCTGTTGATCGATCAAGGTGAATCGTCCGGTGGGTCCGGTAGGCAATGTTTCCCAGGTGACACAAGGCACTCGACAGGTGTCCCTCTTCGATTTCGGCGTTTAGGTCTTCGCGCTTACCGCTACGCACGGCCGATAAAAAATTCTTGAAATGATCCATGCCGCTGGAACCACTAGGTCCAGCCTCCCTTCTTTTACCCAGGTAAACTTTATAGCTTGAAGCAGTGAGCTCCATGTACCCCTCTGAGCCGTAGAACAGAGCACCGATGTTATTGTCCCCGTTGGAACCAAACCCACCTTCGTAGTTCGAGATCCAGTGTCGGGTTTCAAATTGCAATATTTTGCCTTCTTGAGGGTATTCGAACGTACAGAGCAACGTGTTGGGTGTTTCTTGGTTATCATCAAACATAAAATGCCCGCCGCTAGCTTGAATGCGGGTCGGTAAGCCGACGCCCAATCCCCAACGAGCTAAATCCATCTCGTGAACTCCCTGGTTACCCATGTCCCCGTTGCCGTAATCCCACTGCCAGTGCCAGTCGTAGTGGAGGCTCTTGCGAAAAAGCGCCTTCTTTTGGGCAGGCCCGAGCCATAAGTCGTAATCGATACCCTGCGGGATGGGCTGAGGACCGTTAACCTTACCAATCGAAGGCCGCCATTTGAAACAGAGTCCTCTGGCCATGTAGAGCTCGCCAATGACTCCTGCCCTTAGTTTTTGAACAGCCTCCTGAACAGCCGGGGAGCTACGGGCTTGCGTTCCGTGTTGGCACATCCGATGGTATTTTCGGGCTGCCTTGACTAACTGCCGCCCTTCCCAGATGTTATGGGAACACGGTTTTTCGATATAAGCATGTTTTCCAGCCTGCATCGCCCAGATGCCACCCAAAGCATGCCAATGGTTAGGAGTGGCAAAGCTGACCGCATCCACCTCCTTATCGTCGAAGAGCTGGCGCATATCTCGATAGCATTTCACCGCACGGCCGGAAAGCTTCTCATACTGGCTAGCACGCTCGCGCAATACATTCTCATCGACATCGCAGAGAGCGATCACCTCTGCTCCGGGTTGCCTGTGGAAGCTGGTGATGTGAGCATTGCCCTGTCCATGAATTCCCACTACACCCACCCGAATCCTGTCGTTTGCGCCAAAGACCCTGCTTGGAAGGGCAAGATAACTTGCTCCAGTAAAAGCAATTTTAGAAGCGTTTTTCATAAAATGACGACGATTAACCCGATGTAACGTCATTGAATTCACCTCCAGCTGTGATTTGAATTTCATATACCGAGTTACCAAGAGCATCACACAGACGACTAAATTTGATGTGCTTCACACCAACACACATCCGAGTAAGAAGCCGCTGACTCAGGAGTTCCCAATAACCTTCGCAAATCCAATATCAAAAATCGGCTTCCTTATTTGAAGTAACCCCAGTTGTTAATCTCCTACGTTTTTCTTTTGAACCTCCGTACCGCCTGTTACGTGGAGGTTGGCGCACACTAAAGGCTACCGCATAACTGTTACCGACGCCAAGGCGGTTGGGCCAATTTTCAGAATTGGAGCTTGACCCCAAGTTGAATCGTTCGGTTCTGATATGCTCCAGTCGCTGCGCCAAAATTGGCAGAATTGATCCTGCTGGATACGCGGCTAATGTTGACCCGGTTAAGCAAGTTGAAGAAATCGCCACGAACCTGAACACGAAATCTCTCGTGGATAGGGAACTCCTTACCCAGCGCGAGATCGATGCGGGCATATCCCGGACCCCTGAAAAAATCGCGCGGCAATGTGCCGGTGCGCAGCGCAGAAGGATCAGGAAGCGGAAAAGCAGATGGCAGCAAAGCTCCGTCTAGCCATTGCTGCTTACTAAAGGACCTAGGCACGCTACCGACAGCCAGGTCAGGCCGGTCGTTTCTCTGGCCATCCCCGTTAAAATCTCCACCCTGTCCGTACGGAGCGGTACTAACTGGCGTCAATATCCCCCCAGATTGGAAACTCCAGATCGAATTGATCTGCCAACCACCGAACGCACCAGCAACCCAACCAGATCTGCCCCGCAGTATTGGAAGATCCCATACACTATGCAGCGAAAACACATGTGGAATGTCGTCGCGGGCAAACTCGAGGTCGCGATTCATCCAATCCGTTATGTTCTGACCTGTGTTCAGGCTGTCACTGCCGTTGAGGTTGCTTGTGTTATGGTTGTAATTGTAAGAGGCGCTGGCGAGCCAACCCTGGCTGAAACGTTTTGATCCTGAGACAATCAACCCATGGTAAACCCGACGGCCCCAATTCGTGTTCGCGATGATTGAGTCGAAGTGTGGATTGATTCGGTCCACAACCCCGTCGATTAAATCACCTGTGAAACGGTTTACATCGGTCGCAAGTAAGTCATTAGTGGTGCGCCTATAGCGATAGTCGACTTCGAGCCGAAGGTCCTTGGACACCTGATATTGCTGGCCAACAAACATATCCCAGACTCTTGGTATTTGGAAATCCCTCGCGATACCGCCGAGCGAGACGCGACTTCCTACAATGCCTCCGAATTCATCAATTTGGGGGGCTTGTAGCGCCGGGTTGCTCGGGAAGTCTCTTGTGCCCTCGGGTGCCAGCCCGTACACGATAGGCACTCCGTACTGCGGTCCCGCTGTAACGGAAGCTATTCCTGGAGGATTCGCGTATATCCCGCCCCCGTATAGCGGCCCAACAGGCACCTCGTCGTAGAACAGGGCGATTCCAGCCCGAATGGACATCTTGCCATTTTTGGTCGGATCCCACCCAACACTCAGGCGAGGACTGAAATTGGTCAGTTGGTTCCTGTAGTATCGATCGACCTTGACATTTCTAAACTGCGCGATTGCGGCGGGCGTCAGTTGACTCAAATCAAACACCGGTTGCCAGTTTTCGGGGCTTGAGCTAGACCGGAACCCGAGCGGGAAGAAGTCTTCCCATCGAAGGCCATAATTCAGCGTAAGGTTGGGTGCAATCTGCCAGGTGTCCTGCGCGAAGAAGGACAGATTCGCCAGTATGGTGTTGTATATCGTATGAGCAATCTTCCCGGTGGCCACGTCGAGATTCCTCTGCTCTAGGTAGGGACGATCATTAGCAAAGTCTAACACCGTGGAAAATGCGTAAATGGGAAGGTCAGCGATGCCAAAATCATTGTCATCCAAGGCAAGAACTCTCCGATAGTTTCCCCCAAGTTTGACTGTATGGCGTCCACGGACGAGCGATGACGTACCCTCAATCTGATAGGTCTTGACTTCGTTGATGGACTTGTGTGAGGACCCTCCCGAGACGTACAGACCGTCATCAGTGCTTATGCCGGGAACGGAATCCGTGGAAGGAACTCCATTTGTGTAGTCAAAGTACAGGCGATTAAACCCAAACCGCAATTCACTTAGGGTTCGAGGGGAGAAGCTGTGCGTATGGACGACATTCACAGATGTGACCGGCGTGTCAACAGGTCCACTAAATGCTTCGCGCACGGCGGGATTGAACTGATGAGGTGAGGTATTCCAGTAGTTGCCGAAGAGGCGATCGTTCCCTGACGAAGATTGATAATCCACGCGAGCATTGAACTGCTCGCCGGTGCGCGTAACTGGCGTGTCCACACTGACCTCGCCAAGATACTGGTTATTTGGTAGACTGGTCGTGGGGTAGCGGAGCGGCGGAAACATCGTCAGGACCGAAGCCGCTACAGAATTGGGGTAGGTCTGTGTGACAAAATCGTAGAAGGCCTGGGTTTCGACGATATAGACAGAGCTTTGGGCTGTTTTCTCTCGAAGCCCTTGATAACCCCCAAAGAAAAAAAGTCTGTTCTTAATAACCGGTCCGCCTACAGTTCCCCCGAAATACCGGGTGTAACGGTCAGGAGTTCTTTCACTAAAATAGGGGCGGGCGTTGAGAGCCCCGTCAACGTTGCTAAAGTGCGCTGTTCCATGAAATTCGTTCGTTCCGCTTTTAGTGGTCAACTGGACTTGAGGACCGCTGATGGTCCCGAACTCCGCCAGGTAAGGGTTAGTGGAGACTCGGATTTCCGATACGGCGTCTATATTAGGCGAGAAAAGTGCGCCCCAATAGCTTCCTGAGCTGTATCGTAATGAGAGACCATCTAACAGGTAATTGGACTTGTATTCGTTTCCGGCCCCCGATGAGATCACCGGCCCTTTGAAGGTGGAGAAGGCGTCACAGCAGTACGAATCCGACTCAGACTTGCCCACCACCCCCGGGCTCGTAGTAACGAGGTAATACACGCCGCGGCCCGCGCTTGGCAGGGACTCGACCTCTTTTCCACTGAGTACCTGAGATACACGCGCAAGCGTGGTTTCTACCTGAGGCTCTTCAGCGACGACATCAATAGTTTGGCTTGCTTCACCAAGTTCAAGATTGAAGTTGAGTCCGGCAATTGAGTCCGACTGCAAACTGAACCCGCGTTTCATGAGACTCTTGAATCCTTCCATCTCTATGCGGATCTGATAATTGCCTGGTAGAAGATCGAGCACACGGTAAAATCCGTTGTCGTCCGACGTACTCGAGCGGGACGTCCCTGTGTTCTCATTGGTAACCGTGACACGAGCACGGGGTACTTTGGCCCCCGAAGGATCCGTGATCTCCCCTTGAATTCCGCTAGTGGCTTGCCCGAAGGCGCCTCGCGGAAAAGAACATAGAACAACAAGTAGCATGCAAACCCAGGCACGACAGCCCAATACGAGCGAAGGCGCGGCATTGCTACTTGGCCAACCTAGGACGGGCACGCACCATAACTTCTTGCGCATATACTCCTCCTTTGACAATCAAAATGAACTACTGCATTCCGCCGAAAGCCTTATGACCCACGGACCACCACGAATTGATCCTAAGGGTGTCGATCACTCTCTTGGCAGTGAGCCCAAAAGCCGCAACTGCCGTACCTAGGCACAAGTACGGCTCACCTTGCGAACAGGATACGAGTTCCCCGGTAGCGGCACGTTGGAGAGCTGCAAACTCGGTCACCTTTGATTAGCGTCGCTACAGCTCTTTCGATCGTCCCGTTCCCATTTACCAGTGCTGGTAATGCCAGCTCAGATCGGGAAATGCGCAACTCTAGGTCAGGAGGGTGCGCACACCTCTCCTCTTTTTCATTCCCGCTGATGTCGCTCCAGCTAAAGGATGTTCGGGCGACGATCTTCAAGTTTCAAGGGGATCGACTACCGTTTCGGGCTGATGCCTCCAGAGTCCTCTAGCCTGTTCATGAGTTATCAGATCGATTGTCGCTAAAGTTAATCTCTTGAGCTAAACAGATCCAGACTAGTGCTCTCAGCCGTCCGCCTCTAACAAGGGTAGTGCAACAGCCGAACTCGAGAATCTGCAAAGCTGCTTATAATTAGCCGTGTTGGATTTTGCTCCCGCCATTTTGCTTCAAGCAATGATCTCTTCAATGTGATTACCAAAGTCAATGTCCAACCGCTTCTGACCGGGGACCTCGAGCCTTCGGGGATCTAGGCCCAACTGATGCAGTACGGTCGCGTGGATGTCGGTGACATAGTGGCGATTCTCGACTGCGTGGAAGCCCAATTCGTCTGTCGCGCCATGCACTACGCCGCCTTTGATGCCCCCGCCTGCCATCCAGGTCGTGAACCCGTACGGATGATGATCGCGCCCCCCCTTCACGCTGCTGTCATTCGATCGGACCTCGACTCCCGGCGATCTCCCGAACTCGGTGGCCCAAACAACGACAGTCTGGCTCAGCAACCCGCGTTGCTTTAGATCTTTCAGCAACGCGGCGATCGGTTGGTCGACCCTTGCAGCTAGTTTGCTGTGATTCTCCTTCAGACCCGAGTGCGCGTCCCAGCCGTTCTGTTCGGTGCCAAGCCCACCGTGAAAGACCTGCACGAACCGAACACCCTGCTCAACGAGCCGCCGGGCAGTAAGACAGATCTGGCCGAACGGCATGGTTTCCTCCTGATCCAACCCGTAAAGCTTTCGTGTTGCGGCATTTTCTTCCTCGAAATGGAAGAGGTTCGGAACCGTCGTCTGCATGCGGAAGGCCAGTTCGTAGGCCTTGATGCGCGCTCGCAAAGCAGCGTCGTCGGGGTAAACGACCGAGTTCAACTGATTCAACTGCTGCAGGAATTCGAACTCATCCTTCTGCTCTCCTTTGAAGCTCTGCCGCTCCGGAAGAGCAAACGGCAGCGGGTGCTCGGGATCGACGGCCAACGGCACGCCGCTATGCTCAGGACCTAAGTAGTTGCCGCTGACCGCTCCTGTGCCTCCGCAATTGGTCATTGGCATCGGACCCAGAACAACAAACTGGGGCAGGCTTTCATTAAGAGAAGCCAGACCGTAATGCGCCCAGGAACCGATAGCGGGATAGAACCCCTGGAACATCTGACGCCCTGTATGGAATTGCAGTTGGGCCCCGTGGTCATTGTCGGTCGTCCAGGTCGAACGAATGAACGCTACATCGTCCACGCATTCAGCGAAATGCGGCCACCAGTGGCTGATTTCAACGCCACTCTGTCCATGCTTCCGGTATCCGACTTGCAAGGGAAAGATGGTTTGCATCAGCTTACGCTCTTCCATCATGAAGTTGACCCGGTTCTTTACTAGGGGGGAGTTCAACACACCTCTATAAGGAGTCTCGCCAATAGTCTTTCCGCCGTATTTGTCCAGGGCTGGCTTGGGGTCGAAAGCCTCAAGATGGCTGACGCCGCCCAGCATAAAGATCCAGATAACACTCTTGGCTTTGGGGGGGAAGTGGGGTTTACCATCGGGAGGAGCCCAGCCCTGAATGGTCGCCGCCCGCGCAATGCCGTCGCGCTGGAGCATGGCCCCCAAGACCAGTCCTGTAAAGCCCATCCCAGAGTCCGCCAGAAAGACGCGTCGGTTTATTTTTCCGCAACAACTACCAAAAAGCCCGCGAACCGGTTTCATATTCAACTCCTTAACGAATGGTCACAAAATCATTATGATTCAATAAAGCATGCACCAGGTCCTCTCGGGCACGCAAAGTGGGTGACTTGACTTCGCTTGCAGGCCCATTCTTCCACGCTGTCTGGTTTTCAGGATCGCGGAACCGTTCCTCTTCGCGCTCGAGGAATTTCATGCTTAGGCCGAGTTCCTCTGCCGCTGGGGTTCGTTCCAAGACAGCTTCAAAGACCTTCGCAACAAATATGGGCGCTGGCGTGGCCTCGCCGCCCAACTGACGAGCCAGCAAGCTAGCCACCGTAAAACTCAATTTGCTGTTGGCCAGAGCTAAGGCCTGCTGAGGGGAGACGGTTTCGCCGCGTTCATAGCACTCGAGCGGATTGGCAGCATCGAACACCTGCAAAAAGACCATCTGC
>QHZQ01000201.1:480-7136 GCA_003224725.1 Acidobacteriota bacterium | reverse complement strand
CCTTGGAGGCTTCGCCCATTCCTAACTGTCTATCAAGGACTCGCAATCCATGTTGATGGTCTTCTTCGCATCTGTTAAAGTTACCCGCGCCAACCATGGAACATGCAGAGCATAAGGGGAACCCGAACCTGTTGACTGTAACCGATAGCCGAAAAGCATTCCGGGTGCAGGCGTATGTCGTCACCCTGATGGTCGCCTTTAGCGTCATGAGCTACTTCGACCGGACGATCATGTCCATTGCAGGCCCCGTCATCATGCACGATTTGTCCCTTTCGGCAACATCGATGGGCGCTGTGTACACCGCCTTTCTGATGAGCTATGCCGTGATGAACCTGCCTGGTGGTCACCTGGCAGACCGCTTTGGTCCTCGCCTGGTCCTGACCGTGGTGGGACTGGGAGCGGCCTTATTCACGGGTTTGACGGCGCTGGGCGGCAAACCGGGTCTGGGCACTTATCTGGGTATCGTCCCATCCTTTTTTTCCTGGTATTTTTGTGTTTTACATCCGTGTTTAACAAGGTCCATCCGTGTTCATCCGCGGCCCATTTCTTTCCTGGCCCTTCAGTGGCTCTCAGCTCTGAGCTTCCGGACGACTGCGTTCGCCATTTTTCGAATTTCTTCAGGGCCCAATTCAGCAGCCCGGTTCAGGGCTTCACTCGCCGGGTCATATCGTCGAGTCAACATATAGGCCACTCCCAGGCGATAGAACTGGCTTCCTCGAGGCGTAGGATTCTGCTGCACCGCCTTCTCAAATTCAGCAATGGCCTCCTGCAAGTTTCCGCGTTTTGTGGCTACCTGGCCCAGAGCCTCATGGGCCGACGCTTCCATCTCGAGGCGAAGCTTCTCCCAGCGTTGTGGAGAAACGGAACGAGGCAATTTTATGCGGTTGATCCCCTCGAAGACCAGTCTCGCATACTGTTCTGCCTGCGCCAGCCTGGGGTCGTCGAGCGCTCCAGTTGAGATCCGGTTGGGAAGGACATTGGCCAGAGTGAGCAGCGTGTTCAAGTTGTCAGGATGAAGCTTCAGGGCCCTTTCGCCGCTCTGAACAACACCGTCGTAATCGTTCAATTCGCGATATGCTTCCATCTGGTACTGGTAGGCGATTCCCAACAACTCGGACTTGGGGTAGTGCTGAGCAAATGCTTCCACCAACCTGACTTTTTCTCGAGCCGACGAAGCTTCCAGCAGGTCTATGTACTCATCGAGCTCCGGTGCTGATTGAGCCTGGGCAGCCTGCCGCGGACTTGTCAGCGAGTCAAATTGAGCCCGGGTCGCTCGAGGGCAAAGGCACAGTAGAAAAATGAGAGAACAAACAACCCAGAAACCTAAAGTCAGTCTGCTGGCAATCAGCTCCGGCTCTAACAGTCTGCTGGCCTGGCTTGAGGCCACCCCCTTCCCCGCCGGGGTTGAGGGCACCTTGGCCCATGAGGCTCGGCGGGAGCCTCGCCTTCCCGATCCCGGCCGGGTTTGAATTTTTTCACAGCTCCAGGGGGGCAGGGGGTGAAGGGGAAGTCTGTCAAGAGAGGAAATCATAGATGTCGATTGGTATGCTCATGAACCATAAAGTGCCTTGAGCTTTTGAAATTCAGCCAGTTCGCCTGAAGCGCTCTCCTGGTCTCGCAGCCTGCTCAGTAGACGATACAACTGGTAATGAGGTGAGGCCAAAGTCGGATCAGCCTGGACCGCGGCCTTTAGCTGCTGGACGGCCTCCGAAAGTTTTCCCAGCTCCTCATAAATCTTTGCCAGAATCAAGTGGTTATCGGCGACACCCGCTCCTTTCTCGACTGCCCATTGAGCGTAGCGCAGGGCTTCGGTGCGCTCTGTCCTTGACAGTAATCTTGCCATTCCTTGATAGGGCAAGCTGAAGGCAGATTCGGAGGGTTTCAGTTGTTGAATTGCTTCCTCATAATCCTTCTGCGCCAGTTCTCTTTGATCCAACGATTCGTAGCACAGTCCTCGATAGTAAAGCGTCTTGCTGTCATGCGGCCGCAGCGCCAAGGCCCGACCAAAGTGGCTCAAGGCCGCAGTAAAATTTTCCGTTACCGTTGCTTCATGCAGTCCTAAGTAATAATGAGGCCAGGCATCATTGGGCGCAGCCTCAATCCCTTTTAGCATTTGCTGTTTAAACAAAAGAAATTGATTGATGGCATAATAAGCTAAACCTAGCGTCTTCGGCAGCGCAGGGTCTTTGAAGCCCAGCCGCTCCGCCTTGCGCAGGCAGCGAATCGCGGCCAACTTGTCCTGTTGCCGAAGCAAAACGAATCCCAAACAGAAATGAGGAAAGGGTTCTTGAGGCCGTCCAGCCACCAATTGCTCGGCCAGCGATTTAGCTTCTTGCCAGCGCTGAGTATCAAGATAGGATTTCAATTCACGGAAAACTGTGTCTCCGGCTGCGGATTGGATCTGACCTTTCAATATGGCATCGGGCATATCAGATAGATTTTCCTGTTCTCTCGTGTCCTGGGCCCATGCCTTAACCGCTAACAGAAAAACACACCCTTGAAGAATGAGAGCGATCATGGAAGCCATCAGGAGTAATTACCTTATACCAATTGCATTCGGATGATTATTGAAGGTCTTAGAAATGCAAACCCTCACCCCCAGGCCCTGAAGGTGTGAAAGAATTGCGAGTGCTTTTCAATTGCCCCCTCACCCGATCCGCCGACCGGCGGACCACCCTCTCCCCCGATGGGGGCGAGGGAGTTAAGTCTAGTGAGCAGACAAGTCGTGAGGCAGGAAAGGATGAAGCGAAGCACTGGGATCCACCCACTCCAGGCTCGAATCGGCTCGGATCGGTTTTTGGCGAAGGACGGGCTCACCGCTTCATTTTCATCAATCATGTGCCGTGCGGCCGGACAGCTTGTATTGGCTTGGCCGTCATGGACCCGCAAAAATGTCTCTCCCCACCTACACCAGGATCTCAGAAATGACGCTGGCCGGGAATTGGTCGGTGAGGCGCTCGTTCAGCCCGTGGCGCTGGTAAACCAGGTTTCGGTAATTCATTCCCAACAAATGAAGCATGGTGGCGTGGAAGTCATGGACGCTCACCCGATTCTCCACAGCCTTATGGCCTAGATCGTCGGTTGCGCCGTGAACGACCCCTCCTTTAACCCCGCCTCCAGCCATCCAGAGGCTAAAGCCACTGGGACCATGATCCCGCCCGGCGCTGGAGGTGTTATCTCTGACTTGAGATAGCGGCATCCGTCCAAACTCGCCTCCCCAAATAACCAGAGTGCTGTCTAACAGACCGCGCTGCTTGAGGTCTTTCAAGAGGGCCGCCGCCGGTTTGTCCGTCTTGCCGCAACTGTAGCGTAAACTCTTCTCCAGATCGGAATGGGCATCCCAGATCTGTCCTTCAATGTAAATTTGCACAAAGCGAACGCCACGCTCAATCAACCGGCGCGCCATCAAACATCGTCTTCCATAGGAAGCGGTGATTTCCTGGTTAAGGCCGTACATCTCCTTCGTTTGCTCGCTCTCTTGAGAGAGGTCAAGGGCATCGGTAGCAGCGATTTGCATTCGTGCGGCCAACTCGTAGTTGGAGATGCGAGCCTCCAATTCGGGTTGCCCCGGCCGATGCTGCCGATGAGCGCCGTCAAGCCGTCGCAGCAAGGCTCGCTGGGCTTCCACCAAAGGGCTCGGCAGCTCCTCGCGTGGCTTCAGATTTAGCAGCGGGGGACCCTCCGAGCGGAAACGGGTACCCTGGTACACCGGCGGCAGCCAGCCCGACTGCCAGTTTTGAATGCTGTTGATGGGGAGTCCTTTCGGATCATCAAGGACGACATAGGCCGGAAGATTTTGATTCTCACTGCCGAGGCCATAGACCACCCAGGAACCAAGCGACGGCCGGCCTGGCAAGGTTCGGCCGCTATGCATGAGGTACAAAGCCGGCTCGTGGTTGAAATGCTCGCCGTACATCGACCGTATCAAGGCCATGTCGTCAATGCATTCGGAGAGGTGAGGCAATAGTTCGGAAAGTTCGATTCCTGACTTGCCGTGTTTCGCGAATTTGAATGGCGAGGGGAGGAGACTCCCTACTTCATTGGCGAATTCAATCTCGCTGACGATATCCCGCGGTGGTGCAGATCCCGCAAATTTACTTAACGTCGGCTTTGGATCAAACAAGTCCACCTGGCTGGGGCCGCCATTCATGAAGAGATGGATGACAGACCTGGCTTTGGATTGGAAGTGAGGCGGCTTGGGCTTCAGGTCATAAACGCCACGGCCTTCTTCAAGACTGGCGGCTAATGAAGGATTGGGCAAGAACAGGTCGCTGCCCAGGAGCCAGGCCAGGGCCGAACCATGTAGACCATCGCCCAGCCGTGAGAAAAATTCCCGGCGGGAAAAACCGGGGAGTTTACGATTTCGGTCGATCATGTTTTCTTTCACTCACGATTTATTTAGTCGTTTCCTAATTAGTAGACCGTCTAGCCTAGCTATAGCTAGCCAGCGACCTTGTACCGCCGAGGGTTGGCTGACCCCTCACCCGGCCTTCGGCCACCCTCTCCCCAGGGGAGAGGGGCAGGGGATGAGGGGACGGCAGGTTAACAAACTTGACCAAAGTTTGAACTTCGTCGCCATCCCTAGTAGACCATTCATGAAACCCTAACGCGATTTCCAGATAGTCACTACGAATTTTGAGAAGCACATTCGTCGCGACTACCCGTGAGAGCAAGAGCGCGAGCAGAGCAAGAGCACGATCCCAATCAAGGAAATTGGGGCGCTGCGCTTTCTCAGCTCAATCGATATACAAGAACTCCGCCGAGCTCAGCAGGGCATGGCAGAAGTCCGACAACGCCCTCCATTGAGCCGCCGACTTTATGGGCGCGTCATTTTTCTCATTTTCCAGATGCGCCATCCAATGTTTTGTCAATTCATCGATTCCACTCTTAGCCAGATTTGTCTCTTGCTCTGTGGGAGGCCGTGACAAAACACGAAGATAAAGCATTTGGATCTGCTTTTCCTGATCATTCCCGAACTCATCTATCAAACGGCCGGCAAAGTAACGGGAATGCTCTTGCAGGACGTCACTGTTCATCATTTGCAAGGCCTGTGTGGGGACTGTGGACTGCCGGCGTTCAATGCAATTGGGTGACATGGGAGGCAGGTCGAAAACTTCCAGCATGGTCACGGGAGTCTTGCGACGCTGCAACACGTAAATGCTTCGACGCCAACGCGCTTTGGTTCCATTGGCAACGACCTCCCCCTCAGGCTTGACCTCGACATCCACCGGAGGCCCGAATGGGGTGGGATCAAAGCTCCCCGTAGCTTTGAGCATCGAGTCATAGAGTGCCTCAGCATCCATGCGTCGCATTGGCATTCTGGATAACAGCACATTATCCGGGTCCGTCTGGTGAACCGCAGGATCAAAACGTGAGTTTTGCCGATAGGCCGTTGAGGTCATGATCAGGCGATGCATCCCTTTCATGCTCCAGCCGCTGCGGACAAACTCAGTCGCTAACCAGTCCAGCAATTCCGGGTGTGACGGCGGCACGCCGGTGTGCCCGAAATTCGCTGGACTGGCGACCAGCCCTTTGCCGAAATGATGCATCCAGATTCGATTGACCATGACCCTGGCCGTCAGGGGATGGTTGGGCTGGACCAGCCAGCGTGCCAGAGCCAACCTCCGGCCACTTGACTCGGAGTTTGAACTGGGCGGGACGATTTTGTAGGGAGTGAGACCTGTTCGAATAACCGAAGGGACACCCGGCTGCACCGGTTCGCCCGGGGTTTGCGCATCACCGCGGCGCAAGAGATAAGCGGCCGAGGGTTCGCCGCCCATATCGAAAAGAGCCCGTATCTGTGGCTTGGGGCGTAGCTTCTTTTTTTGTTCGTCGATGGCCTTTTGAGTCTTTTCCATTTCCGGCTTGAACTCTTCGAATCGCTTCCCCAGGTCCTCAGTCGTGATCTTCAAAGTGTCTTGAAATTTTTCTGCCAGATATTTTTGCAGCTCGCTGCGCTTTTCTTCGGGAGTGGCGACCATTTTTTTCAAGTCCTCTTTCACGGAGGAAGGAAGGGCGGCCAATCGTTCGTCCAGCAATTTTTCTCGAAGAGGCTTGGCTCGAGCCTCCAGCGACGCTTCCAACCGCTTGATCTCCGCTTCAATCGGGGCATTGAACTTCACGGTCGCCTGCCGTTCGCTCTCCAGGGCAATGTCGAGATGCCGTGATGAGAATTTCAGTTTGTAAGGATTTTCTGCGGCCGGGATCAACCAGTCGTACGGATCATAAGCAGCCTGAAGAATGGCGCCGAGCCGATAATAATCCCGCTGCGGAATGGGATCGTATTTGTGGTTGTGGCAGCGGGCACACCCCAGGGTCAGTCCCAGGACGGATGAGCTCAGCACCTCGATCTCATCGGCAATAACGTTCATGCGCTCGGGAATGGACGAATTCGCCGGTGAATAGGTTCCGTCAGGGACCATCCGCAAGAAACCGGTGGCCGCCAGCTTATCGATCAACGCAGGAGTGATTTTCTTCGAATGCTTGTAGTCGACCAGTTCGTCACCCGCGATTTGTTCGGTTAGAAATTGGTCATAGGGCTTGTCGCTGTTGAATGATCGAATGACATAATCCCGATAGCGCCAGGCGTGGGGGCGAAGCAGGTCCTCATCAATGATACCCTCCGAATCGGAGTAGCCCGCCGCGTTTAACCAGAA
>QHZQ01000201.1:0-471 GCA_003224725.1 Acidobacteriota bacterium | reverse complement strand
GAGATGAAAGCAAGCGGTCTACCAGTCGATCATAGGCGTCGGATCGGTCATCCTTTAAATAGCTGTCCACTTCAGCCGGGTCCGGGGGCAGGCCGATAAGATCAATATAAGCCCGACGCATCAAAGTCAGCCGCTCGGCTTGTGGGGAAAAGCTCAAGTTCTTAGCCTCCAGCTTTTGAAGAAGGAAAGCATCGATGGGGGTTTGAACCCATTCCTGGTGGCGGACTTTTGGAATTTCAGGCCGTTTTGGAGGTTGGAACGACCAGAACTTCCGGTCCTCGTCGCTCACCAGCGGGTCCGCACTGTCCTCAGCAACCACAGATTGCCTGGGCGAAGCTGGCGCACCCGCTTCAATCCATTTGCGCAAGACTTCCACTTCCGCTGACGTGGGGGGACGGACCGCGAAGTCAAACAGCATCTTCGGCGGAGGCATTTCTCGGGAGAGAATCCGTTTCATCAAAAGGCTGTCAT
>QHZQ01000200.1 GCA_003224725.1 Acidobacteriota bacterium | reverse complement strand
GACCACGCGAGCGCCGGGGACCAGCGAGGCCACAATCTCACTCGATGTGCTGCCATTCAGGTTGGCCAGGTCAAAGCCCGGTTGGACGACCGCATTGGTGGCGTCGATCAGGATGCGACCGTTCCATGCAGGCAGGTCAGACAGCGCCGCGCGCAACTGCTCCCACTGCACGGCCACCACCACCACGTCCGCCTGCGCGGCTTCCTGCCGCGTGCCGGCCCTGGCGCGCGGGCCGAGCTGGTTTACCAACCCTGCCAGCGATTCGGGACCGCGGCGATTACTGACGATGACTTCGTAGCCGGCCTTCGCCACGTGAGCCGCAAAAGCCTGGCCAATGCCCCCTGCACCGATGATGCCGATGGTCATTTGTATCTCCTGGATATTCGTTTTCTTCAAGTAGTGCAGTCGCCGTCTACACGACTGGCGGCTTCGTCGTTGCTGACTGCGATATTGTCAAGATTTACCCCGTTTCCCCGTGTGTCTGATTTGGCCATTGTTTTTCTCCGGCTAAACCGTCGCGTCAATCATTTGTCGGGTGTAGAGCTGGCAGCCGGCTAGCGCAATACCCGGTTGTTGTTTGAGACGGCGTAACACGGCCGCACTCGCTTCGTCGAGAAAGGCCACGCCCGCTAGATCAACGATCACGTTGCGCCCTAATCGGCCCCTCACCTCGTGAGACATGCCTTCGAGCAAACGCGCATATTCAAGGGTAAGCGTTCCTTCGACGCGGAGAATAACACTTCCGCTCTCGTGGTCTTCAGCTTGTGAAATCCGCACTGCCATACTTAATCGCCGCGACTGCTTTTGCTGCGAACGCCCTGGTGAATTGCAAGCTCCTTGCCAAAGTGGTCGCAGGCCTGGCCAAAAGCAGGTAAGTGCTTGGCAGGAAACATGAAGTGAGAGAAGAGTGAGACTGGCGGACAGCGTGAGAGACACCCTTGACGACGCGGAATTCCGCGCCCGGCGCGGTATTCCGTGTCGGACAGGAAGGTTTCAGGAGAGCCATCCATGCAGCCGGCATGAAAATCCCCTCCGCTGGAGGGTGTAGGGGTGGGTTGTTACGGGACGGGAAGGACCCACCCCTGAAGGCTGAAGCCTTCTTTCCCCTCCCGAGAGGGGATTTTCAGACGAGCTCCTGATGCCGCGAAGGGGGCAAAGGCCCTTGGGCCTTGGGGTTGGGGGTTGGGGGTTGTCTAGCTGGCGTGTGGCGGCGCTGGCTCACGGGACAACCCCCTGAAGCCTTCGGCTTCTTTCCCCCTTTATTAAGGGGGATTTTCCGGAGAGCCATCGGGCGGGCGTTATTTGAGACCGAGCTTTTTCATGCGGTCGCGTAGCGTGGAAGGCGGCAAGTCCAGAATCTCCGCCGCACCGCCTTTACCGGCAACGGCCCCTTGCGTGCGCCGCAAGACTTCCACGATATGGTCGCGCTCCATCTCTTCCAGGGTGCGAAGTCTGGTTGACGCCGGAACTGCTGCAACTTTCGTGCTTGATCTCTCCTCCCTGCCTAGCAGCCAATCAACAGACAGGATTTCTCCTTCGGCCAGCAGTACAGAGCGCTCGATCATGTGCTCCAATTCGCGCACATTGCCGGGCCAGGCGTAATCTTGCAGGCGCTCAAGGGAGGCGGAGTCAATTGAGGAGATTTTTTTGTTTAGCCGGGCGCGAAATTTTTGCGCAAAGTAATTGGCGAACAGCGCGATATCTTCGCGGCGCTCGCGCAACGGCGGCAGAATAATTGGAAAGACGTTGAGGCGGTAAAAGAGGTCAGAGCGAAATTTCCCTTCGGCGACAAGTTGCTCCAGCGGCCGATTGGTGGCCGCCAACACCCGGACATCCACCTTGATGGTTTGTGTCCCACCCAATCGCTCAACTTCCCCCTGTTGCAAGGCGCGCAAGAACTTCGCTTGGGTTTCCAGCGGCAGCTCGCCCACTTCATCCAGAAAGATCGTGCCGCCGTCCGCTACCTGGAACCGCCCCAATTTGCGTTGGATCGCGCCTGTGAACGCGCCTTTCTCGTGCCCGAACAATTCACTTTCCACCAGCCCTGCCGGCAAGGCGGCGCAATTGACCGTGATTAAAGGGCGGTTGTTGCGCGAGCTCCGGGCGTGAATGGCGTGGGCGATCAACTCCTTGCCGGTTCCTGTTTCCCCACAGATCAGCACGGTGGAGTCTGACCAGGCGACTTTCTCGACATCGTGAACTACCTTCTTGAAAGCGGGGCTGGCCCCCACCATCTCCCCGAAATTGTATTCTTCGTTGATCGTCTCCTGCAGGTAGAGCACTTGTGATTCGAGAGCTTTGACCTTCTCTTCGTGCGCGGCAAGTTCCTTCTCACGCTGCTCCAGGTCGTCGAGCAGCCTTCGGAATTCGGCATTGATATTGTCGGGCCGGTGATATTCGACGAGCGCGCGCATCTGGTCGCTGTGCTCGGTGGTCGCGCGCCCTTCGACCAGGCAGCGCGCATCGCCCTGGCCGACGCACTCCTTTTCAAAGCAACAGACTTCGCTGCCGAAGACGGCGCTCGTATGCCCGCTCGCGTAACCGGTCAGCGTCCAACAGACAGGCGAATCGCTGTGGCCGAGGTGCTTGAGGTGCTGCTCGGCTTCGTAGGAGTGCAGCCATTCGGCCTCGGCTTCAAAGACTCCGCCGCCCTTGTCCATTTGTAATCTCAACAGGCGCGCCTGGACGATGCCTTCCAAAGTATGCAGGCGCGGGCCGGCCGCGAGCCAGTCGGCGTCGCTCTGCCAATGGAACAATTTTTTCGAGGTCAGGGCGTCCCGGTAGCCGCAGGCATAGCCAAAGCGGGTGAGTAGTCGCCGGGCGCGTTCTAGACCGAGTGTCTCAATCAATTCCTTGCGCAACAATCCAAGAGCATCGGCATCGAAGATTAGCATGCGACGATGCTTGAAGCGGATGACGCCCGTTTCTTTATCGGCTTTGAGTAGCTCAAGCAATTTGAGTTCGTCTGGGTTCATTGGCGGGCTTCTGTTCTGAATAATCAGTCACAGACTGAATCCCTACATTTATTAAGCCATTCATTAAAAGGGGTTGAAAAGGCAAAATCTTAGGAAAATATTTTGAGTTTGGAACTCGCGACCCTTGAGGCGTTGTCAGTTTGCGGTTAGGTCGTTTCCCAGGCGGAATCATCGGTGAACACTAGGCGATTTTCGGCCAGTTCAAGACGAAGACGGGGGCGGAACAAACCGGTTGCCTCTGTCATGCAGACCTCGCAGGATTAGCCTTCGACAACCGAATGGGCGGCAGATGAGCTTCAATATGGCTCCGCTGCGATTCCAGCCAATCGGGCAAGACCAGTTTTGTCCCCAGGCTTTCCAGCGGCTCATCCACTGTAAAGCCGGGCGGATCGGTGGCAATCTCAAAGAGCACACCGCCAGGTTCCCGGAAATAGATTGAGTGAAAATACTTGCGATCGATGACGGGCGTGATGTTGTAACCCTGTCGAGCGATCTCAGTGTGCCATTCGCGCTGCTGCTGATCATCGGCTGTGCGCCAGGCAATGTGATGGACCGTACCTGCCGCAACCCGGCCCATGCTGCCGTCAGGCGTGCAGACGACATCAACGACGGAGCCAGGTTCACCGGGTCCCACGGCATATCGAAAACGATTGCCTTCCTGTTGGACCAGCCGGAATCTAAGAGTATCGGTGAGGAGGGAGGCGGTTCGTTCGTATCCTTCCTCCGCCAGCGTGGCGCTGTGAAAGCCGTGAATGGCGTACTCCAACGGAATGGGGCCGGCTTGCCAGCCCTTCTCCGGACCGAACGATGGTCCGGCGACGAGTTCGAGCCGCAGTCCATCAGGGTCCGAGAACGCGATCACCCGCTCTTGGAAGCGGTTATACGGTCCCTCGAACTCGACGCTGTGCTCAGTGAGCCTCTTTGTCCAATAGGCTAGCGCCCCTTCGGGAACAGAGAATGCCGTATAGGTCACCTGGCCATTGCCCTGGCGTCCTTTCATCGCCCCGGGCCATGGAAAGAATGTGAGAATCGTTCCTGGATTGCCCTGCCCGTCACCATAATAGAGGTGGTAGGTCTGCGGATCGTCATAGTTGACCGTCAGTTTGACAAGTCGTAAACCTAGAAACCCTGCGTAGAAGTCCAGATTCTGTTGCGGGTCGTCTGCGATCGCCGTGATGTGATGGATACCAAGAATCTCTTTGCTCATGATTGTGTTTCCTCAACAATGGATTCAGATTGGAAAGTGTCTAGCCCCGTGTCTCAGATTTGCTTTGACCATTCCTGGTTTGGCCCCTACCTCCCTGGCCTCGTGAACGCTTCTCAGGCGTTCACCCCTCTCCCCAGGGAAGCTGTGAAAAAATTCAACCAGCACCTCGAACACGCCCCTTTGAACAAGCTCATCGTTACCCATAAGTCGGCACTCTGGCGCAGGGGGGGTCCTCACAAACGGCCGCCTGAAGGGCGGCAATAGGCTAGCCCAGAGCAAAACGTCAGCGGCGCCCTGGGTCACCGTCCTCGCCAAACCCTCCACCGTTAAAAGAAACGATATCCTTCTTACCCCAGGGCGCCGCTGCGGGGCTACCGCCCCTCCGCTCTCGCCTGGGCTAAACTATTGCGGCCTTTCAGGCCTTTGACACCCAATGCCCACTGTGTCTAACAACAAGGATGTGGGACATGATCAGCTTGCACGAGGGGGACCATCTGTGACCGTGCTGCAATCGCTCCCATGACACAACAGGCGAGAACGACACTGGTCAGAGTGACAGATTCATCGAGAGAAGTGCCGATCTCAAGGTGAAGCCCTATTCGGCCTCACAGCCTGCTCCTTTGGAAAAAGCCATCCAGCGAACAAACGTGATAGGCGCGGCATAATCACCCACGTGAGCAGCGGGACCAGAATCAGGTTCAGCAACAGCCCCTGCGTCCAGCCCGGCCAACCTTTGATGGGTGGCCCCAGCAATCTGGAGAGTAGCGTGATGCTGGGATACACACCCAGCAGCGTGAGCGTAGCCATTTTGTACTTCGGCGGCGGAACCATCGTTTTTGCGCCGGGCAGCGTGAACCAGCTCTCCAATCCGCTGAGTTCTTCGAGTCGCGCGTCGCCTTCGGTGTAAATGCGCGCCCCTTCGCTCCATTCCAGGTACTCCCGCGATTTGCGGTATTCATCGAGCGCCGCCCGACTGGCAAACTTGCGGACGATGCCGTAATCGCGCGAAGTACCTGCAGCAGGCTTCATCACATGCACGCCGAGTTGTCCGGGCAGGTTGAGCGTTCGCTGGATGTACTCGTGCAACTCCTTCTCAAACGGCTCTTCACAGCCCGGTTTGACGATTCGGGTGATGTTGACAGTAACTGGCCCCTGAATTTCCATAAGCCCTCCACGTCACGGTTTAAATCTCACGCCAGATCGAACAACACGATTTCTGCGTTCTCTGATACCTTCCGTGAAAATCCCCTCCGGGGAGGGGGCAGAAGGCGTAGCCTTCGGGGTGGGTCCTGCCGCTTCGGGACAACCCACCCCTGCACCCCTGGAGGTGTGAAAAAATTCAAAACCGGCCGAGATCGGGAGGGCCATCGTCCCAGCAAATCCTTGCCGCACGAGGCTCGGCGGGAGCCTCGCCCTCCCGGGAGGCTCGCCCTCCCAATTTTTTCACACCTTCCCTCCCGTGGAGGGGAATAATTTTCATCGTCCCTGGTGATCCATCGCCATTTCCATGCTCTGTGGCGCCGCCTTGGCGGCATGGGCACTCCTCTGTTTCCTTTAGAGCGGTCCCTCAGAACTTGTAGGTGACCCAGGCGGTCACGAAGTCGACATTTCGCCCAGGTTGGGTCTCTTTCAAGAATGGTCCCGAAAAGAAGTGAAGATACATGGCTGTCAGACTGATGTGACGGTCCAGGCGCCATTCGAGTTGGAGGTTCCCGTGACTGCCCGTGTAGCGGGCTTGGCTGCTGCGTCCGGAGCGGATCAAGGTACCCGGAACACTGTAGATTCCATCTCTCGTACTCTGCCTCCAGAAGAAGTCAAAGTCAGGGGTGAGCGAGATCCGCTCGGTCAAGTTCAACTCCACAGACGGATGTAGGTCCATCAAATTGTAGGGGCCAAGCAGGTCCGCCTCACTGAAATAGGCACCTTTGGGAAAAAGGGCATTGAAAGTGCCAAGGGTCCCATCCGTTGGATCCCGGTCTCCGCTGGCAATGTCAGCTTTTAACCCCAATCGGGGACGGAATCGGATCGATTCGATCCGGTAACCGGTGTCCGAAGCCGTCGTCCAGGATCGAATGCGTCCTTGACCGAAGCTGCCCCACTGGTAAACCACTTCGGTGTTGTAATCCCAGTACCCTGTCTTTCCCCAAATTCTGGCCCCGATGGAGTGCCTCAATTCACGGCCAATCCCCTGATCGAACCTGGCCCTTTTGCGGTCGAGGCCGAGATAGTACAAGTCTACCTTCCCTTTTGGCAGCACACCAAAAGGTCCGACCGCATAAACGCCCCAGAACGAACGGGT
>QHZQ01000199.1 GCA_003224725.1 Acidobacteriota bacterium | reverse complement strand
CGTGCGCCGTTCGCGAGGAAAAACGAAAACAAAATTCTCGATCCATATTCCGGGTTCTCCCAATCAGCCTGGTTCAAACTTTAATCAAAACGGGCAGCCACAAACTGTCTTTTGGAGGAATCCACCTTAATCCGAACCACCTTGGCTCGGGCCACATGATGAGGACCAAAGAGATCGCTTGAAGCGATCTCAATACTTAAGTGAGTGTCCACCCAGATGGGGGTGTTAAGAAAAAAAGAGATGCCGGTCTCGCTGATATCGTGAGCCTCGGTTTCCTCCTGAAAAGCAATCCCCTTGTCATCAATACCCTTGATAGTAAGCCTCGAGTTTTCCTTTTCTCGACCTCTTTCGACTCTCATAACGGGCGGTACCCTTACAACCGTTGATTCAATCCCGGATATTTTTTTACCGGACAAAGATTAAATTCGTTTGCCTATTGGCGCTCGCCAAGTCCGACCTGGTCATCCCAGTTCAAGGTTCTCCTTGAAACTTATCAGTTCCTCCACCGAAATCAAAATGGATTTTGAGACCAAGCTGTAACCAAGCTGTAACCAAAGAGATGCAAAAGATTAGGCCCTTAGGGGATCGAACCGAGAATTTTGTTTTCGTTCGTGGAATCGTGGTCGTTCTCGTTCCTCGTCGTGCTCGGCTATTGGATTTGGACTGAGGATGAGGACGACGACGAGCAGGATATTGCGGGATAGTTCGCTTGCCACGCGGCCGGAATCACTTCGCCCTTCTCAAAGAAGACGAGGGTTCCAAACAATCACTTTATTCTCAGGGTTTAGAAGGCAGGAAGGCTAGATTGCAGCAAGGCTGGTTCTGTGAGAACCAGCCTTGTAAGTAGTGAGGAGAGAGGGCGCTGCGAGACGCCTTTTCGAGCACTACTCAACCATTGAAGCGCACGTTAAGCTCCATCATTTGCGGTGATGAACAATCCACTAGAATCAATACCGTAGCCCTACAGAAAATCCAGTTCTGGGTAAAACTTTTCCAATAAGTTGCAGGAAATTTCTCATCACCACTAAGGGAGGTCTCAAGGGGCGTTAGATGGCTGCTGACTGGGGCCCCTTCGGCTCGATAAGACGTGAAAGAGCCTCTGCTGCCTGGGGCAGGTTCTCGTCCCTCTGGAAACATGAGTCGGCGCTCTGGACACAGGCGGTGTTCGTCGCAACGGGCCGCCTGAAGGGCGGCAATAGGCTAGCCCAGGGCAGAGCGTCAGCGGCGCCCCTGGGTCACCGTCTCCACCGTTCACAAAAAGAAGCAATATCTTTCTGACCCAGGGCGCCGCTGACGCTCTGCCCTGGGCTAAACTATTGCGGCCTTTCAGGCCTTTTGCACCCAATGCTCCCTGTGTCCAGCAACAAAGATCTGGGGCCTGGATAATGTGCAAGGGTGTGGTCGTTCCTTCTGCTTTCCCCAAGCTACTTTCCTTTCAGTCCGAAGCAATAAACCTGGGAATTGTGATCCGCGATGTAGACCCGGCCATTGGCCAACGCCAGTCCACCGAAGTGCGTCCAGGTGTCCAGGGCAGAACCACTCTGGTAAAGCATCTTGCCTGTCTGGGCGTCGAAAGCACAGAGAACAGCTCGGTTGGGGTTGTCTTTCCTTTGCTCCGCCGTCAACAGCGTCAGATTTTGAAAGTTTATAACCCCACCTTCCTTGGTTTGCCGAACGTCTTCCCCATTGGAAAGTGCCCATACGATACCATTGGCAATAACCACCGGTTCGGGGACGTTGAGCTCCCCGGAAATCCAGGCTGGCTCCAGAATGGGTTTCTTGGAAGTGATGTCCAGAGCGACTTTAAACGCCATGAGGCTTCCGTGAGGATTAGGCCCGTTGGTTTTAGGAAACTTTGGAGAGTGCTTGGAAACAGGGCCCAGTATCGGGACATAGACCCAGGTTTGGTCTTGCAAATCCCGCCAGGCTGAAAGGCCGCCCCAGATGCCCTTTCCTTCAAAGGTATCCTCGTCGTTGGCCAGGCGCGGGGTGATGTACAACGGTGTCTGATGATCTTTATCTCCAAGCGAGTCCGCATCCATTAAGTAAGCGACCCCTTCTTTGCCCCCAGCCGCAAGCAGATGGTAATCCTTGTGGGCAAACCACACGGGACTGGAACAACCCAGGTCCCAATCATAGCGAAAAATGTCTCGCCAGTTGGTGGGCGTGTAGTAGTCACAAAGTTTCAAGTCGCCCAGGGAGGCCGCAAGGATGGTGTTACTATATTCGCCCGTGGAAGGATCGAAAGGGCCGTCTCCGGTGGCGGCATAAATCCGACCATTCCGTCCAACAACCGGACCTCCTCTGCCCCAAATTCCCCCGCCACCCCCGTTAGAAACGAGTAAGTTTCGAATGACGGGTCGAAACGGATCTCGCACATCCATACTGTAGATTCCAGATTGGCCGCCTCCGCAGCCCTGGGAAAGCGAGGTGTAGATAATCCCATCTACCAGGTTGAGGCTCCAATTCTTGGAGAAGGGAGGAACAAACTGAATCGGACCAAATCTGTTTTTGCCTGTGCCGAGATCGAGTCCGTACAGTCTACCATCCATGGCTATCGTGTAAATGATAGCCGTGCGTTTGTCTATCACCGGGGTCGCATTAATTCCTTGGGGACAAAGCCAGTCACTCTCCTTGCTGGCTTTAGCATAGGTCTCCAGGTTCCGGCTCCAAACGGGGTTTCCATTGTCAGCATCCAAAGCAGAAACAAGATTGGAACTTCCCGCCACGTACACGAGGGTCTTAATTCCTTGAGGAGTGGTCACTTCAGCAGCAACCACGGGAGCCGTCAGGGCAGTGAGCGCCTTGGGCTCATTTTTCACCTGCACTTTCCATTTCAGCTCCATTCCACTGACGTTTTGGGCTGTAAGGATTTTTTCCTCGACAGCCCACCCGGAGCGTTGGGGGTCATGCCCGAAGGTGAGCCAGTCCCGGGCCTGGAGCGAATTGGCCAGGCAGAACCAAGACAGACAAATCAACAAATAACCCGGTCCAAGCGCAAGAAGTTTTATAGTCATTATGATGCTCTATCTCCTCAGTGAATTTTTTCTCTCCCCGACCGCGGGGTGATTTCTGTATGACCGACCTAGCCCAGCCAAGGGCTCCGCCGATAAGCGCTGACTTTATGACCCTTTCCAGACCCTGCCGCCGGAAGACCAAAACGCCAAGAACGCTAGGCGCGCTAACAAAAAAGAGGCTGACAGCGGGCCAGCCAGGCGCTTTATCACTGCATGACGCCGCCCGAATTGCCAACCCCACCGGCGGCTGGCAAGTGGGACAATATAATTTGTCCGCTGAGCGGTTTCAACAGCGTTGAAAAACTCCAGTGCCCCCACTCCCAAATAGCGCTAGTATATCGCCGTGTCTCCGTCTCATTCATGCCCGTAAGTTCTTAGTTCAACACTCTCGGGCAGCAACCATTGGAAGAGGAGCGAAAATCATGGATGAAAGGAAGCGCTCATTAGTTTCTTTAGCCTTTGTTTTACTGTTTCTGACAGGTGGGTTTAACCCGGGACAGGCACAGGAGATTTTCAAAGAGCAACGGGTGCAACCTACCGATTTCGCCATCCTCTCCTGGGGCCCGACTCCGGCAGAGCCACAGCAGCTCCATTGGATGAAGGAAGCAGGGATCAACATTGCCGGATTTGTGCCGGTCAAAGACCTGGCGGCCTTTCAAAAGGCCGGGCTTCAGGTGTTTGTTGCTGACCCGCGCGTTAGTGGCTACGATTTCGAAAAGCCATTGGACGAGAACCTGGTTCGTCGGAATATCCAATCGCTGGCCAAGGAAATCGGGAACAACCCGGCTGTAATCGGTTTCATGCTGCGTGACGAACCCCACGCGCGGGCCATGCCCAGTCTGGGGGTCGTGGCACGGCTGATTCGCGAGATCATGCCGGGGAAATGGCCCTATGTCAATTTGTTTCCGGTGCGAGTCTCGGCGGATCGCATGGGTGTGGCAAACTACACTGATTACGTGCGATTGCTGGTCGACACGATTCACCAGCCCTTTTTAAGCTATGACAATTACTCCCTGGTCAAGGGAGAAATGCTCGATTCCTTTTATACCAACCTGGAAGTGGTGCGAAGATTGTCGGTAGAGACAGAGGTTCCCTTCTGGAACTGTGTCCTTTCAAACGCCCATTTCAATTACATGGAAAATACGGATGCCACCTATCACTTGCAGGCCTACGCCACCCTGGCTCACGGCGGGCGCGGCATCCAGTACTTTAGCTATTTTACCTGGTCCATTGGTAACTATCGGCTGGGACCTATTGACCAGGTTGGAAACAAGACCCGCTCCTGGGACATGCTGCGCCGTGTCAATAACGAGATTCATGCGTTGGCGCCGACTCTAAAGAAGCTAAAGAGCACCGGTGTTTTCCACTTCCCCGACGTACCACCCGAGTGTCGTCCTTTGAACGAGAGCCAAAGGGTCCGCTCGGTCGAAATGAGTCAACGCAACGTCGTACCTCCGGTCCAGGGAAGGTTCTTGATCGGAGAATTCATCGACCCGCAGGGACAAGTTTACCTGATGCTGGTAAATAAAGACCTCAACAACTCATTCCGTTATCAAATCGAACTCAAGGAACCCAACCGTAAGTTGATCCACGTCTCGCCTTATTCAGGACAGGAGGAATCCTTCGGGCGGGAAATGGACTGGGTCGCTCCTGGAGCCGGGCATCTGTTCCGGGTGGAGTAACTCAGTGCGGTCAACCGTCAGCTTGGATCCCTCCGGTTCGGGACAACCCACCCCTACACCCCTCCAATGGAGGGGACTTGCTGATTCCCCTCTCGGGAGGGGCGGAAGGCATCAGCCTTCGGGGTGGGTCGCTCCGCGTCGGGACAACCCACCCCTACACCCCTCCAAATGAAGGGGATTTGTTGATTCTCCTCTCGGGAGGGGCGGAAGGCGTCAACGTCACTGTGTCCCGGACGCGCCTTTGAACTGACCTAAAATTCTTTCTGCGTTCATGAATCAAAGGACAACCAACGCCCAACAGGACCGGAAATTAGCCTTTCCCCTTGAATCTTGCCAGTTTCGCCTATTTTCAGGCGAGCCATTCATCCAAATGCTCCCGGACAAGCGAATCATCGCTCAGATGAGGATAAGCCCGACACACACGATCAATTTCCTCCATTTGTCCAGGGGAAAGCTCTTCGTGCGGATTGAGACACCAACGTCCCAGCAACAGTCCTTGCCTTCGCAGGACCTCGTGAATACCCGGGAGGCAACCGGCAAATTGATGCTGAGGATCGAACAAAGCAGCGTTCGCATCCGTAATCTGAATATTTCGCGTCAGCAGTTCGGCAGGTATCGGTCTTCCATTACGAACTACCTCATGCACTTCGGAAAGTAACTCGACAGCCTTGAAGGTCCACACCGCCCAATGGCCCAGCAAACCTCCCACGATCCGAAGAGAACAACCGCCGCCTGACTGTTCAAATCTGAACTCTGTCAACAGGTCGAGAAGAATGTTGTCATCATTACCGGTATAAAGAGCAATTTCTCCGGCTCGCCCCGCAGCGGCCAAGGCTCTGATAACATCAATTGTGTTGTAGCGGTTGAACGGCGCAATCTTGATCGCCACCACGCTTTCAATCTCTGCAAATCGCCTCCAGAAATCAAAGCTGAGAATCCGCCCTCCCACTGAGGGCTGCAGATAGAAACCAAAAAGCGGAATCACCTCGGCTACGGCTCGCGCGTGTTCGATGAGCTCGGCATCGGCGGCATCTCTCATCGCTCCCAGGCTTAACAGACCACAGTCGTAGCCCAGATCGCGAGCCCTTGCCGCTTCCCGGGTGGCTTGTAAAGTTTTTCCTACAAGGCCTGCGACCTTGACTGGCGCTTGCCGCGGGCCTGTGGTAAATCGCCGCGCTTCGTCGGCCGCCAGTTCCAGCACCGGCTGGTAAAATCCAACATCGGCATCGTGGATTTCAAACTGCGTTGTATGAACTCCCACCGCAATTCCTGCGGCGCCGGCGGCCAGGTAGTAGCGGGTGAGAGCCCGCTGGCGCCGTTCGTCCAGCTTGCGATGTGACGTTAAAGCCAGTGGATGAGCGGGAATGACTATCCCCTTCATCAACCGTTTTCGTAAATCCAGAATCATAGTCATTGTTCCCTCTCTGACCTGCCTGTCTGGCTAAGCCACCAGAGACTGGCGTACTTATGAAGCTCTTCCGGTGCCATGTTGTTAATACGATTTCTGTTCATTGTCAATCCTCTTTTGCACTTCGACGTAATGGGTTAGTTTCGAGGGGCGCCGTCTTGGTAGCCACGGCGAGCGCCTTTCTGCGCGACCACCGTCGCTCGCCGCGGGCTTTTCCGCGCAGGTGGACAAACCCACGACGAATTAGAAAACAAATTCGTCGTGGCTACCAAAGTTATTCCTCCGCCCCCAGTAACTAACCCATTGCGCTTCGACTCTTGGTGCTCCAACTGCCCCTGAGTTTTCTGTGTCTATCCGCGAGCCCGGCTGCAATCCTAGGGTTACTTGGTGGCGACGAAGTTCAAACTTTGGTCAAGTTTGTTAACCTGCCGTCC